>CAYMLL010000196.1:0-14719 GCA_964390645.1 uncultured Planctomycetia bacterium | reverse complement strand
GGGCCACCGTCCGAGCCACCCGGGCCACCGTCCGAGCCACCCGGGCCACCGTCCGGCGCGCCGTCGGCGTTGTTTCCGGAAGCGAGCAGCTTCTGCTCGACCTGCTCCTCGGCGAGCCGGCGCTGGCGCTCGATGAGGTCCTGCGGGAGGTCGAGATCCACGGCTTCCAGGAGACGGTCCATGATGGTCTTCTCGATGAGCTTCTCCTGCCGTGTCAGGGCGTCTTTCTCGACGCGTTCCCGGACCGTCTTGCAGAGATCCTCGACCGACTCGCAACCGAGCCCCAGGGCGAACTTCTCGTCGAGCTCCGGTATTTCGGGGGTCCGCGTCTCGTCGAGCGTGAACTCGAGTCGCAGGTCCTTGCCGGACAGCATCTCGTCGGGATAGGACTGCGGAACGGTGACCTCGGCGACGAGCGGGCGAGCTTCGGACGTGCCGACCGAGGAGCGCTCCCAGCCCTTCACGAGCTCGCCGAGGCCCTCGATCTTGAAGTGCTCCAGACAGTTGCTTTTCGGAGAAAAAGCAACCCGGTCCGATTCTTTTACCTCGACATCGCCGTCGAAGAGCTTGAACGTGCCGATGAACTGGTCATCATCGCCGGCCTCCATGGGACCGATCGGCACCATCTCGGTGCGGTCGCGGCGCAGTGACTCGAGTTCCTTTTCGACAGCGTCTTCCTCGACCGGTACGGCTTCGTGCTCGATCTCGATGCCCTTGTATCTCGGCAGATCGAACTCGGGCTGGACCTGAACGTCGGTCTCGTAGCAGAAGTCGGTGCCGGCTCCGAACTCGACCTTCTCGTAGTCCGGTGCACCGAGAAGGCGAAGACCCTTCTGCTCGACGACCTCGGCGAAGGACTCTGCGAGCAGCTGCTCCTTGATGTCTTTGTCCACCTCCTTGCCGTAGCGCTTCTCCAGAAGACGGCGCGGCACGCGACCGCGTCGGAATCCGGGCAAGGAGACGGTCTGGATCAGCTCGTCGTAGGCTTTGTCGAGACGCTCGTCGACCTTGTCGGCTCCGACCCGCGCGATGACGCGTCGCTTGCAAGGTCCGAGATCGTGGACGTCCGCGACAGTACCGAGGGAGTCGTCTGTCTCCGAGTCCGCCCCGTCCTCCTCGAGGGAGTCCTGATCTTGCTCGGACTCCTCGCCTTCGGTGAGCTGCTCGCCCGGTGGCTTCTGAGGCTCGGCCTGATCCTGGACCTCGGTCGTTTCGGGGGTGAGGTCTTCGTTTTCGGTGGCGGTATCCGCCTCGTCGCTTTCCGGCTCGATGTTCACCGTAGTGATACCTGTCCAAGACCCGTCAAGGAACTGACAAGAAGCAACCTCCCCGTGCTCTCCGTGCGTGCTGTCTGTTCCCGGAACTCCGACACCCGGTGATCCGAGACGACGACGTGGGTGTCGGCAACCGTCGCTTTCAACGACCCGTGACCGATCGCCCGGAATCACCGAGAGCCGAGGAGGTGGCTCGCTACGGAGAGTGAGTGGACGCTGCCACGACTACGCGTAATATAGCCGCGCGGTCAGATACTGCAATCCGTTTCTGGGAGGGTGGTTGAGACGATCGAGTCGGGAGCTTCGAGAGTCTTCGAGAGCGGCTGATCTGGACTTCGGGGTGGCCGGCTGCTACTCTGCCGAGGCTGCTTCACTGGTGCGAGACTCACCACCCGGAGACCATGATTACGCGCGCGAGTCACCTCGTCGTCGTCGAAGGGCCATTCGTCGGTCCCGGGGGTGACGCGTCGCCCCCGACAGTGCCGCGGCGTGTCGAGATCGATATCAGGACCGGGCTGATCACGGCGGTTTCAGAGCCTCGCGGCACAGGGGATATCGTCCTCGGCGACGACCACGTGATCTTCTCCGGTCTCGTCGATCGGCATGTTCACGCACGCGAGGATCCGAGCGGCGAGGATACCTACAAGGAGTCTTTTCAGACCGCTGCGGACGCCGCGTTGCACGGGGGCATCGTGGCCTACGCCGAGATGCCGAACAACCCGCAGCCGCCGGTGGACGACGCGAGTTACATCGCGAAGCGAGATCTGACCCACGGGTCCTTCGTGGACGTTGTGCTCTACGCGGGGGTCGGCGTGCACACCCGGCCGCTCTCCTTCCCGGTCCCGTACAAGACGTACATGGGGCCGAGCATCGGTGATCTGTTCTTCGAGGACGAGGCACAGCTGCGCGACGCCCTCTCTCGCTATCGCGGGCAGCTCATCGCCTTCCACGCCGAGGATCCGGTGATCCTGGAGCGTCATCGGGGCGCGTCGACACACGCGGAGTCCCGGCCGCCCGAGGCGGAGATCGAGGCGATTCGCCTGATCCTGCGGATCGCGGAGAACTACGGCTTCCGTCCGCACATCTGTCACCTGTCGACTGCCGAGGGGCTCGAGCTGATCCGTTCCGCTCGCAAGCGAGGTTTGCACGTGACGACCGAGGTGTCGCCACACCATCTCTTCTACGATCAGGACAACGCTTCGACCTTCGCACACCCGGACTTTCTTCAGTGCAATCCTCCGATTCGGAGCCGGCTCGATCGCATCGCTCTTCTCGAGGGACTGCGATACGGCGACATCGAGTGCCTTGCGACCGATCACGCTCCGCACTCCCTCGACGAGAAGCGGCGTGGAATCTCGGGTGTCACGCACCTCGACACGTTCGGCCCTTTTCTGTTCTGGCTGATGTCGCAGGGCTTCGATCTTGCCACCCTGCAGCGGGTCGCGTCGGAGAATCCCGGCCGCTTCGTCAGTCGCTATCTCCCCCATCGCTACGGTCGTATCGAGCCGGGGTTCGCCGGCGCGCTGACGATCTTCGAGAAGAAGGAGATCACCATCCGTCGCGGCGACCTGAAGACGCGTTCGGGATGGTCACCCTTCGAGGGTGTGACGTTCGGTGGTCGCGTCAGTCACACCGTCGTGCGTGGTCGTATCTTTCCCCAGAACTTCTGACCCCGGGATTACTCGGATGCGAATCCCTCGCGAGCGCCTGGAGTTTCGGTTCTCGCGAAGTGGTGGACCCGGTGGCCAGCATGTCAACAAGGTCTCGACGAAGGCGGAACTGCGCTTCCGGATCGATGACGCCGACTGGATCTCGGAGCGCGTGCGCGCGCGGCTGAGAAGGCTCCAGGCCCGACGCATCAACTCCGACGGTGAACTCGTCATCATGTCGTCGCGATATCGTTCGCAGTCGCGCAACGTCGAGGACTGCATCGAGAAGCTGCGGGCTTGTCTTCTCGGCGCATCGCAGCAGCGTAAGCGACGGATTCCCACGGCGCCTACGAAGGCCTCGAAGCGACGGCGGCTCGAGTCGAAGCGTCGGCAGTCCGAACGCAAGTCGGGACGCCGCTGGCGACCCGAGTAGCGCTGGTGCGAAGGGCCGTCGGACCGGGGGGGTCAGAGGCTGAAGATCATCGCCGGCACGGTGCCGACCTCGATGGCCTCGACGTCCTCGGTGACGATGCGGGTGTCGTTCATGGAGAGCTCGAGGACGAAGGGCTTGTCGATCTCGACGTCGCTGCCGAGTCGCGCGCGGAACTTGTCTCCGAGGTCGGGCGACTCGTTTTTCGCGCACTTGGTCATCACCATCGTGTTCGTCTCGGAGCGCTCGAGATGCTCACGGACGATCCAGCGAGCGCCGTCGTCGTCAGGGTGGGAGATCCAGTACACGGTGCCGCCGCGCGTCTCGATACGGGCGTTGGAGTGCTCTTCGCGACTGAAGGAATCGCTCGAGCTCTTTTCCTGGCCGTCGATCATTGTCGGGCTTTCGTGGGAGGGGCTCTCGTTGGAACCGCGTTCGCTCGCCGAGAGCCGTGCGATTGACACGGGTCACCGAGGAAGTCGGACCGGCTACTACCTATCGGTGCGCACGGGGGGGGAAGTTGAGGCTCGCGACGGTTTCCGGAACGCGAGACGGATGGAGGAGAGGAGGCGAGAAAAAAAACGGGGCTGAGGGTCGAAGGAACGATCCGTTCTCCGCACAGCCCCTGAGTCGTCACGTTCGTGTCAGTGAACGCGACGCGGTGTCAGGGCCTGATCTTCACTTTCGTATCGGTCCGCAAAGTTCATTCGCTTCGAATGAATTGCATGCCACGCGATGCGAGCCGAGCCCGTCAGCTCCGATCAGGTCAGGGGGGATCGTATCCACGCCCAGAATCGAAGTCAACCCGCCGCGACGCTTTTTCGATGGACTTCGATACATGTTGCGGGTTCATCAAAAACCACCATCATCGATGACTCGATGGCCCATCGACACACGTTCCGCTTCACGAATCCTCTGCAGTTTTCTTTCACGCCTCGAGCTGATTCAAAGTGAGCTCTTCGCTTCGTCCTCGACAGATCTCCATCGTCTTGCCTTCCTACAACGAGGCGCGTCGTCTTCCCGGGACGCTCGACGAAGTCATCGCGTATTGTGCTCGCGAGTTCGACCAGTGGGAGTTGATCGTCGTCGACGACGGCTCCACTGACAATACTGCAGAGGTGGTGCGGTTTCGCGATGAGGTTCGCTACATCCGCAACGAAGTGAACGTGGGAAAGGGCGAGACAGTGAAGCGCGGCATGCTTGCGGCGCGCCTCGATCCCGTTCTGTTCAGTGATGTCGACCTCTCGACCCCGATCGTCGAGACGACGGCTCTCCTGGAGAAGATCGAGGACGGTGCTGACATCGCGATTGCCAGCCGCAAGATGCGCGACGGCGAGAAGATCGTGCGGCGAACGCCGCTGAGGAGACTTCTCGCGTGGGGCTTTCGCGGGTTTGTACGCTTCGTCGCGTTGCGTGGCGTGGAGGACACGCAATGCGGCTTCAAGATGTTCCGGCGCTCCGTGGCCCGGCAGATCTTCCCGCTGCAGCGGCTTGGCGGGTGGGCCTTCGACGTGGAGCTCCTGTTCCTCGCGCAGCAGCGAGGCTATCGTATCGACGAGGTTCCGGTCGAGTGGCAGGAATCCGACGAGTCGCAGGTCGACTTCTACACGCCCTTCCAGATGGCGGGCGATATCCTCAGGATGCGCTGGATTCACCGTCGTGATCGTCGGGACCGGAGCACGACCGTCATGGACGACGAGGTGGAGCCGGGCGGGGTCGGGTCCGCGGAGCCTCCCGGGCGCGAGGAAGGGAGGTGAAAGGCCGGATCCGCGGGTCACTTGTAGCGGGGTGACGGTAAGGGATTGCCGTCACGACAGGAAGGAGGGGGTTCTCCGGCCTCCGGTCGGGTTTGCGCCGGTGAACGGAGAATGAGCCGCGGCGCGTGGCCACGGCTGAGTCGCGCAGAATACGGAGCCGTGAAGGGTCAGGTCACGACGGTTACGAATCCGGCCTTTCGAGGTCTGATGTGCGTGTTGGTGGTCGATCTTTCGGTGTCTTACTCACGGAACGAGCGGCAGGGGCGTTCCTACCGACGGCTCTGCGGTGATTGGTTACAAGGGATGTTCAAGGAACTCGCGTGCCGGACAGGGCGAGATTCTCTGTCTCCGGCACCGAGCGCCTGAGAGCCACCTGTCTCCAGCGGGTCCCGGTGTCGTCCGTCAGGCGGGACAGCGCAACGCCGCACACCGAGTCGCGGGGAATGTCGCGTGTGACGGTTCGCCGGAAGGTCGACGTGTCCAGAGGGAGTACATCTTCCTCGGCTGGGATCAGAGGTCGTCGAGGTCGTCGAGATCGCTCTCGTCGAGGTCGTCGAGATCGCTCTCGCCACCGTGAGGGTCGACGCCGGAAGGCTCTATGACGACGGTCTCCTCGACGACCGGGACTGCCTCGATCGGCCGCCGCTTCCGAACGATCTGCGGGGGGGGTGATCGGACGGTCGAATCCTGTCGATCTTGCCTCGGCCCCGCGATCTCGTGCCAGCTCGAGCCGACGACGATGCCGGTTGCCAGCGTGACGATTGCCTGCTCACGGGAGACGGCCGCCGGGATCGGGGCCGCGCTCGGGTTCGTGGGGGCCGGAGCCCGGTCGGACGTCGCGTCCGCCGTCGTCTCGTCTATCGTCCTCACAAGACCCCTCACCGCCCCGGGCGTCGGGGTGGCGAGCTGCGGATGTGTATGGATACGCCGGAGCCGCTCGCCGCTGGTCTCACAGGCCGACGAGGCGGTGAGGAGCATGACAAGAAGACCGATTCTCGGGAAACGGCAAGCCGGACAGAACATGGCGTGTCTCCGAATGAGTCGACAGGGCTGCAAGACCATCCCCATTCTATCAGTGCTGCAAGACCATCCCCATTCTATCAGCCCGTCGAGAAAGCCGATTCGGCGCAAAATCGGGCATTTCGCCCCGGATCGGCGCGATCGTCCACGCCGTCCGACCAGGCCCCGGGAGAATGGCGAGACTCGAGGCCATGCCTGCGGAACACTCCCCGACAGGTGGTTTCCGAGCGCGTGGAGGCGAGATCCGGCGTAGACTGGCTCCGTCGCGCCCGAGGAGTGATGCCATGACACGAACCCGGTTGCTGTTGCCTCTTGCGGTCCTCTTCGTCGGCTGTCATCAGCACGTCGTCCGGGTCGATCCGGTGACGACGGCAAGGATCCTCGAGCTGAGCGAAGCCGGCACTCCAGCGGCCGAGATCATCCGTCAGATCGACTTCAGCAATACCGTCTATCACATGACGAGCGAAGACGTCGTCGATCTGCGCCGCGAGGGTGTCGCACCCGAGGTCATCGACCACATGATGCAGACGGAACGCCGCCACGCCCAGCGTCGAGCGCGCTACTATCGTGGGCCCGCCTACTACTACGACCCCTGGTATCCCTACTCGCATCGACCCTTCTACCCCGGCTTCGGCCTCGGGATCGGGTACGGCTGGTAGGCGGCGGGTCGCCCGTCCGCTCAGGCCGGGGTTGCGCTCAGCTCGACAGCGCGTCCGCCATCAGCCTGCCGCAAAGCTCGAGCGCGTGGACTTCCTCCGCCACGTAGTCGTGGTCGTCGGCCATGCCGACGCCGAGCGTCGCCAGAATCCGGTCACCGTCGAGAACCGGCACGACCAGCGCCCCCGATACGTGGGTATCCTTCGCGGCAGGACGTGCGACACCGGAGTCGTCGGTTTGCAGGTTGCAGACCGTCACCGGCTCCTTGCGCTCGGCACAGAGGCCGGCCATCCCCTTGCCGACGGGAATCGTCCTGGTGATCTCCGCGATGTGCGGCGGCAGGCCGAGGTGGGCCCGCAGGTGGAGGAGCACGCTCGAGTCATCGGCCGAATGCAGCGTGCAGGTCCGGGCCCCGAAGGCGCGAGCGACCTCCTCGATCGACCGCTGCAGCCGGTCGTCAAGATCGTCGTCGTGTTCGAGATGGGCGCGGAGGGCGGACTCGAGCTGGTCGGTGTCGATCATGATGACCGTGTCGGAAGGAGCTGTCGGGGACGCGCTCAGCATATCAGACGGCCGTTGAGGCATCCACCTGCCATGCCTCGGAGGATTCCGATGGGCAGGGCCGTATGGAGCGCATACAATTCCCCGTACGCTCGGGCCATGCGGGTGACTGCTTATCACGACCAGGGGTTTCGCCTGCCATCAACGGAGCCCCATTGCGAAGGAGTCCGAACGTGTTCACTCGATACGGCCTTCCTGCTTTCGTAGCCGTGCCTTTCTTGCTGGTCTCGGCAACCGTGACCACGGTGACGGCCGAGGATGCCGCCATGCTGGTCGTTTCGGCGGAGCTCCATGCCGGCGGTGCCTCGTCGGCGACGGTGACGACGTTCGATGCGAGGACCCGCGATCCCGTGGCCAGGGACGTTACAGTCGAGCTGCGCTCGGGAGATGACGTTGTCGCGGAGCTCTTCCGCGGACGCACCTCGGGCGGCGGCCGGGCGTACGTCACGTTCGACGTGCCGGATCTTGCGCCCGGCAGCTACGCGATCGAGGCGCGCGTCGCCGGTGCTCCGTCCGTACTGCGCATCGACACCTCGGTGACCAGCGCGCCGGCGATTCTGATCGAGACGGACAAGCCGATCTACAAGCCGTCGCAGAGGATTCAGGGGCGCGTGCTGCTCGTTGACAATCTCCTGCGCCCACGCGCGGGTGAGGTGGAGCTCGCGATCCACGACGGCAAGGGCATCCGAGTCGATCGTCAGCAGCTCGTCGCGAACGAGTACGGCGTCGCGACGTTCTCGCTCGATCTCGCGCGGGAGGTGAACTTCGGTACGTGGAAGATCCGCGTCCGGTCGGACCGTGTCGAGAGCGTGCGCGACATCCGCGTCGAGGAGTACACGCTGCCGCGCTTCGATCTCGGCGTCCGCTTCGAGCGGCCGTGGGCGCTCGTCGACGAGGTCGTCCCGGGAACCGTAAGCGCGCGCTATTTCTTCGGCCGCGACGTCGAAGGTGACGTGATGATCACCGCGTCGCGCTTCGTCGGCGACTGGCAGGAGTACGCGCGCGTCGAGGGAACGCTCACGGACGGCGAGATGCGGTTCGAGCTTCCTCCGGTCGATTTTGTCGCCGGCACGCCGCAGAACGGCGGTCAGGGATCCGTGACGATCGATGTCGAGGTCATCGACGCGACCGGGCACAGCCAGACGATGACCGAGGTGCTGACGATCAGCCAGGCAGCGCTTGTTCTCGGCATCCTGCCCCTCGACGGAACGCTGAAGGCCGAGATTCCGTTCGACATCCTGATCACGGCCTCGACCCCGCGAGGAGATCCCCTGGATGCGACAGCGGCCGTCGACATCGGGTTCTTTGGCGCCTTCGGACAGCCGCTCGAGCAGGCGCGTCGTGAGCTGACGATCACGAACGGCACCGGCGAGATCACGGTCGTGCCGCCTGCGGACACCGCCTGGGCGGAGGTGCGTGCGTCGGCGGAACAGGATGGTCGCCGCACGTCGACCGTCCTCAACCTCGGCGCGGCGTTTTCGCAGAGCGGCGGCTTCCTGTCGGTCTTCCGTCAGGACGGTGTGGATCCCGCGGCTCCCGGTGCGAACGTGACATTCGGCACGGTGAAGACGCATCCGGGGACGGTCTACTACGAGGTCTACGCCGGGGGTCGCACCGTGCTGTCGGAGTACAGCGAGACGGGCGAGTTCTCGTTCCCGGTGACGCCGCAGATGGCGCCGAAAGCTCGTATCGTCGCGTACGTGATTCTGCCGGACAACGAGGTCGCGGCGGACAGCGTGCTGCTCGAAGTCGACCCGGCAGCGGCGATCACGATCGACGCAGCGTTCGACCGCGAGACCGCCACACCCGGTGAGAGCGTACAGGTCACGGTGGACGCGGGATCAGGCGAACGGACGCTCATCGGTCTCTCGGTGGTCGATCAATCCGTGCTGGCGCTGGGCCGCAGCCGGCTTCATCTCCAGGAGGTCTTCGAGGCGATCGAGCAGCGCTTTCTCGAGCCGCAGGCCGAGGAGGAGGCAGCGGGAGGCGGACCCGGTGGACCCGGTGGACCGGACAGGGGCGGCCTCGTCGATGACGGCCTTGCCCCACCGCTGCCGACCGGAGCGTTCGACGTCTTCCGCGATGCGGGGCTTCGCATCGCTGTGACCGCCAACGTCACGGTGCCCGAGGCCGCTGACCAGTGGTTCTGGCGGGTCGCCGTCGACGAGGACTTTCTGGACGGCCCGCCCGAGGCCGCCCCGGGCGACGACGCCAACCTCGACGGGGCGGCGACTCAGGAGGCCGTCCGCGTGCGCCAGTACTTCCCCGAGACCTGGGTCTGGGAGCCGCTGCTGATCACGGACGAGAACGGCGTCGCGGTCGTCGATCTGACGGTTCCCGACAGCATCACCGGCTGGAAGCTCTCGGCGATTGGCAGCTCGAGCGCGGGCATCGGCTTCGGCGAGTCGGAGCTCACTGCGTTCCAGGATTTCTTCGTCGAGCCGTCGCTACCCTACGACGTGACGCGCGGGGAGGAGTTTCCCGTCAAGGTCGACGTCTTCAACTACCTCGAAGTGCCACAGAGTGTGTCGATCACTTTCGGCGATGGCGAGTGGTTCGAGCTGCTCGGCGTTGCCGGGGGGGATCCGGCGGGCTTCGCGACGCTCGAGGTTCCGGCAGGCTCCGCGGCGTCGGTCGAGTTCCCGATCCGGCCGACAATGATCGGTGAGCACACGGTCGAGGTGACCGCGATCGGCTCGAAGCTCTCGGACGCGGTGCGCCGCACGATCTGCGTCGTTCCCGAGGGGCTTCCGGCCGATCTCGTCCGGAACGACCTCGTCGAGGCTGGCGTGATTCGACCCCTGACACTCGAATTTCCGCCGCAGACCGTCGCCGGTTCGGCACGCGCGTACCTCAACGTCACGCCGAGCCCCGTCGCGCAGACGATGAACGGCATCAGCGACCTGCTCCAGATGCCGTACGGCTGTGGTGAGCAGAACATGATCTTTCTGGCGCCTGATATCGAGATTCTCAAGTACCTGCGTGAGGTAGGTGAGCTCCACCCCGAGATCCGCGCGCTGGCGGAGTTCTACGTCAACACCGGCTACCAGCGCGAGCTGACGTATCAGACCGATGACGGGGGATTCGCCGCCTTCGGAGGTGCTGAGGGAAGCCTCTGGTTGACGGCGTTCGTCCTCTCGACATTCTCCGGCGCACGTGAGGTGCGCGACATCGACGAGGGAGTGCTCGTGCGTGCGGCGGGCATGCTCGTCTCGCGTCAGCGTGAGAACGGCTCGTTCCGGACCGATGACTTCCTGATCCACCAGGAGATGGACGGCGGCCTGGAGAACGAGGTCGCCATGGCCGCGTACGTGACGAACGCGCTGGCGGACTACGCGCAAGGCATCAACGTGGACAGCTCCGTGGAGGAGGCGATCGTCCGTGCCGCCGACTTCCTCCGTTTGAACCGGAACGAGGTCGGCGACGATCCCTATTCCCTGGCGATCACGGCGGTGGCGCTTCTCGAGGTGCCGGGCTTCGGGGCGGTGGCTGCGTCGATCATCGATCGGCTGCTCGAGCTCGCCGTCGATGATGGCGTCGGAATCCACTGGGAGCGATACCCGGTCGAGACGACAGGCTACGCGGCGATGGCGCTGATGGCTGCCGATCATCCGCAGGCGAGCGGCGCGGTCGACTGGCTGTCGACGCAGCGGAACTCGCTGGGCGGCTACGGCGGGTCGACGCAGGACACTGTGGTCGCGATTCGCGCGCTCTTTCGCGCCGCGCGGATGGTGCAGCGCGATCTCGATCTCGACCTCCAGGTCGTGTCCGGCGACGAAGTTCTCTGGACCCTCCACCTCGACTCGGGGAACTTCGACGTGCTCCACACGCTCGAGCTTCCGGCGGACGCATCGGATCTGGAGCTTCGCACCAGTGGCGCGGGCTCCACGGGCTACCAGGTTGTCCAGCGTTTCAATCTACCCGGCGTCCAGGTGCCACCAGCGCGGGACATCCTGATCGACGTCGAGTACGACACCGACGGGATCGAGGTGGACGACATTGTGGACGTCGTCGTGCGCCTTCGCTATACCGGGGCGAAGGAGGCGACCGCGATGGTGATCGCCGACATCGGCGTTCCGACCGGATTCGGCGTCATCCGATCCTCGCTCGACGCCCTGGTCGAGGCGGAGGTGGTCAGCCGAGCTGACATCGCCGGCCGCAAGGTGATCTTCTACATCGACTCCCTGGTTCGCGACGAGCCCGTCGAGTTCGCGTTCCGGATCCGGGCACGGTATCCGGTGCGTGCCGAGGGACCGCTGAGCCGGGTCTACGAGTACTACGACCGGGAGATCCAGGCGTACCACACCGCTACCGCGGTCGCGATCCGCGCCGCCGTCGAGGCCGATCCGTTCTTCGTTCGTGGCGACTCGAACAGGGACAACGAGGTCAACCTCTCCGATGCCATCGCGGCGCTGGAGTACCTTTTCCAGGGCGGGACCAGCATGCGGTGCTCCGACGCCGCGGATGTCAACGACGACGGCCGACTCGATATCAGCGACTCGATTCAGCTGCTCGAGCACCTGTATCGCGGGGGGCCGAGTCCGGCTCCGCCGTATCCGGAGCCCGGAACAGACGACACCGAGGACATCTTGAGCTGCGAGGGTGCTCTCTGACTCCGCCGAGCTGCGGGTATCAGGGCCGGATCAAAGCTCGCCGAGCTCGTCGAGCTCCCGGGCCAGGCTCTCCTCGCTGCTGTGGGTCGCTTCGCCGCACTTCGAGTCGAGGTTCACCAGGATTCTGTTGAGGCGATCGTCCAGCTCGTGCACGGCCATGCGCAGCTGGTTGAGTTCGTTGCTCCAGTCGTTTCGTGTGCTCATGAGATCCTCCGGGGTTCTTGATGGGACGATGGTGGGTGATGCGTGTCCTGCGGCAACAGGGGATACATGAGACAAGTTCCGTGCCGATGTATTCGAGGCGATCACGGCGGGTGAGGGATCGTCGCGGATACGGGCGCGGTGTCGATGGGTCCAGGATCCGGCAGCTCTTTCCATGTCCTGGACAGTTCTCCGGCCGTCGCTGCGACGTCCGGGCGGAGCTCCGAGCTCGTCGAAGGGCGTTCAGCTCCGCGAAACAGCTCCATGCTGCCGGGTTCAGCCGTCGGAGAAAGGCGAGGCCGGCAGCCTGTTGAAGAAGCGCTTCGTACGCGGAGGCGAGCCACCTCGTCCGGGATCGAGCCGCGCAGCCCGACCCGGTCCACGGCGCGACTTGTGACTTCGCGGCGGGAGGCGGTGAGACATGCGGACTGGAGCCGGTGCTAGAGCCGGTACGTCTTCTTCGCGAGCCCGTAGGCGCATTCGACGATCATCTCCTCGGCCTCGGAGATTTCGAGGACATGCTCGCAGACCAGGCGCGCAAGGAAGTTCGCGTCGATACGTCGAGCCACGTCGTGACGGGCTGGAATCGACGGGAAGGCACGCGTGTCGTCGTTGAAGCCGGCGGTGTTGTAGAGACCGCAGGTCTCGGTGACACGCTGGCGGAATCGCGTCATACCCTCACGGCTGTCCTGGAACCACCACGGCGGTCCGAGACGTACGGCGGGATAGTGGCCGGCGAGCGGCGCGAGCTCACGCGAATACGTCGACTCATCCAGTGTGAAGAGGACGAGCGTGAAGTTCTCGTGGCTGCCGTACTTGTCGAGCAGCGGCCGCAAATTGCGCGTGTACTCGGTCGCCACCGGGATGTCCGCGCCCATGTCCGGACCGAACTCCTCGTAGAGCCGCGTGTTGTGGTTGCGGAACGAGCCCGGGTGAATCTGCATGACGAGGCCGTCCTCGACGCTCATGCGCGCGAGCTCCATCAACATGTGTGCGAGGAATCGCTCGGCGTCCACCTCGGTCGCCTCGCCGCGCAGGGCACGTTCGAAGAGCACACCGGCGTCGTCGGCGGAGAGCTCTTCGGTGCGTGGGGTGTGGACACCATGATCCGTAGCAGTCGCGCCCATCTTCTGGAAGAAGGTGCGTCGTGACTCGAGCGCGTCGATGTAAGAGCCGTAGCCGACGATGTCGATCGACGTCAGCTCCGAGAGCTTCGTGATCTCGTCCTTCCAGGTCGGCGCCGCCAGGTTGATGGCCGCGTCGGGGCGGAAGGTCGGGCGCACATCGCCCTCCCAGTCGGAGTCCCGGATCTTTCGGTGGTGCTCGAGCGTGTCGGTCGCAGCGTCGGTCGTGCAGAGCACCTCGATGCCGAAGCGGTCGAAGAGTGCGCGCGGAAGGAAGTCCGGCGTCGCGAGCCTGGCGGCTATCTCGTCGTAGATCTCCAGCGCTGTATCGCCGTTGAGCGGCGTCTCGATGCCGAAGACGTCCTCGAGCTCCTGGCGTAGCCAGCCGGCCGTCGGCGTGCCGCGAAAGAGGTGGTACCGATCGCCGAAGGTCTGCCAGATCTTGCGTGCGTCGGTCTCCTCCGTGGAGCCATCATGACGTTGGATGCCGAGGTCCTGGAGCTTCACACCCTGCGAGTAGAGCATGCGGAAGATGTAGTGATCCGGCACGATGATCAGCCCGGTAGGATCCGGGAATGGCGTGTTCTCGGCGAGCATCCGGGGGTCGACATGTCCGTGGGGACAGACGAGCGGCAGGTTCTTGACGTCCTCGTACAGGGCTCGCGCCGTCTCGCGGACGGCCGGGTCGGGATCGAAGTACCGGTTCTCATCAAACATGGCGTGGTGCGGAAGGGGGTTTGACAGGCACTCGGAAGGCGTCAGAATCGACGTCCACGAGCGTAGAAGCGGAGCCTCGCCATTGCAACAGCACTCGACGAAGTTTGACTGGGAAGAGAGTCTCGGCCACGGGCTGTCGTACACGGAGACCACCGAAGGCGTGGAGGAAGGCTACTATCCGTTCCTCCGGCTCGGCTGGGCGAACAACAGGAAGTCCGCGCGTCTTTGCCAGCTCCGGGCCGAAGGCGTCGACGAGCCCGTTGCCTACCTGACGTTCTTCAGCTACGAGTCGCGCATCGGCAACGTCGTCCTCCCCGTCGAGGGGATCGGCGGTGTCGCGACCCCGCCCGGACGGAGGCGCAAGGGCTACTGTTCAAAGCTGCTGGGCGCCGCGGTCCCGCGCGCGGCGGAGCGGGTCGATCTCCTCTACCTCAACGGCATCGAGGGGTTCTACGGGGGCTTCGGATTCTCGACCTGCCTCGTGAAGCCGGAAATGCGGCTGGCGGTCAAGAGCATCGAGGCGGCGAGCGACCTTCCCGGCGCGACGATCCGCGGCATGGAGGCCGCCGACGTCGACAGGGTGTGCGACCTCTGCAACACCGCGCGTCAGATTCACACCGGAACCGCGGTGCGCCGCAGCGACAACTTCGCCGGTCCACGGCCGGCCAGCGACTGGGACCCGGGTGAGGAAGGCATCCTGCTCGAGCGACAGGGAG
>CAYMLL010000195.1:0-14726 GCA_964390645.1 uncultured Planctomycetia bacterium | reverse complement strand
TGTCCATGAAGACGTTTTCGAGTGCCAGGCACCAGAGAGCACCGTCGATGTCGAGCACCCTCCCGAGCGTCTCCTCGAGTCGCTCCGGCGGTGCCGTGTCGAGGAGCTCGCAGACAAGCATCAACGTCTTCCACGGGGCGTCGGCGTTGGCCTTCTTGAGGACGTAGGCGCGCTCGTATTCTTCGACGTCGGGGCCATGCCATTCGAATGCCGCGCCGCGCGCACGTCCGGGCACTTTCCAGCGCACTCCGCGTCCGGTTCCGTACCACTCGCGAAGGGAGTCGCCGTTGAACTGCTGCACGTTCGCGTAGACTCCCCAGTCCTCTCCGTTGACGAGAACGTGCACGAAGCCGGACTTCAGCGTCGGCAGGTACTCGGAGCAGATACGCGAATAGAGAACCTCGCGCAGGAATCCGGGGTCCGCATGACAGTTGAGCAGGTTCAGCGACTTGTAGCCGTAGAGCGTCTGTCCCTCGACCGTGAAGTCAACGTCGACGTTGAACGATCGCTTCTCCGAGTCACCGATCGTGATGTACGACGAGCGCCCGCGAAATCGAACACCGACGCCTCGATAGTCCACGCCATCGACGGACAGATCCGCCGAGACGTCGACGTCGGACCCGTAGAAGTCGCCGAGCTCCTCGAACCAGTCCGCGTTCGTGAACCGAAAGTGAAGCACGCGCATCGATCGGTCGTCGTAGAGCTCCACGTTCGATGGCGGCTCGAGGCCCTCGCCCTCCGGAACGGGCGCCGGCACGGCCACGATCGGGTCGGGACGGGTCGTCCGTCGCAGCGGGCGGCCCGACCCGTAACGCTGACCACGGCTCTCCCGCACCGACTCGCGAGCCTTGGCCCGCTCCTCGTCGTCGAGACGGCCGTTCTTGTCGGCATCGAAACGCTCCAGGAGCCGCGGTGGGCGCCCCCGTTGAGCACTCCGAGGAGAGCCGCGTCGAGGATCGCGTGGGAAACCGCGCTGGAAATCGCGCTGAGCACTGGCAGGCGAGACGGCGGCGAGAACCGCGACCGAGATCAGAAGAGAAAGGGTGAGGTGGCGGCGCATGACGCCTCCATCGAGTGTCGGGCGATCCATCGCGAGTGCCTATACCAGAGCACACTTCTCATGCTCCCCGCAATCGACGATCGATGCGTCTTTCGCGCCGGGCCATGGCGTGCACGCTGCGCCGCCACTCGCCGGACCCTTCGATCCCGGCGTCGATACGAGCGACGACGAGCTCGACTGCACAACGGCTCTCTGACCCTACTTCTTCGCCCGGAAGACGTGGGTCGAGCGGCCGAGGAAGACCTCCGCGGCCTCCATCACCGTCTCCGACAGCGTAGGATGCGGGTGGATGCTGTCCGCGAGGTCCCGCGCCACCGCTGCCATCTCCATGGCGAGAACACCCTCGGAGATCAGATCTCCGGCGCCCGGACCGACGATGCCCACACCGAGGATCCGCTCGGTGCCCGGCTCGAAGATGAGCTTCGTCATCCCCTCCGGTCGGTCGAGCGTCAATGCGCGACCCGACGCGGCCCACGGGAACTTGGCCACCCGGATGTCCGTACCTGCGGCCCTTGCCTCCGTCTCGGTGAGGCCGCACCAGGCAATCTCCGGATCGGTGAAGACGACGGCGGGAATCGCCACGGCGTCGAAGTCCGCGGGCTCTCCGGCGATAATCTCGGCCGCGACCTTTGCCTCGCGCGATGCCTTGTGCGCGAGCATGGGATCGCCGGCGACGTCCCCTATCGCGAAGATACGTGGATCGGCCGTACGCTGCCGGGTGTCAACCTCGACGAAGCCACGCTCGTCGATGAGCGCCGCCGTGTTCTCGAGACCGAGCCCTCTCGAATTCGGGCTGCGACCGACCGATACCAGCACGCGGTCGAACAGCATGGACTCCGGCGCCTTGCCACCGGACAGGAAGGCGGTGACACCGTCGTCCGCCAGCTCGAGCCCCTCGACCTTCGTTCCGAGGAAGATACCGTCGAACGACCTCTGCAACCGGCGCTGCAAGGGTCGAACGAGATCACGATCGGCGCCGGGCAGGAGCCCGTCGGTCAGCTCGACAACGGTGACATGTGAGCCGAGCGCTGCGTAGACGGTGCCCATCTCGAGGCCGATGTAGCCGCCGCCGATGACGAGCAGCCGTCCGGGCACGTCGTCGAGCGCGAGCGCTCCGGTCGAGTCCATGACTCTCGGATCGTCGACACGGAAAACCGCCGGCACCGCAGGCGATGAGCCCGTCGCGACGATCGCGTGCTCGAAGCGCAGCTCCGCGGGATGCGTCTCCCCGCTCCCATCGACCGACTCGAGAACCAGCGTGCTCGAGTCCGCGAAGGTCGCTCGTGCGGGAAGATACTCCACACCGCGCCGAGTGCAGAGCTCGCTGATGCCGCCGGCGAGCCGCTCGAGAATGCCGTCCTTCCAGCGCCGTAGCGTCGTGATGTCGATTTCCGGCGCCGGGAAGCGGATCCCCCACGAGCTGGCGTCGCGCGCCTCGTTGACGAGCTTGGCCACGTGGAGGAGCGCCTTTGACGGGATGCAGCCCCGATTGAGGCAGACGCCACCGGGGCGTACCTCGGCATTGATCAGCGTCGTGCGCAAACCGAGTTCCGCCGCATGGAATGCCGCCGCGTAGCCGCCGGGCCCCGCTCCGACGACCGCTACCTGGGTCTCGACCGTCTTGCCAGACATTGGAGTCTCCACCTCTCACGTGTCTTCCGGAGCTCGCGCGTCGATGACGCGGCCCGGATCAGAGCTTCAACATCAGCTGGAAGGGATTCGCGAGCAGGGCCGCGAGGTATCGCAGGAAGCGAGCACCGTCGGCGCCGTCGATAACCCGGTGATCGTAGGAGAGACAGAGCGGCAACATCAAGCGCTCCTGTGGTCGACCGTCCACCATCTCCAGCTCCTTCTTGCCGCGCGCGAGCCCGAGAATCGCCACCTCCGGATGGTTGACGATCGGCGTGAAAGCCGTCCCGCCGATACCGCCGAGGTTCGTGATCGTGAACGTCCCGCCGCGCAACTCCTCGAGAGCGATCTTTCGCTGCCGTGCACGGTCGGCGATGTCGCTGATCTCGACCGCGAGCTCGTCGAGACTCTTCTTGTCGACGTCTCGAATCACCGGTACGAGGAGACCGTGCTCGGTGTCGACCGCGATGCCGATGTGGAAGTAGCGCTTGGTGATGAGCTGGCCCGCAGCCATGTCGATGCTCGAGTTGAACCTGGGGAAGCGCTGCAGCGCCGCCACGCTCGCCTTGAGCGCCAGGACGGTCATCGTGACCTTGCTCCCGGGAGGCTCATCGTCCGGCCGTCTCTTCTTCACCCGCAGGGTCTCGTAACGCTTACGCGCCGACTCGAGGTCGGTGACCTCCGCCGAGTCGAACTGCGTGACATGGGGAATCGTACGCCACGCGAGGCTCATCGCGTCGGCGGTGGCCTTGCGGATGCCGCGCAGCGGAGTGACCTCGACCTCGCCCCACTGGCTGAAGTCGGGAAGCGCCGGCGCAGCGCCGGAGTTCGCCGCCGCGCCCGGTCCGACGGAGACTCCTCCGGTCTCGCTGACCCGGCGGACGAACGACTTGACGTCATCGCGCGTGATGCGCCCGGACGGTCCCGTCCCCGAGACCTGGTGGAGATCGACTCCGAGCTCGCGAGCCAGACGGCGCGTGGCGGGGGCCGCAGGGGCCGCAGGGCGGCCATTCCCGACGGCGGAAACCGGTACCGCTCTGCCGGCGGCGGTGCGCGCGGCGGGTGTTCGGCGGGCTGCTTCCGACTTCGGCCCCGGCTCCGACGCCGACTTCAGCGCCGCGTCGGGTCCGGACGCCGACTCGGGCTCCGACGCCGACTCGGGCTCCGACGCCGATGCGGGTCCGGACGCCGTTTCGCTCCTCGCTTCGGCTCCAGCAGCGACCTCCAGCGTCAGCACGAGGTCGCCGATCGCCAGACGATCCCCGGCGACGACATGAATCGTCTTGACCTTGCCGCTGTACGGACTCGGAAGCTCGACGACGGCCTTGTCGGTCTCCAGCTCGATGACGTTCTGCTCCACCTCGACATCGTCGCCGACACCGACGAGAACGCTGACCACGTCACCGCCTTCGATGTTCTCACCAAGGTCCGGCAGTCTGAGTTCTTCGCTCATGCGTTCCTGTCGCGGCCCCTTCGGGGGCCCCTTCGAAAGTCCGTCACGCGCGCACCGGATCCGGCTTGTCCGGATCGATCCCGAGCTGCTTGACCGCGCTCTTTACCACGTCTTCCTTCACCAGTCCCCGTTGCTGCAGCTCGCCGAGCGATGTCAACACGATCGACTCCGCGTCGATCTCGAAGTGCCGTCGCAGGTTCTCCCGCGTCTCGCTGCGGCCGAATCCGTCCGTGCCGAGACTCCTGAGGCCCCCTGGCACCCAGCCGGCGATCTGCTCCGGCACGAGCTTCATGTAGTCGGTGACCGCGACGAAGGGTCCCTCGACTCCCTGGAGCATGTCCCAGAGGTAACAGCTGCGTTGCTGCGAGCCCGGGTGCAGACGATTCCAGCGTTCCGCGGCGAGCGCCTCGTGTCGCAGCTGCTTGTAGCTGGTCACGCTCCACACGTCCGACCCGACGCCGTACTTTCTGGCGAGAATCTCCTGCGCCCGCAGCGCCTCGCGCAGGATCGGCCCGCTGCCGAAGAGCTGTACACGCATCTTCTCGTCCACGCCATCGACAGAGTGATAGCGATACATGCCCGCGAGAATCCCCTGCCGCACCCCCTCGGGCATGTCGGGCTGCTCGTAGTTCTCGTTGCAGAGGGTGATGTAGTAGAAGACATCCTCCTGCTCCTGGTACATGCAGCGGATTCCTTCCTGGACAATCGCCGCCGTCTCGTACCCGAAGGCCACGTCATAAACGCGGAGCGACGGCACGGTGGTCGCGAGGATCAGGCTGTGGCCGTCCTGGTGCTGCAGCCCCTCCCCGTTGAGAGTCGTACGCCCGGCGGTCCCGCCGATGAGGAATCCCTTCGTACGGCAGTCGGCACCCGCCCAGATCAGGTCGCCGATTCGCTGGAAGCCGAACATCGAGTAGTAGACAAAGAACGGAATCGTGTTGACCGCGTGTGTCGAGTATGCCGTACCCGCGGCGATGAAGGACGCCATCGCGCCCGCCTCGTTGATGCCCTCCTCGAGGATCTGTCCGTCCTTGGCCTCCTTGTAGTAGAGCAGCGTGTCGGAGTCGACCGGCTCGTAGCGCTGACCGCAGTGGCTGTAGATGCCCACCGAGCGGAAGAGCGCCTCCATCCCGAAGGTGCGCGCCTCGTCGGGGATGATCGGCACGAGGAGGTCGCCGATCTCCTCGTGGCGCAGGAGCTTCCCGAACATCCGGACGAAGGCCATCGTCGTCGAGATCTCGCGACCTTCGCTACCCTGAAAGAACTCCCGGAACTCCTCGACCGCCGGAGCGGTCAGCGGCTCCACAGCCTGCCGCCGCTGCGGTATGCTCCCGCCAAGCTGCTCGCGCCGCTCTCGCAGGTAGCGCATCTCGGGGCTGTCCTCCGGAGGCAGGTAGAACGGCGCATCCGCTACCTTCTCGTCCGAGATCGGAATGCCGAAGCGGGAGCGGAACTCGCGCAGCTCCTGCTCGTTGAGCTTCTTCTGCTGATGCGTGATATTTCGCCCCTCGCCGGCCTCGCCGAGGCCGTAGCCCTTGATAGTCTTGGCGAGGATCACCGTCGGCATACCGGAGTCGTTCATCACCGCCGCACGGTAGGCCGCGTAGACCTTCTCGGGATCGTGTCCGCCGCGGCCCATGCGCAGGATCTCGTCATCACTCAGGTGCTGGGCGAGCCGCAGGAGCTTCTCCGACGTACCGAAGAACTCCTGGCGAGTCTCGGCGCCGGACTGCACCGAGAATCGCTGGTAGTCTCCGTCCACCGCGTCCTCCATGCGGCGGACGAGCTCCCCGTCGTCCTTCTCGAGGAGCGGGTCCCAGTCGCTGCCCCAGATCACCTTGATGACGTTCCAGCCGGCGCCGCGGAAGGCGCGCTCGAGCTCCTGGATGATCTTGTGGTTGCCGCGCACCGGACCGTCGAGACGCTGCAGGTTGCAGTTGCAGACGAAGATCAGGTTGTCCAGCTTCTCCCGAACCGCCAGGGTGATCGCGCCAAGCGTCTCCGGCTCGTCGGTCTCCCCGTCCCCGATGAAGCACCAGACCTTCGACATCGACGTGTCGGCAAGGCCGCGGTCCTGCAGGTAGCGGTTGAAGCGAGCCTGGTAAATGGCCATCAACGGCGAGAGGCCCATCGACACCGTCGGAAAAGTCCAGAACTCCGGCATCAACCAGGGGTGGGGATAGGAGCTCAGCCCTCCCCCGTCGGCGAGCTCTCGCCGGAAATTGTTCAGGTGCTCGAGGCCGAGCCTGCCCTCGAGAAAGGCACGGGAGTAAATCCCCGGTGAGGCGTGACCCTGGAAGTAGATCTGATCGCCGGGATCCCCGTTCGAAGGCCCACGAAAGAAGTGGTTGAAACCCACCTCGTAGAGGGTCGCCGCGGATGCGAAGGTCGAGATGTGGCCGCCGATCCCCGGGCTCTCCTTGTTCGCCCGGACGACCATGGCCATCGCGTTCCAGCGAACGATGCTCTTGATCCGGCGCTCGATCTCGCGATTGCCGGGATAGTGCGGCTCCTGTTCACACGGAATAGAGTTCAGGTAGGGCGTGTTCGCCGAGAACTCCACCCCGGCTCCTCGGCGCTGGGAGCGTGTGCCGATCACGCCCAGGAGATATCTGAGCCGGTCCTTGCCGTGTCGAGAAAGAACATCCTCCAGAGACTCCAGCCACTCGGCGGTCTCCTCGGGATCGACGTCGACAAAGGCGCGGGTTTCGTCGGGTTTTGGCATCAACATCTGCGATCGGTTTCTCCGCGGCCGGACGAGAGCCTGATCTCGCGGCCTCTTCCCCTCCTCCTGTGTCGGCAGAATCGAACCGAACATCATAGTGGAGTCACGTTTCGCCGCAGTCTGCAGATCGCTGCAGAATGCCGCGTCGACAGCCCCCGCGGCCGCACCGCGAGATCTGTATCTGATTGTGTCCAATGCGTTTACAGACCAGTCTGGCACGCGTCAAGACATCCCGGACTCCATCTGACGGAACACCGCCGACCTGAGTTCGAGGGAGGCCCGGCCATCGCGTCTCCGTGTGGACGGGACTGGCCTGATCACTCACCGGCTCGCGGCACACGCGATACGATCTCGTCCGATTCACGGCTGTTCGGGCGGCGTGAGCCGTCTTTCTCCTGGCCTCGAGGTCGGCGGGGACACCGTGACCCGGCCCGAAATACATCGCGTCCGGCGTCTGCCCACGAAACGCGGAGTGCGGAAGCCGTATCCTGCTCCCCTCCGAGCGAAGTCCGCCGATACGACGATCCGATAAGGGACCGGGAGGTGGCATCATGTCGGAGGACTTGACCGAGAACCGGCAGCGCTGGACGTCGAAGCGCCAGTGACATCGATCCTGAGCGGGGAGACCAGCTCCCGGGAGGCAGGACGCAAGCATGAGCTGAAGGTCGACGAGGTCGAGCAGTGGCGAGAACGCTTTCTTCTCGGTGCGGAGAACGCCTTGCTCTCGCGGCCGCGGGACGAAGAAGCGTTCGAGGACGAGGAGATCAAGCGACTGAAGCAGAAGATCGGCGCCCTGGTGCTGGACCTCGACATCTCGAGACCGCGATCAAGCTCGGGGAGGAGCGCGAAGGCCGTCCTCTTCTTCCGAGGGCGTCCGCAGAGTGATTGACACGAAGCCCGGCCGTGCACACGGTTCGTTGATCCTTCGGAGATTCGTATCTCGCCGGTTTGAATCTCCGACGTTTCGGTCCCGGTGATATCGCCATCGCCGAATCGTCGACAGTACTCCGCGGCCTCTTACAGCCAGCGGTCGACGGCGTTCCAGGCGATTCTCTTCACACGCGCCACGGTCTACTTGCTGACGTCGTCGACGCCGAGCGCCACGACCTCGTCGAACATCGAACGGCGATGCTGAAGGCGGCACTGCGGTGTCCCCATCGTCAGGCCGAAGGTCCGTCCACGAGACCGGCATCGACAGCGTCGACGTCTGCGGGAATTCGTCTCGAAGAATCCGTATCGGACGACTGCTGATTCCCTGCATGTCGCGTTCGGGCAGGAGGCGTCTTCACTCCCGATGCTCGCGGTGGGAGGTCTGCTCGATCTCGAAACGATCCGTGAATCGTATCGATCGCGCGACTCACGATCGACACGCCAGTAGTCGATTGAGGAAGCACCTGGCCTCGTGCTGATCACTCGTCGACCGTCTGTGGCGTCGAGCCGGTGTCCTCCTCCTCCTCCTCGCTGGCTTCCCACGCATCTTCGGGTGGCGCTTCACTCACCACACAGGCGGCGTTCTGCAGCTTGCTGAGCTTCGCGCAGAGGTCGGCGGTCACCGTGTCCGTCACCGCCTCGTCGAGAGTTCCTTCGATCACGACGCCGATGTGATTGAACTCCTCCACGTAGCGGACCAGCGTCTCACCGATGTAGAGCTGCTTCGTGACGTAATCAGAGCTCTCGCCCCCATCCTCGTCCTCATCGTCGCTGCAGGCCGGCTCCATGACCCTGTGTTCCACGGGCGGCATGTAGAGCTGGTCGTACACCTGGCTGTCGAGACTCCGACCGGCATCTTCGAGTGCCTTCACAGGGTCGGGCTCGACACCGCAATCCACGAGAGCCCTGGTCACCTCCGGGAAGAGATCCTCCCCGTCCGCAAGCTGTGGATATTTCTCATGCATGACCGACATCATCATTTCGAACAGCATCAATCCCTGTCCATCCGCGCGATGCACGAACCACCGCTGACCTGGCCGATGAGAGAGTCGAGTCCAGGTTCTGGTAGAGAGGTTGAGTGACCAGTCATCCAGGTTATCTCGATGTGGCGCATCGTTGCCGGCGTCTTCCACCATCCCACGGCTCACGGTTATCGAGGCGCCATCACCGGCGAGAACCGCTGTGTGCCGGTGAATCCACCCCGGGCATTCTCCAGAGGTCTCAACTCGTTGAATCTCGAAATTGCGAAGGTCGAGCTGATAGACCGGGGTGGTGTTGTGAACTCTCTTCGCCTCGTAGCCCAGACTACCAATGATCCAGATGAAGTCGCCGACTCGGGTCGCGGAGTGAAAGTCGGTAGGCGCAAACACCGCCTCGGGATAACCGAAGATCTCAACGCGGCGATCGGGATGCAGCACAATCACATCGTTGTAGATGTAGAAATCGGGGTCGTAGTGGTCCTCGTGCTCACCAGCGATACGGATCACCCGTCCGTCGGGCAACATCGTCTTTGAGCAACCAAAGCGATCGAAGCACCAACCGGGGCCCGCATCCACGGGGCTGGGGCCACCGAACTTCTGGGTGGCTTGAAAGGCATTCATCCCGCTTTCAACAAGCCATTCCCAGACCGGTCTGGACATCAGCTCGGGGTTGCGGGTACCACGAACAGGGGAACGCTGGGCGGCGAACTGTTCAGGAGAGATCCTCAAGGAGTACCGGTGCGAGGAAGTGGCGACGGAGCATACCAGGAACGAACTCGAACGGCCTGATCACGAATATGACCGCTCGGTGCCCGGAAGGAAACAAGTCATCGACAGCGGCTACCGAGAAACAAACTGCCCTGCAGTGGTCATCGACACGCCGGACTCGACGAGATGAGTCCATCAGGCGGTCTGGAGGGTAGGTGTTCTCGGGCGGATCCACCGGCGTCGAGATGGTCGGCGTTCAGGCCGTGGATGATGGCGTATGGATCCTGTTCTCAGGACCAAAGCAGCCTGGCACAGTTCGTGAGCGGTCAGTGACCGTCGTGGATACGAAACCTCGCCCTGGTTCCGTCCCGGAGCAGAGACCGCGAAGGCTGCTCTCGACAATTCCCGGCGCCCGGCCCCCCCGAACGGCGCACGACAAGAGAGCCCGGGTACGCTCAGAGTCCGCAGCCACGCGGACCAAGTCAACACCTCGCTCGGCTCGCCTTCGGCGGAAGGGTCCTGATCGAGCTTCTCCTCTGACCCGGGATGCGAGTACTCCTCGTCGAGCACGACGCTGATCATCTCCGGCTGCCGAGGTGCTCCGCGAGCCCGAACAGCACTTCCGAGGGTGCTCGGACATCGTCGAGAAGGCCTGCTGCGTCCAGACGGTCAAGGGCATCGCCGACCATGCGATCTACGGACGAATCGCCGCCGGCCGCAGACGGGTGGCGGAGAAACTCGGCTGCTCCCTGACGGAGGTCGACTGCCTGTGACCGGCGCCAGAAGCTCGAAGCTTGTATCCGACAGGCCTGGTCACGCCGTCAGTCGCGCCGCCCGTCGGCCGGGACAATCGCACGGGCGCTGCGGTCGTCGACGACGAAGTGGCCGAGAGGGCGCTTCCTGGAATCGGCGATCTGCCA
Organism: uncultured Planctomycetia bacterium; assembly: GCA_964390645.1. Classification (GTDB taxonomy): domain Bacteria; phylum Planctomycetota; class UBA8108; order UBA8108; family UBA8108; genus CAYMLL01. The sequence continues at coordinate 4,321 of CAYMLL010000195.1, read as the reverse complement.
GACTGCGCCCGGGCGCGTCTGCTGTCGCCTGCGGCCGCCGGGAGCGATGCCGCCGTACGGTCGTGGCTTTCCACTTCGATCCATCCAGCGAAGATTCACGGGCGCCTTTCGCTGGTTGATGAAGACGACATCAAAGGGGCTGCCGTCGGGCTTCGAAGCGGGCGCGGGTCCTCTCACGATCGGATGCCAGGCGAGCTTCGGTAGCGAGGAGTCCTTCGGCGGCACCAGTGGCGCGAAGGACCCCGGAGCGAGAGCGCGAAGCTCGGCGAGCTTCGCCGCGTGCGCAGGTTCCCCGGCGAGATTCGTCCACTCGTGAGGATCGGAGCGGATGTCGTAGAGCTCCTCTCCACCCTCGGCGTAGCGAATGTACCGCCAGCCGTCGGTACTGAGCCCGAAGCTGCCGGGCTCGTTGACATACGTCACCGAGACGTGCTTCCACTCCGACTCCGGGTCCTTCAGGAGGGACACGAGGCTGGGACCGTCGCTGCCCGACGGACCCGGAAGCCCGCAGAGCTCCGTCAAGGTGGGAAAAAGGCTGAGCAGATTGACGGGTCTCGAGCACCGGGCTCCGGCCCGAGTGCCTCCGGGAAGACCGGGAGCTCCCGGAGGCACTCGAACCATGAGCGGCACGCGCGTGGCAGCTCGCCACGCCGTGAACTTCTGCCAGAGCTGCTTCTCACCGAGGTGCCAGCCGTGGTCGCTCCAGAGGACGACGATCGTGTCGTCTCGATGATCGCTCTCCTCGAGCGCGCCGAGGACGCGTCCGAGCATCGCGTCTGCGTAGGCGATCGATGCAAGGTAGGCCTGGACCGCGGGTTTCCACTGGTCATGACGTCGGATGTGCGCGAAGTAACGATTCGGGCCACGCTTCTTTCCCGCGGCAGGCAGATCTTCGAGGTCATCCTCCTTGTAGCCGGGCGGCAGCTGGACCTCGTCGAGGGGAAAGAGCTCGAAGTACTTCTTCGGGACGAACCAGGGCTCGTGGGGCCGGTAGATTCCGCAGGCGAGGAAGAAGGGCCGGTCGTGCTTCCTTCGAAGCTGGCCGCTCACCCAGTCCGCGACCTTGGAATCGCCGCCGAGCTCGTCGTCCGTTACATCGAACGCGTGCCAGTCGGTCTCCACGTATTGCCAGGGACCGCCGCGAGGCAGGGACTTTGGACGCTTCCCCCAGGGCATGTGTGGCGGGAACGGGTTCTCGGTCTCCTTCGCCGGGTAGTACTCGTCCCAGGAGCGCGCGTCGATGAAGTAGTGGAGGAGCTTGCCGGAGCCGCCGGACCAGTACCCGTGGCTCGAAAAGTGCTTCGGCAGGAGCACCGCGTCGGGAAGCGCCTGACGCATCTTCTGGCCGTTTTGATAGAGGCCGGAGCGATGCGGCGACCGCCCCGTCAGGATGGCGGTGCGCGAAGGATTGCACGCGGGCGCCGGGCAATGAGCATTGTCGAAGAGAACGCCCGAGGCGGCGAGCCTGTCGAGATTCGGCGTCTTCGCCTGCGGATGGCCGCCGAGGCAACCGACCCAGTCGTTCAGATCGTCGATCGAGATGAAGAGGACGTTGGGCTTCTCGTGGCCGGTTGCCGTGGCGGTCACGAAGACCGCGGCGACGACGGCGAAGGGCGTGAATCTCACGTGCTGGGACCTCGAAGTGACGAGGGTACCGGAGGTGCTGGAACCATGATAGAGGGTGGTAGCGTTCGTGGAGGCTGCCCAGGCCGAGCTATAACTCCACGGGATGGCAGTAATTCGCTGCTATCTTGACTCGCTTGACTTTCCTGTCGGGCCCGAATTCGAAGGAGACTCTCTCGCCGACTGGATCGTATCCCATCGTTCCCGGCTTCCGGTGAATCCTGAATTTACTCCCGGCGATGGGTTCCAGAGTCGTGACCGATCTCTTCGGATCAGGCGAATTGGGGTTCACCATGCACATCTTCCCCTCCAGGAACAGGATGTGGGCGTCTCCCCAGATCATGCGATAAGTCCCGACAAGTGCCCCCCAGCCCGGTTGAATCCCCTGTCTTTCCTTTCCTTCGCGGGCTTCCATGATCGCAGGAACCACCCAGTCAAAGATCCGGTCGGTGATGCTCCATGCGGAGCCGGGATAAACTTCTGTGTCCAGTGAGTTGCCGAAGACAATGACTCCGATATCCTCTCTGGAACTTATGTGGGTCGCGGTCCTGTAGCCAGGGACCCCGCCCCCAGGAGCCCCCAGCAGCAAACAAACGACAACAAGAAGGCCGAATCGCACCCACTTAGTTGAAATATTAACCGGCACTCCAGAAAGTCGGGTGCCTCCGCCGTCCATCGTCGTCACGCATCAGTTGACGCCACGTCAAGCGTGAACCGCTGCGTCCATACGATCCACGATGCTCCTTCCCGCTCACAGTTCTACCCTCCCGGTCTCGAGACGTGAAGACTCCGCTCCGCCCTCCGCAAGTCCTTCGCCGCACGTGCCAACCGGCGTCGACAGATGTCCGAGCTATCCACCACGACATTCTGCAGTCCCGGTGACAAGTACTCACCACCGGCACCGAGCGCCGTCACCGGGACATGACGACCGCTCGACCGGGCCCCACTCCGTGGAACGCGGATCAGCTCCTCGACCCTACGAGCCATCGTCACTGGCTTCGAAACACTCTCTGTTTCCTGCCGGGGCAGGAGGCGGACATAACCGGTCGATATTGGTCCTCGTCAACGACGGCTCGGCAGGCAGCAGGGATCGCGAAGCAACATGCCACGTGGAGCACGCCGTTTCGCGTATCCAGAGGATGATCGATCCTCGAAGTCGCGCGCCAGCCCGGTCCCTACATGGAGGGAAGCGGGGCAGCGGGAGTGGCCGGAGGTTCGGACAGGAGCCGCGCTCGCCCCGGAAGATTCCCTGGTGACATCAGACCGCACGAGAATGCGACCATCTGTGAACGGCGAAGGGTCAGACACTGCGCAATTTGTCCAGTCGCGCGACTTCGAGTGGAGGCACGAGAGAATGAACGGGTATGATACGGAGAAGGCGCTGACGCGAAGCGAGAGATCGTGAATCCAGAGAACGACCGTGCGCCGAACGTTCATCGCGCAGGGCCTTATTCAACTCCGGAGACGGCGAGTCGCCGCACGTCATCGACGGAGAAAGAGGACCGGCATCAGCCAGGGAGCGCAGGCTGCTCCGTCTCGACAGCTTATTGTTCACGAGGATCGGGTCAGTTCTTGCGGCCGAGACGAGCCTCCTGTGCTTTCGATTCGAAGTACGAGAGACGTAAACGATCGGAACGAACGATGAGATCCTTCGGTACGACCTTGTTGACCGTTACTGCGATTCCGTTCGCGGTCTGTGCGGTCGACATGTCGTATGCCGACACTCTGGATGTTCCGGCAGATGTCGCTGTCTTCAACTCGGGACGCGCTCTCGTTCACGTGACGGTTCGCGGCGACGACGGCAACGGTATCTCCGGCGTGGGGGTCGAGTTTCGCGTAGCCGACCCGAGGGAGGCGACGTTCGAGTTTCCGCTCGCCTTTACCAATACCGAGGGCGCAGCGTACACTGTCGTCAACACGCGACCGAACGAGTTCGAGACCGGCGAGCCTCGCGTGGAGCGCACGACCTTCACAGTCTCGGCAAACGGACTCGAATCGGCCCCCGTACCCATCTACGCGGACGCGGTCGTCGTGGACGGAGTGGCCGGATTCGAGGCCCCACCGCTTGCTCCGTTCAGCGCTTCCGAGCAAGTTCTCGTCGGCTACACGTTCGGCGGGTTCTTCAGGCCGGAGGATTTGGTCGGTTTTCGGGTCCGGGCTTGGTCCGTCGATCCACGCGTCGCCGAGATCGCTGAAGGGCTCGTCACGGGCGTCGACGACGCGCTGGGCAGCGCAGTGATCGAGTTTCCGGTGACGGCATTCGGGGAGGGTGTCGCGACCTTCGTCATCGGTTTTCTCGACTTTCCGACCTACAGTTCCGAGGTCGTGATTCTCGACGAGCCGGCATTTCGTAGAGGGGACTGCAACGACGATCGACGGGTCGACATCTCCGACGCTGTTTGCCTCCTCCGAGGTCTCTTCAGCGGCGATGCGCTGCCCGGTTGTCTCGCCGTCGCCAACGGCAACGGCGACAGCAGCATCGACATCTCCGATCCGACGTACCTGCTCAATCATCTGTTTCTCGGCGGTCCGCCGCCAGTCGCACCGTTCCCCGGGTGCGGAACGTCGGATCTCGAGGCAGACGAGGAGCTGGGGTGCGTGGAGTCGGCGTGCCCGTGATGCGGTGACTTCGAGGGGCGCGGGGGGGGGGCATCGAACCCTGCAGGATCCGGAACCACCCGTGGTCCCGGACGCGTCG
>CAYMLL010000194.1:12655-14893 GCA_964390645.1 uncultured Planctomycetia bacterium | reverse complement strand
AGCATCAACAGCCCGAGCAGGGCCCAGCCGACGGTTGAAAGGGTGGGAACCTGGCTCTCCGGCACGCCTGGGTTGGTCACCTGATCGGGGTTGCCGGGGTCGGGATCACCGGACGTCCATCCACCCGCCGCGTCCAGGAGCTCGTCGCCGTTGGAACGGCCGTCGCCGTCGGAGTCCAGCGCCGCGAGCTCCGGGCCCCAGAACTCTTCCCGGCCCCCAGGGGTCACGAGCTCTTCCACCGCCAACCCGAAGGGCGTCCGAGGACCACCGGGAGTCACGTGGCAATTCCCGCAGCGGTTCACCGAGCCGTTCGGTATCAAGGCGACCCGGAAACCTCGAGCGTCGACGTGAATCGTGGGCACTACTATCAGCGTAGCAAGAAGCAAGCTCCCTCTGAGGGGTGTGTTCTCCAACATCTGTTTCCTCCGAAATTCGAATCAGACCCAGGGATTTCCTTCAAACTCCACCGTACTTTTTACAGTCCTTTTCCGGTGACGGGAAGATGAATTTAGAGAATAATAAATAATAAAATAAAGTAATAATTAGTGACAATGGTAAAGGCAAGACCACTGTAAAACGATGAAATGGCGGAGCGCCGCAGGTCGTCTACCGTCGATCCTCGGTGGTATCTGATCTCCCTGTGTCTTGCCCGAGCCCCGACGCTCCTGAGGCGAAACCGTAGTCGGGCCGCCAACCGATCCGCGGCAGGCCGACTCGCTGCCGGCAGCAACCGGAGGTGCAATCGTCGTCACCGTTCGAGGCGGCGCAGGTTCCCGCGAGGCAGACACGGTCCTGGCGGAATCGTCTGGTGCGGACGATCGACGGGGTCTTCCGGCCTTGCCGAGGTCCGGCGGTCGCCTCGCGATCGCGGCCCCCGGTTCCGACTTCAGGCCCGAACGCGTCGCCCGCGCCGAGCCCTCTCAATCCCGTGCCTGTCGCGGGATTCTCTCACAAGTGCGGAGCTCGTCGTCGGTCGGGTCGTTGCCCCCGATGACTGGCCCGGGCGCGGGTGGCGGTTGCGCTCCGCGGAAGAGGTAGTCCAGGACGACGATGCCGTCCGTCAGCTCGATGGCGCCGTTGTCGTCCGCGTCGGCGGCGTCTTCGCACCCGAAGCCCTGCCCGTGGAGGAAGAGCCTCGTGAGGATGAAGACCGGGTCGGAGACGTCGACGGCGTCGTCGCCGTTGGCATCCCCACGACGGAAGACCGGCCCCTCGACGACGAGCTCGCCGGGGGTCAGAGCATCGTGGACGTCGGTAGTGCCGAAGCCCTGAACCGGGGCGCCGCCGGGGATGTAGATGCGGTCGCCGACGGCCGCGGCGCCGATGCCGTGGCGCGGACGGGGCATGTCGGGGCGTCTCTGCCAGGTGTCCGACGGCGGATGGTAGCTCTCGACCTCGTGGAAGACGCCCCTTGGGTCGCGGGTGTTTCCTTCACCGCCGAAGACGAAGATCTTGCCGGCGAGAACGGCGGCGGCGATGCCTCCCCGGGCAGTCGGGATCGTCGAGCGTGTTGTCCACTGCAGGGTGTCGGGATCGAAGCTCTCCACCGCCGCACGCAGCCCCGCGGCACGTCCCGAGATGGCGAAGAGGTGGCCGTCGAGTCCGGCGGCGGCGAGGTGGTTGCGGGCGGTCGGCATCGGGGGGAGCTCGGCCCAGCTGTCCTCGTCGGGGTCGTAGACCTCGGCGTCGCGAAACGACGTGCCGCCGCTCTGGCCCCCGACGGCGTAGATCCGGCCCTCGAGGGTCGCGACGCCACTGGCGCCACGGGCGCGGAGGAGGCTCGCGACGCCGGTCCAGCGATCGGTGCCTGGGTCGTATGCGAAGACCGTCGCGACCCCCCGGAAGGAGCGATCGAGTCCGCCGACGGCGTAGAGCTTGTCCCCGGCGGCAGCGCAGCCGATGTGGTGCAGGCGCGTGTTCCCGGGCAGCGGGGCGAGCGTCTCCCACTCCTCGGTGATCGTACCGAAGCGAGCGACGCGCCCCGTCGCCGAGCGGTCCGGGAGGATGCCGCCGACGACGTAGACGTCGGTGCCGAGCGCGGCGACTCCGACCTCCTGTCGTCCGACCGGCAGTGGCGGCAGATCGATCCAGGTGTCTGCGGGATCACCTGCAGCGAGCGATTCCGTGAACAGAGCCGTCAGCAGCAGGAGGGCTCTGGGACGCGGGTGCCGGAACGTGTGCATGTGCCGGTTCGTGGCCGTGCGAAGCCACAAGAACACCGGCCGAGCGTTCGCCTCG
>CAYMLL010000194.1:0-12645 GCA_964390645.1 uncultured Planctomycetia bacterium | reverse complement strand
GCTATGCAAAATTACCCCGGGCGTCGGGTTGGCTGCGGTGGGCGGGTTTTGGAAGGCCCTTCTTCCGAAGATTCTTCTCTTGAAGACCCGTCGTAAGAGAACGAGGCGACCGGATCAGGCGCCCTTCTTCTTGCCCTTCTTGGCGAAGTTCGTCTTCGCGTACGAGGACCTGCAGTTGTTGCAGCAGAAGTAAACCTTCTTGTGCGAGACGTGGATCACTTCCGTCGCCGGCTTGGTGGGCTTGCCGCTTATCGGGCACTTCGCTGCGCCCTTGGCGACGGCGAGCTTCTTGACGTAGCCCTTGGGGCAGTTCTTGCAGCAGAAGTAGACCTTCTCGCCGTTGACGTTCACCGAGTGCGCGGCTTTTGCCGGGGCACCGCTGACGGGGCACTTGCCCGGGCCCTTGTCGACCGCGGCCAGCTTGTTCTTCTTCAGGTAGCCCTTCTGGCAGTTGTTGCAGCAGAAGGCGACCGTCTTCGCGGTCCTGTGGATCAAGCCCGTTGCTGCCTTGGACGGCCTGCCGCTCTTGGGGCACTTCGCCGGACCGGCGTCCACGACCTTCAGCACCTTCGTCTCGTAGGGCTTGACGCAGCCTTTGCAGCAGAAAAACGTCTTCTGGCCGTTGACCTCGACGAAGACGTCCTTGCTGACGGCCTTCTTGGAGATCGGGCAGTTCACCGCCTTTTTCTTGCTGTCCTTCTCCGCCCACGTGACCGAGGTCAGACCGAGAAACATCAGGATGGAACACGCTACGAGCTTCTTCATGATCGATGGCTCCGTGGACCTGGTTGCAATGGAATCGTCAAAAAGTCTATGTCGGAGACGAACTCCGACGCAAGGAAGTTCCCGTTTTTTTCTGTGTCTGTTCAGGGTCGTGACGGGTGGACGGGCTCTCGGTCTCACGGCATACCCGGCAGCTTCGCGGTGGGCTATCCGGTGAAGCGAATCGCCACCTGGTAGACGACCAGCGCCGCCGCGTACGCCAGAGCGGTCATGTAGCCGAACGTCAGGCCGGCCCAGCCCCAGGACCTCGTCTCCCGCTTGATCATCGCCAGGGTGGCCCCGCACTGACAGCAGAGCGCGAAAAAGACCATGATCGACAGCGCCACCGGGACCGTGAAGACCCTCTCCGCGGTGCCGTCCCGACGCGCATCCCGGAGGCGTTCGCGGAGGGTCTCGGACTCCTCATCTTCCTCGTTGCTGAGGTTATAAATCGTTCCGAGGGTCGAGACGACGACCTCACGGGCCGGGAATGACGCGATGGCCGCCATCGATATGCGCCAGTCCCAGCCGAGAGGCTCGAAGGCCGGCTCGACCGTTCGGCCCATGCGTCCGAAGAGGCTCTGTCGCAGATGCTCGCCGGCCTGCTCCTGGTCGATCGTGGCGATATCGGTCGCGATCCGCGCGCGAGCGTCGACGTCGTCGGGCGGAGTCGCCTCGAGGGCCGCCTCCAGCGGCGCACGGCGCGCCGTGAATTCGGCGACGGTCTCCGACGAGCGCGGGAAGTACGCCAGGGCCCAGACGATGACGCTGATCGCCAGGATGATCGTGCCCGCGCGCGTCAGGAAGGCCTTGCCTCGATCGAGGAGACGCAGCAGGACGGTGCCGAGCGACGGCAGCTTGTACGACGGCATCTCGAGGAGGAAGGGCGTCGATTTGCCGCGCAGCAGCGTCTTGCGGAAGAGCCAGGCCATCGCGACGGCGGTCACGATACCGAGAACGTACAGACCGAAGAGCGTCGCGGCTCGCAGTCCGACGATGCCGGCGAGAATCGATTCGTCGGGGATGAAGGTGCCGATCAGGATCGCGTAGACGGGTAGCCGCGCCGAGCAGGTCATCAGCGGGGTGACGAGAATCGTCGCCAGCCGATCGCGTCGGTCCTCGATCACCCGGGCGGCCATGACTCCGGGAATCGCGCACGCGAAGCCACTGAGCATCGGGATGAAGGACTTTCCCGAGAGCCCGCACCTCGACATCACCCGGTCCATGAGGAACGCGGCGCGCGCCATGTAGCCACAGTCCTCGAGGAGGCCGATGAAGAGGAAGAGGATGAGGATCTGCGGCAGGAAGATCACCACTCCGCCGACTCCGCCGACGATGCCGTCGACGATGAGGCTCCGCAGCACGCCTTCCGGAAGGTTGGCTCCGACCCAACCCCCCAGCGCGCTGAAGGCGGAGTCGACGAGGTCCATCAGCGGTCCCGCCCAGGTGAAGATCGACTGGAACAGGAGCAGCATGACCGCCGCGAAGATCAGAAACCCCCACGTGTGGTGGGTGAGCACCGAGTCGAGGCGTTCGCTGAGGTGGATCTTCTCCCGGGTCTTCTGCTCGCAGCAGCCTTCGATGTGCTCGTCGATCCAGCGGTAGCGGGTCCGGGTCTCAAGCATCGCCAGAGGCAGACCGCTGTTCGCTTTCGCGCGGGCGGACTCGATGCGTGTTCGGATCGCGTCGCCGAGCTTCGCGGTGACCCGCCGCTCGCAGTGGCCGTTGACATCGACCACGGCCCGCAGGGCCTCGCAGAAGTGGAGCTCGTGACCCAGGCGTCGTCGCTCGCCGTCGTCGAGGGAGTCGCGGAACGTGTTGACCGCCTCGGTCAGGCTGGCGGGAAGCGGTGTCGTCGGCGTCCCGGGAGAGCTGCTCCGGGTGCAGTGCTCGACGACGGAGTTCCTGAGCTCCGCGATTCCGTCACCCTTCTGACCGTGGGTGACGACGACGTGCACGCCGAGCTGGCGCTGGAGCCTGGACGCGTCGATCTCGAGGCCTCGTCGACGGGCTACGTCGATCATGTTGAGCGCGAGGATCATCGGCCGGCCCAGCTCTCGCAGCTGCGAGAAGAGGTAGAGGTTGCGCTCGAGGTTGCTCGCGTCGACGACATGGACGATGAGGTCCGGCAGCGCGCCGCCCGCGTGCTGGCCGAGCAGGACGTCGATGGCTGCGACCTCGTCCGGAGAGTACGCGGCGAGGCTGTAAGTGCCCGGCAGATCGACGAGAACGACCTTCCGGTCGACGCCTCGTAGCCGGCCTTCCTTGCGGTCGACGGTGACTCCTGGGTAGTTGCCGACCTTTTGCGACAATCCGGTGAGGCGATTGAAGATGGTCGTCTTGCCGGCGTTCGGATTGCCGGTGACGACAACCTTCGAGATCCTCGATGAGCTCCCGTCGGCTCCGGTGGTGTCTGGGGCTGAGGGGCTCGCCATGGTCATGAGGTCCCGGGTCTCTCGAGCTCCACATCGATGCGACGTGCCTCGGTCCGACGCAGCGCCAGATGAAAGCGGCCGATCTCGACCTCGATCGGGTCTCCGAAGGGGGCCGAGCGTACGAAGCGGACGCTCGCGCCCGGGACGATCCCCATCTCGCCAAGGCGCTGGAGCACGGAGCCGTCACCGCGACAGGAAGTGACGGTCGCACGTTGGCCGGGCACGAGGTCGTCGAGCGTCACGTTGGGAATCCGCCGCAGTGGTCTTCGGGCTCCCGCAAAGGGATCGAGAGTCCTGGTAGTGCGGCGTCGCGACTTGTCCGGGCGATGCTGCGCCGCCGTTCCTGTCTCCCGGAGGAATCGCCGCATCGTACTCGATCGGCCGACGGTGTCCAGCCGCGGACCGAGCGCCCGGTGATCGCCCGTCACCCCGGTGCCCGGCGACCCCGCTTGCCGGCTCGCTCCGTTCAGTCGTCCGGGTTCACGTAGCCGTGGAATCTTGCCATCCAGTACGCGAGCAGGTAGTCCGTGCCGGCGTACTCCGAGCTGCCGTTCGCGGTCAGACGTCCGACGAGCGCAAAGGGGTCGGCGGCCCAGTAGGACGAGCTGACGGGACGCAGATCGAGGGGCAGCCCCTCGGTCGTTCTCGGCAGGCACTTGCGGGAGTTGAGAAAAGCCCGTGGAAAATTGAAGCGCGGACGCGTCAGGTCCACCGGCAGGGGGATCTTCCGCTCGGGGAACTCGCGCAGAGCTTCCACGGCCTGCGTCGCGGCAGACTTGCCGGACTCCTCGACGAATGTTGCGTGGACCAGTGCGAAGAAAGCGTTGCGGTCGGCGCCGACGTGTGACCAGCTGCGTCGCTCGCTGTCGCGCAGCGCCTCGCGTACGCTCGGGGTCGGCGTCAGCAGGAAGAGAGGGTAGATCGACAGGTAACCCATGTGGTCGTTGACGCGGTGCCCGACCCCGAAGAGCTCGAAGTGCGCCCAGTAGGCCGCGTCGGGATAGCCCTCCTCGACGAGGCGCTCCCACAGCCTCCGGTGGCGGTCCTCTCCAGTGGCCGTCACCGCAACACGTCCGATCGCCAGCGAGATCAGCGCGTTGGCGCCGATGGGCAGCCCCCAGACCCTGGCGCGAAGGTCGCCGTGCGTGGTCACGTTTCGGTCCGTGTCGACGATGCGCATGTCGCCGTCGATCAGGTGGTCGGCGAGGGCTGCCGCGAGCGCGGCGACGCGGCGCCGGACCTCGGGATCCTCGACCAGCGCCAGTGTCACCCCGAGACCGAGGACCGCGCCAGCGTACTGGTCCTTGCTGACGTCGCCTCGGTAGGTCCACCCCGGTCGTGAGCTCGACGGGAGGATCTCGACGTTCGAGCGTTCGGGCGGCCGGTCCGGCAGGCTGTGGCGGGCGGACCGCGCCAGCAGGCCTCGATTCCCGGTGACGTCGTGAAGCAGATCGAGCCCGTCGAGAGTTCGCAGGATCTGGGTCCGCGCCTGCGGACACCCCGTGGTCGCATGACGCAGAGCCTGGCTGGCGAGGTAGATACCGGTATGGAAGCAGCCGTCGGCGCCGAGCCCCCACATCGAAACCGCCGAGCCCCGGAACGTGACCCGTCGGTAGTCGACGAGCCCGGCGGGAGTCTGAAATCGAGCTTCGAGGTCGCGCTGGTAGCGATCGGCCTTCGCCGCCAGGGTCGCCGTGGGAGGACTCGTCGACTGCCAGCGGGCGATTCCCTCCGGCGTCGTGTGTGTGGTGAGCCAGCAGCAGCCGCTCAGCAACGGAGCCAGCAGGGGAAGCGGGATCCTCATGGGCGTCGCCCCGGTTCGGGGTCGACGTCTGTCACCTCTGTTCCTCCGGATCCTGCGGCCTTTCCGGCTCCTGTCCGTCTTCGTCGTCCTGCGGTTGGAACGACCGTCTCCGGCTTCCGATGATCGTGGCGGCACTCGTCAGAACCGCTCGAAGCGTCGGCGTCAGCTCGGGTATCTCGAGCCGGATCCCCAGGCCGTCGGCGGATTCGCGCGTGTAGATCAGAGCTCGCTTCACGTGACTGAGGAAGAGCAGTGCGACATCCTCGCGGACCGTCTCGAGGGACGCCATCCGCAGCATCGTCTCCGGACGCAGGTAGAGCACCTTGGAAGCGCCGGAGGGCAGGTTCTTCTCGATTCCGGGATCCGCACGCGACGCGGCGCGTACCGCGTCGGCCAGCCTCGCGTGCGACAGCGACACCACGAAGCGGGCACCGATGCGGACGTAGGCCGGACGCAGCACCGGTAGCGGCTCGAGCCAGTGAATCTCGTAGTCCACATCGTCGACCTTTCGCAGAGCTGACTGAAAGGCCTCGGCCTGGGGGCGGACGACGCCATCGATTCGCTTCGTGAAACGCCGTGACAGGCTCGCGAGGACATCACGTACGGACTTCTCCCCGGCCTCCGCGTCGTCGAATTCGGCGATGATGTAGAAAGCCTGGCTCGCAGCGATGATCGGCGTTTGAATCGCGCCGACGACGAGGGAGCGCAGATCGGCGACCAGCTCCTTGCCCGGAGAGCTCTCGAGTTGCTCGGAGAGTCCGCCAGCGAACCCATGGAGGAAAGCGGCGTGTCGCGCGCCGACCACGTCCGCGACGTCGAGAACCGCTTTCTTGGCCGTCTGCCAGCGGTCGGCGACCCTGTCGAGACGCAGCGCCAGGAAGCCGACGCTGCGATCCGGGACCGGACGCAGCACTCCGGTATCGAGCGCCGGCGTCGACAGAGCCGTCCAGAAGGCTCCGGCGGGTTCGTCGCGAACCGACACGTCGATCATCGCCGACAGCGAGTCCGTCAGCCCCGTGCTGGTGATGCGCGCAGAGATCGGTCCGAGGCGATCGAGGTCGAGTACGGGTCGAATGCCGTCGAGGAAGAGGCGGTTCTCCGGTGACGATCTCTCGCGCAACGCCGTCAACCAGCTCGAGTCGAGATATGCAAAGAGCAACGCTCCCGGTCGCTGTGCCGTCGTCTCGCGGAAGGTGGCGTTCGATGCCAGCGAAGGGCCCCGAGAGAAGAAGCGCTCGATGGACTCCTCGACCAGCGAGCGTGGCCGGCCCCAGACCAGCACGTCACCTCCGAACGCGAGGTGTACGGACTCCCGGTCCGGATCTCTCGGATCGTTTCGCGATCCCAGGCGGTAGACGGGCAGACCTCGTGCGTAGCCGACGCGCGGCGGCCTGAGAATGGTGAGCACCGAGGTCACGATGCCGGGGAGCACGTCGCTGCCTCCGAGTGACGCGACGCCGAGGTGATCGTCGGTGTCGAACCCGGGGCCCGCGGGTATCCCGTACGCGATGCCACGGATCTTGGCGACCTCCCGGAAGAACGAGCGGTTCAGGTATGCAGCGACCCAGTTGACACTGGTCGGCAGCGTCGAGCCGCCGGTGTCGTCCCTCTCGCTGCTGATCGAGCCCTGCGCTCTCGACGAGTCGACAGGATTTTCGAAGGGCGTTCCCTGGAGTGCGTCGGCGAGATGCACGAGCTCGTCGCCCGGCTTGACGAGCTCGAGGTAGAACAGCACGTTCTCCGGCATGAATCGCGACGGGTCGTCAGCGACGACACTGCCGAGGTAGCGACTCGCGGCACGTACGGACTTCAGATCGGCGGTGTGGCGATTCGCGACGATCTTGAACTGTTCGCGCGCCTGGTGTTCCTCGCCGAGAGCGTCGTGGCAGATTCCGATGCGCAGGCGCAAGCGCGCCTCGATGGACGGAGAGACGTCCGCCGACGCCAGCGCACGAGTGTACGCTTTCAGCGCGGCTCTGGGGTCACAGAGCGCGACTTCGCGGTAGAACCCCTCCTCGAGCAAGCTCTCGATGTTCTGCGCGTGTACGGACGGCGCGCCGCCCAGCACCGCGGACGCCAGCGCCAGGATCACGAGGTGCAGGACGCTTCGCGCGCGCGAGGCTCCGGGGCTCGATCTGTTCGCGGTCGTCCTTGTCATGGGACCAGCTTGTATCCGAAGCCGTGGACCGTGATGATGTGTCGAGGGGACGCCGGGTCGGCTTCGATCTTGCGACGCAGGCTGACGATGTGATTGTCGACACTGCGGTTCATCGGCTCGTTCTCGAGTCCCCAGATGTCCTTGAGCAGCGCCTTGCGGTCGACAACCTCGCCGTCGCTGTCGTGAAGCATGCGGAGGATCCGGCTCTCGTAGTAGCCCAGCGGCAGCTCCTCGTCGTCGCGGGTGATGCGGTTCGACGTCAGGTCGATGCGGGTCGTTCCGATCTCCAGCTCCTCGCGGTACCGGGTCGACTCGTTCGGGGAGAAGCGTCGCAGAGCCGCGCGGATGCGTGCGACGAGCTCGCGCAGGCTGAAGGGCTTGGTGATGTAGTCGTCGGCGCCGAGCTCGAGGCCCCGGATCTTGTCGATCTCCTGTCCTCGGGCCGTCAGCATGAGGATGGGGGACTTCACGCCGCTCTTGCGCAGGCGTCGACACGTCTCGAATCCGTCGATGCCCGGCAGCATGATGTCGAGAAGAGTGCAGTCCGGGCTCTCTGCCACCGCGAGCTTCAGGCCGTCCTCGCCAGAGCCCGCCGTGACAACCGAGTAGCCCTCGAACTCGAGATTGTCCCGCAGTCCCATCGCCATGTCGGGCTCATCCTCTATGACGAGGATCTTCGACTTCATCGTGCACCTCTGTGATCGTGTCGCCGGTGACCGGCAAGATGAGCGTGAACTCGCTTCCCTCGCCGAGCCTGCTGACGAGCTCGACATCGCCTCCATGCGCCTGCAGGATGTGCTTGACAAGGGAGAGACCGAGTCCGCTTCCACGAGTGCCGAGCGCGCGGGCCGATCCGGTCCGGTAGTAGTCTTCCCAAATTCGCGTCCTGTCTTCCGGCGAGATGCCGATCCCTCGGTCCTGCACGCTGATGCGGACACTCGAGCCGTCGGTCGTGGCCCGGACAACGACGCTCTTTTCTGCGTCGGAGTATCGAACGGCGTTTTGCATCAAGTTGATCAGCGCCTGAGCGACAGCCTCCTCGTCCGCGAGCACCCTGGGCAGCTCGGACGGGATGTCGTGAGAGCACTCGAAGCCTCTGTCGCGGAACTTCAGAAAGTAGGCCTCGGACGTCTCTTCCAGCAGCGGGGCGAGGTCGCGAGGCGCGAGGGTGTAGGTTTTCTTTCCCGCCTCGATGCTCGCGAAGTTGAGCACGTTGCCGATCAGGTGAGTGAGCCGTTCGCTCTCACGCGTGATGATCTCGTAGTAGTTCTTGCGCTGGTCCTGGTCCCGCAAGCGGTCGAGCTCGAGGGTCTCGCTGCACAGCCGGATGAGGGCGAGTGGTGTCTTGAGCTCGTGCGACACGTTGGCGACAAACTCCGTCTTCATGCGCGCGAGCAACATCTCGCGACGAACGCTGCGGTGCAAGAAGAGTAGACCGACGATGAGGATGAGCCCGAGTCCGCCGATGAGGACAGCCGCCAGGATGAACGGACGGCGTGCGCCGCCGAGCGTGTCTTCCCACGATCGGGCGTCCTTGCCGAGCGTCGCGAAGCCGAGGTCGCCGCTGAGAGGTAGCAGCGGAACCACCTCCGGCCCTGGTGCGTCGGTCGAGAAGACACGGAGGTCGGCGTCCGGGACGTTGCTGTCGAGCCAGCGTCCGAGTTCCGCGATGAGCGGGGGTGGGTCGATCAGGAAGCCGACGGCGACCGTGCGATGCGTCCGCGCAGCCGCGCCGGCTCGGACATTCCTCCAGACGACCGGAATCAGGCGGTTCCGGAAGCGCGTTGCGAGAAGGTGTGAGCCGTCGTCGACGCCGTTGGGGGCGCTGGTCGAGCGGATGAGATCGCGGGCGCTCTCCAGGGCGCTGTGCGACATGCGTTCGGCCGACAAGGCGACCTCGGCGCGTCGAACGGCGCCCGCCACATCGTCGGTGATGGCGAGATCAGGGCGCTCGATGAGAGCCCGGCAGTGGCGCAGGAAGAACTCTTCCTCGGAGAGGGTCGTGGCGCGTTCCGGGATCGAGAGATGCTCGAGACCGCGTCGAATCGCGGTCGTGGCGCGATCGCCCTCCGTCAGGTCCCCGGAAGTCTCCGCCGCGCCGCGGCCGCGCGGCCGCAGGGTGGGCCCCGCGCGCGTCGGAAGGATGGCGTGAAAGTCGGCGAAGATACGCTCGTAGGTGCGCGCCGCTTCCCGGGGCTGCTTCTCACGGCGGTAGGCCGCCGCCAGCTGCGTCAGCGCGCGCACCCGCCAGCGCGGGGCGAGCTCATCCCGCTCGTGGACGCTTTGCAGGGCGATCCGCTTCCCGGCGAGATCCCCTTGCGAGTGGACCTTGCGCACCGCGTTGAGGTAGACGATCGGCGGGGGCTCGTCGTCGGCCCAGGTCCGACCCGATGTGGCGGGACGCAGGCTGGGAGCCGATATGCGACCGTCCTCGAAGATGAAGAAGGGCACACGAAAGATGGGAAACTCGTGCTGGACGGCCTCGAGATCGCGTGGCGTTCCGGACGACCCGGCAAGTCGCGCCAGCGCCCGGTCCTCGAGTGTCTGCAGGTGGCTCTCCAGCGCCGCTCGATGGGGAGTGGTGGCGCGGCGCTCGGCGTCGAGGAGGATCCCTTGCGTGTCCTGGTACTGCCGCATCGTCAGCCGGATGCCGAACGAGCAGACGCCGACCGTGAGCGCGACACTGCCCCAGATCGAGATGGCGAGAAGGCGACGGGGCGACGAGGGTCCCATGACGTCAGTGTACCCCATCGATCGCAGGGGGGCTGTCGTCGATTGTCGGACGATGTAGGATGGTGTCCGGGTCCCGGAAGGCGCGGGCGGCGGGAAGCGGATCGGAGGCGGGAAGGAGGACACGAGGGTGAGCGACACGAGCTACATCGTCTACGACACGGAGTCCGTCGCCGACGGCGACCTCCTCGGGCGTGTGCTCTACCCGGGTGAGGATCTTGCGGGCGCTGACGCGATCGCTCGCTATCTCGAGGATCGAGGGGATCCGGACGCGTTCATCCCGGTGACATTCCAGCGTCCGGTCGCTGTCGCGGTGGCGCGCGTCGGTGCGGACTTCCGCGTCCGGGATCTGTCGTGCCTGGACGCGCCCGACTTCGACTCGCGGCGCATGGTGGAGCTCTTCTGGAAGGGCGTCGACCACTACAGCAGCGCCGCACTCGTTGATTTCAACGGCCGCGGCTTCGATCTGCCGCTGCTGACCCTGGCGGCCTTTCGCCAGGGGATCACCTCGCGGCGCTACTTCGACGACGACCGCTTCGGTTTCCGCTACCGTTTCACCAAGAAGCACATCGACCTGATGGAGTGGCTGACGGAGTACGGCGCCTTTCGCATGACCGGAGGGCTCAACCTGCTGGCGAAGATGCTCGGCAAGCCCGGCAAGATGCAGACGAGCGGCGGCCAGGTGGCCGAACTTTACGCGCAGGGTGCCGTGCGGGAGATCAACGAATACTGCCTGCACGATGTGCTCGACACGTACTTTGTCTTCCTGCGCACGCGTGTCCTCTCGGGAGCGCTCGACCTCGACACCGAGCAGACGATCGTCGAGGAGACTCGCGAGTGGCTCAGCGGGCGCGCAGGGGAGACGCCGGGGCTCGAGGAATACCTCGACAACTTCGGGGAGTGGGCCGGCAGAAGCCGGACAGGCGCGCGGTGTCGGGAGGAGCGGTGTCCGGGAGAGGGGAGAAGAACGGGGTGCAGGCGCGCGTTCCGCAGCCCCGGGTCCGGTTTCGGCATCCCGGGAACGCCGTGCCGGGAGCACGGGCGGTCAGGCATCCGTCAGCGCGTCGACTCCCTCGAAGGGCTTGCCGGCGAGGAAGTCGAGTGAAGCACCGCCGCCGGTCGACACGTGTGAGATCCGGGCATCGAGTCCGAACCGGGCCACCGCCGCGGCCGAGTCGCCGCCGCCGACGATGGTCGTCGCTCCGCGCGCCGTGGCGTTCGCGAGCGCGCGTGCGACGGCCTCGGTGCCGTGCGAGAAGCTGGGAATCTCGAACACGCCCATCGGGCCGTTCCAGACCACCGTCGCGGCCGCGGCGATCGTCTCCGCGTAGATCCGTCGGGTGTCGGGCCCGATGTCGACGCCCTCCCGGTCGGCGGGCATCGAGTCGGAAGCGCAGACGATCGTTTCGGCGCCGTCCTCGAACTTCACGGTCGTGACGATGTCGGACGGTAAGAGCAGACGTCCGGGGCCGAGCGCCTTCGCCTGCTCGAGCAGCCGGCCGGCCGCGTCGAGGGACGACTCCTCGAGCAGTGACTTGCCGATCTCGCGTCCCATGCGCTTGAAGATGGTGTAGGACATGCCGCCTCCGACCAGCAGGGAGTCGACGCGGGGCAGCAGATTCTCGATGACGTCGATCTTGCCGGAGACCTTTGCGCCTCCCAGGATCGCGACGAAGGGTCGACGTGGCTCGTTCAGAGCGCCGCCGAGGTAGTCCAGCTCCTTCTTCATCAGGAGCCCCATGGCGCAGGTCTCGATGTGGCTCACGACGCCGTAGGTCGACGCATGCCTCCGATGCGCGGTGCCGAACGCGTCATTGACGTAGATCTCGCCCAGCGACGCCAGCTGCTTCGAGAACGCGACGAACTCGTCGCTTCCCGGGTCTTTCGCGGTCTCGGCGGCGTGGAAGCGCACGTTCTCGAGCAGCAGCACGTCGCCGTCTCCGAGGCCCTGGAGCATCGATCGCGCTGCGTCGCCGACGCAATCGGGGGCCAGGCGAACTTCCTTGCGAAGCTCCTGCGTCAGGGCGGCGGCCACCGGCGCCAGGCTGTAGTCGTCGTTGCGTCGGCCCTTCGGACGCCCGAGGTGCGACATGAGAATCGTGCGGGCACCGTTCTCCACGAGCCAGCGTACGGTCGCGAGCGACTCCCGGATACGGCGGTCGTCCGTGATCTCGCCGTTCTCCAGCGGAACGTTCAGATCCGCGCGGACCAGAACGCGCTTGCCGCGAACGTCGAGACGGGTGACGAGGAGCTTTCCCATCAGGTGATCCACGGTCTCGGAGATGGCAGGTCGGGGTTGGCCGCCACCGCGGCGCCCCCCGGTCGGCCCGCCACTGTAGGGCGGCGGGCAGCGGACGTCAATCTCCCCGGGGCCCGGGATGAGGGGCCGGTCGGCGCGCACCGTCACGGGTTTCCGCGTCCGGCTGGCGCAGCAAGCCGGGCCCCCGCCCTCGTGGGCGCGGATTCGCTCCGCAGGATCGGTTCTCGACGTGGCTGGACTCGATCGGGTCGCTTGTCCGAGACGGTGTGGCTCGGCGGAAACCGGATGGGGTCCGTGTCCGCGTGGAGGCCGATCCGAGATACGACACGTCGTGGGGCATAACAAGCCACCGACGCGAGCGGCGTCACGGGTCGGTCACGGGTCGGTCACGGGTCGCGTCCGTCGCCCCCGAATGGTCACCCCGCGGCGGAAAAACCCCATACCCCGCGGCGACATTCAGCATGTTGCGTTTTCCGCCGATCGCAAAACGCTTGTG
>CAYMLL010000193.1:0-14918 GCA_964390645.1 uncultured Planctomycetia bacterium | reverse complement strand
CCAAGGCGGAGGCTCCCAAGGCGGACGCTCCCAAGGCGGGCGCCCCCAAGGCGGGCGCTCCCAAGTCGGGCGCTCCCAAGTCGGGCGCTCCCAAGGCGGGCGCTCCCAAGGCGGACGCTCCCAAGGCGGACGCTCCCAAGGCGGACGCCCCCAAGGCGGACGCCCCCAAGGCGGACGCCCCCAAGGCGGACGCTCCTACCGCGGAGGCTCCCAAGGCGGAGGCTCCCAAGGCGGAGTGAGGTCTTGCGAGCGATTGTCGAGCCTGGCCCTGTCCTCTGGCCGCCGCTGCAGGAGCGTTGAGCGCTCGTCTCCCGGCCGTCGCCGTGCGGGATCCTGTCGATGCTTCCTCCCCTGATCGAAGAGAAGATCCGCAAGACCATCGAGCGCCACGCGGAACTCGAGAAGCGGCTGTCCGATCCCGACATCATGTCGCAGCCGGTGCGCTTTCGCAGGCTCTCGCGCGAGTGCGGGTCCGCCGCCAAGGTTGTCGAGCGATTTCGTCTGTACAGGACGCTGACGGAGAGCATCGAGGAGAACGAGGCGCTCGCCAGGGACGCCAAGGAGGACGCCGAGATCCGTGAGATGGCGCGCGAGGAGCTCGAACGCCTGCAGCCGGAGCTCGAGGCGATCACCCGGGAGCTTACCGACCGGATCCTCGTGGAGGACAAGGACGCGAGCCGCAACGTAATCATCGAGATCCGCGCGGGCACCGGAGGCGACGAGGCCGCGCTCTTCGCCGGTGATCTTTTCCGCATGTACTCGAAGCTTGCCGAGCGCAAGAGCTGGAAGACCGAGGTCATCGACGCCAACGCGACCGACCTCGGCGGCTTCAAGGAGATTATCTTCAGCGTCAGCGGCGACGACGTCCACCGCGACCTGCGTTACGAGATGGGTGGTCATCGGGTACAGCGAGTGCCGTCCACCGAGACGAGCGGGCGCATTCACACCTCCGCCGCGACCGTCGCGGTGATGGGAGAGCCGGAGGACGTCGAGGTCGAGATCAACGACAGCGACCTCAAGATGGACTTTTTCCGTGCCTCCGGTCCCGGCGGACAGAAGGTGAACAAGACGAGCTCGGCGGTACGCCTGACGCACCTTCCTTCCGGCATCGTGGTCTCGATCCAGGACGAGGTCTCGCAGCACAAGAATCGCGCCAAGGCGATGCGTGTGCTGCGCACGAGGCTCTTCGAGCACACCGAGCGGGAACGACTGTCGAAGGAGCAAGATCAACGACGTAGCCAGATCGGCTCCGGCGACCGCAGCCAGCGCGTCCGCACCTACAATTTCCCGCAGAACCGCGTCACCGACCACCGCATCGGTCAGAACTTCAACCTCGAGCACGTCATCAAGGAAGGCGACCTCGAGCCGGTGATCACAGCGATGCGCGACCATGATCGCGAACAGCAGCTCAAGGCGCTGTGACACGGGCTTCCGCCACCGACAACGCCGTGACCGAACAGGATCCCGCCAAGACGTCCTGGACCGTCGCCGAGCTCCTCGACTGGACGGAGCGGTTTTTTCGTGGTCACGGTGTCCCGACGCCTCGACTGGACGCCGAGCTTCTCCTCTCGAGCGTCCTCGGCGGCGGTCGGCTACGGCTCTACACCGAGCACGTCAAGCCGGTCGAACCCGAGGAGCGAGGGCGGTTTCGAACCCTTGTCGAGCGACGCGCTGCACGAGAGCCCGTCGCGTATCTCACGGGAGTCAAGGAGTTCCACTCGTTGCGACTCACTGTCTCACCAGCCGTACTGATTCCGCGGCCGGAGACCGAGCACCTCGTCGACGAGGGCGTCGAGCACCTGCGCAAGTTCGAGAAGCGCGAAGCACCGCCTCACGTGCTCGACCTCGGCACGGGCAGCGGGAACATCGCGATCGCTCTCGCTTTCGAGTGCCCGTACGCGCAAGTCGACGCGGTCGACGTCAGCGAGGAGGCCATCGCGATCGCCGTGAGAAACGCCGAGGACCACAACGTCTCCACACGGGTGCGATTCCTGCATGGCGACCTCTTCGACGCCCTCCCGGTGAACCCGGGACGCTATGATCTCATCGTCGCCAACCCGCCCTACATCGCGGCATCCGAGTTCGACACCCTGATGGACGACGTGCGCCGCTTCGAACCCCGCCTTGCCCTCGTTGACGAGAAAAGCCCGGACCGGGACGGCCTCGGTTTCTACCGCGTCATCGCGGCGTCAGCTCGTCGGCACCTGACGACGGACGGCGTCGTCCTGGTCGAGGTCGGCGAGACCCAGGCGGGCGCCGTCGCCGCGATGTTCTCCCGATCCGGCTTCTGCGACGCACAACTCATCCGTGACCACGCCGGTGTCGCCCGTGTCGTGCGCTCCGTGTCGGCTTGACGCTCGGTGGGGCGTCGCTACAATCGACGCATCTGAACCCCAGGACGCCTCCGGACGTCGAGCGGGCTCTCGAAGAGAAGGGCCCTTGAAGAGAAGGGCCCTTGAGAAGAAGGGAAGTGGAAAGCTGTGGACAAGATCGTCATCGAGGGCGGGGTCCCGCTGAAGGGTACCGTACAGGTTCGCGGTGCCAAGAACGCCGCGCTGCCGATTCTCTTCTCGACAATCCTCACGGATCGTCCGTGCCGGATCGAGAACATCCCCCACTTGAGAGACGTCGACAGCACGCTGTCGATTCTCCACGAGCTCGGGATGCACTCCGAGCGTCAGCCCGATGAGACGATCTGCATCCAGCTCGAGGACTCGAAGGAGTGCACAGCGCCCTACGACCATGTTCGCAAGATGCGCGCCTCGGTCTGCGCGCTCGGTCCGCTGCTCGCTCGCCGCGGCAAGGCTCGCGTGTCGCTGCCCGGCGGCTGCGTCCTCGGCGTCCGTCCGATCGACCTCCACCTCAAGGGCCTGCGCGCGCTCGGTGCCAGCATCGACATCAAGCACGGCTACATCGAGGCGACCGCCGAGAAGCTCGTCGGCACACGGATCTACCTCGGCGGCGCGTTCGGATCGAGTGTCCTCGGCACGGCGAACATCCTCATGGCGGCGACGCTCGCGGAAGGCAGAACCGTCATCGAAAGCGCCGCGTGCGAACCCGAGATCATCGACCTGGCGAGATTCCTGACGAAGATGGGCGCGCAGATCGAGGGAATCGGGACACCGACCCTCGTTGTCGACGGAGTCGAGGCTCTCGACGGCGCGGAGCACACGGTGATCCCCGATCGCATCGAGGCGGGCACCTTTCTCATCGCCGGAGCTATCACCCACGGCGAGGTCGTCGTGCGAGGCGCCAACTTCGAGCATCTCGGCGCGCTGGTCGACGCGCTCCACCGCGCCGGACTCTACATCAACGCCGAGGACGACATGATCCGCGTCACGGCGAACAGTGCTTTTCGTCCGGTTGACGTCACGACGCTGCCCTATCCAGGCTTCCCGACCGACCTTCAGGCGCAGTTCATGGCTCTCCTCAGCCTCGCGGATGGCATCAGCATCATCACCGAGAAGGTCTACCCCGATCGATTCATCCACATCGCCGAGCTCGCGCGCATGGGTGCGAACATCCGCAAGGAGGGGCCGAGCGCGATCGTCATCGGCACCCAGAAGCTCAGCGGTGCGCCGGTGATGGCGTCGGACTTGCGCGCCAGCGCCAGCCTTCTTCTCGCCGGACTCGTGGCTCGCGGCCGAACGGAAGTACACCGCGTCTACCACGTCGACCGAGGCTATGAACGCCTCGAGGAGCGGCTCCGCGCACTCGGCGCGAATATCCGACGCGAGAAGGCATAGTAGCCGACCTGGCGGCGGCTTCAGGGTCGCGGATGCTCGCAGCCAAGCCCGTCGATCGTCGGATCGGACCCGGGTCGCGCGATCGTCGGCGCGGGAAACGGAGGTCCCGCGAGGAACAGGTGGTCGAGGAGTCTCACGGCGTCGGAGATATCGACGCTTCCGTCGTCGTCAACATCAGCCGCGTCGTCGCAAAGATCGCCGACGAGATCCGGACGCAGGACACCGAGGAGAATCCAGACCGCGTCGGTGACGCGCAGCTTTCCGTCACGTTCGACGTCGCCGCGCTCGAACCAGCTCTCGCCCCGAGGGCCGCCGACGACCTGAAGAACCAGCTGGTCCGCGAAGGTGTCGCTCGCACGTTCGCCACCGATCGACATCACGGCGCGTGTCGCACCTCGCGGTACGCGCAGGACGCCACCGTGCTCGACCCACTCTTCACGCGTCTCCTGCGGCGACTCGGCCCGCGCCAGCTCCGCGCCGCTGTCGTCGACGAGCCGCACGACGATGTGGGTCGGACGACGACTCGCACGAGCCCGTATCGCTCCGCTCCAGCGCAGGAAACCCGCGGGAGGGTCGTGTGGAAGCTCGACGCTCTGCTCCATCACCGCCTGCAGCCGGCCCGGAGTGAAGACGTGAAAGAGCCCGCGCCCGGCGTGAGCGACGACACGATCCGCAAGAAGCTGCTGATGGTGCTCCAGCCACCGCGCCGATCCGTCCCAGGCGTCGAGGTCCTCCGACTCCGCCCCGGGGTTCCGCAGCAGGTTGGCGCCGAGAACGCCGTGCGGGACGTCGAGGAGCTCGAGCGACGCCCAGACGTCGTCGATGGCGCCGTCGTTCGCGGGACCTGTCGAGCGCACCATACGGTTCGCCGCGATCGTGATGCTGACGCGACGCGTGTCCGGGGGAAGATCGAGCGAGCCTCGAAACGGACACCAGTAGAGCGTGTCGTACTTGGACGACGACGTCGTCGCGAGCACCCGGCCGTCGATGTCAAGAGCCACCGCGGAGATCTCCGACTCGTCGTAGGGCTCCTCGCGACTCTCCCCTCCGGGAAAAGCCGTGTACGCGGACGCGAGGTGCGCACCGAAATGAAGCCGGACACGCGACGCCGCGATGTCGTCCGCCACCGGCGCGACGTCGACCTCCTGCGTCGCGCTGGAGCGAACATCGCTCTCACCGCCCGCGAAGAACGAATCGCCGCTGTAGGGCCCGAGCTGGCTCAGCTCGCGAACTGTGCGCAATCCACCCTGTGTACGCCAGTGTGCGAGCCCGTTCTCCGCCCCGCCGCCGAGAAGAATGGTCGACCGAAAACGGTATTCTCGCTGCAGCGCAACGGAGCCGTCCGCGCCACCTCGAGCCTTCACACCGACCACGGAGAGCCGGTAGTCCCGGTCGGCGAAGTGTGCTCCCGTGCGCAAGCGCACACGTCGACGATGCCGATCGACCCGGGCCGACTCGACCACGACCCTTTCCCCGTCACCGTCGCGTGACACCTCGTTGATCTCGTAGCGAGCCGGGTCCGAGGCGCTCTCGACCTCGACCTCGCGGTCGAAGGAGATCTCGATGGTCGTCTCATCACGCGTCGCATCCACCGTCACGTCCTGCGGTGGCTCCACGCGGATCGGATCGCTCGCACGGATGTCGAAGACGACGAGTCGGTGATCCGACAGTGCCAGCGGGTCGTCGAGGATAGTTCCGTCGTCGACGACGAAGCCGCCCCCGGGCGCGTACATGAGGAGATCGATCAGCAGCGCACCCTCGCTGCCGCCGAAGCCGGTCGCTGGCCAGGTCACGCGTTCGCCCGGACGCAGGCCGAGATCGGTCCACGCATCGTTGAGAACAGACTCGAGCAGCTGGTTCTGAGTCGAGTAATGCTCGTCGTTGAAGTCGCCGAGGAAGACCTTGCGAGGGTTCGGGTCGGCGGGGATGACGTCGGCGACAATCTGCCGGGCTTGCCGATCGCCGGCGACATCCCACGAGTTGTGCACGCAGTAAAGAGAGATCGGCACCCCGTCGATCGACGTCGTGACGTGGATCAGGCTGCGGCCGGAGGCGAGCGGAATCACCTCCTCGTCCTCGATCGGCGTGCGCGAGAGCACGCACTTGAATCGATCGATACCGGTGCGGTGCTCGAGATCGGTGACCTCCGCGATGCGGTCGCGATACGCCTCGTCCGGCACCTCCTGGAGCGCCAGAACGTCGATGTCAAGACTGGCGAGAAAGCCACCGACGCGAGATGCGTTGGCCTCGATGCCGCCGTGAAGATTCAGCGACGCCAGACGCATCGAGACGACCCGCGTGGGAGCCTCGCCCCCGAGTACGACGGCATGCGATGTCGCCGCCGAGAACATTAACAGGACCAACGGCTGACGCAAACTGAACCCTCCGCTCTCCCCCTTCCATCGACTCTACCGTGTCGACGGGCTGCACCGAACCAAATTACCCGCGCGGAGTCGAGCGGCGAGAGAAGCTGTCGTCGAGGCCGGCTACTGCGCCAGAATCTCCTCGAGCTTCCGGCTTCCCGGGTGCCTGGCGAGCCCCTCGCGCGCCAGGGAGCGTGCATCCTCGCGCCTTCCGAGCAGCAGCGCCGCTCGGGCGCGAAGCGTGTAAGAGCTCTCATCCGGAGCCAGCTCGTGTAGACGCTTGGCAAGGTCCTCGGCGTCCGAAAGACGCACGTGGAAGCGCGTGTAGATCTCCGCGACATCGTGCAGGGCGTCGACGCTGTTGGGATCGACCACCAGGATACGACGCATCAGCGCAAGCCGGACGAAGATGTCATGGCCGCGGCCGAGGAGCGACGAGACGCTGCGTGCGATCTCGACGTCCCGCGGCGCCAGGTCGGTGGCGAGGAGCAGGTAGTCGACGCCGGCGCGATCTCTCAGCTTGCGGAGCGCGCGACCGAGGTCGAAGTAGACCCGCGCACTCTTGTCGAACGGCGTCTGGTCGAGCGACTCGGTCGCCCTGTCGATTGCGGACACGCCCATGGACACGTCATCGAAGACCTTCTGGACCTGTCGACGCCGGGCCTCGTCTCGCGACACCAGCTCGATGAGCTCCGGCCACAGCTCGACCCGGTCTGGATGCTCGTTGAGCCCCTTCGTCAAGATGTCGATCGCCTGCGCCTCACGTCCGAGATGCCCCATCGCGACCGCCCGCCAGAGCCCGAGATCGGGAAGCGCCTCACGCCCGAGCCGACGTGCCCGCCCGGCGGCGTCCGCGAAGTGCTCGAGCGCCCGCCTGTAGTCTCCTCGCGCCACCGAAACGCGCCCCTGCCAGTAAACCGGCTCCCACGCCGACGGCTCCAGATCACCGGCGCGTTTCCATCCACGATCGGCTCGCTCGAGCTGCCCCATCTCCAGATCGGCCCGACAGAGCCCGAGCAGCACCGGGAGGCTGGCTGCCTGACCACGCCCGACCGGGAGCTTCTCGCCACGGTCGATCTCGGCCTTCAGGGTGCCGGCCGCTTGCCGCAAGGAGTCGGCCGCGGCCTTCCAATCCTCGAGCTCGGCCTCAACGCGCGCGCGCGCCCACCAGAGCCCGGAGAGCGGTTGCCAGCCCTTCTGAATCGCCATCTTCGCCGCCGCAAGCGCCTCGCGACGCCGCCGCAGGCGCAGGCAGAACTCGACGTGAAGCTGCACGATCTTCACGTCACCATGACTTGCGGCCAGGTTCGCCTCGAACGCCTTGCGGTAGAGGTCGTAGGCCTCGGCGAACTTCTTGCGTCGCGCCGCGACGATCCCGCCCTGCGCAAGAGCCAGCGCGTCGCGACCCTGCGCCCTGAGCTTCTCGGCGCCGTACTCCTCGAAGCCGTGCTGCGACTGTGCCCGGAAGATCTGCTCGACAAATCGAGCCTCGTTGCGACGCCGCATGCGATAGAGCGTCGCCGAGAGCTCCGAGTAGTACTCGCTCTCGGTGGGGTCCGTCTCCAGGAGAGTGGTGCACTGATCGGCCGCATCCTGAAAACGTCGCGCAGCGCGCAGCGCACGACCGTACTCCAGACGGGCCGTGTCGCGGTCGATATCCTCCGCCGGTGCGTGCTCGAGGTAAGCCTCGAAATCCGTGAGGGCAGACGCCGGCTCCTCGGCGCGAAACTTGATGCGTGCCAGAGACAGCCGGACTGCATGGTTCGACTCACTCATGCCGAGCGCCTCATCGAGAAGCTGGCGAGCCTCGTCGAGCTGCATCCGGCGTCGCAGGCTCTCCCCCTTCCCCCACAGCAGTTCGTAGGACCGCGTCCCGATCGCGAGTCCCTCGTCCGCAGCCTTCAGCGCGCCTGCAGGACGATCAGCTATCAGGTAGTAGCGCGCCATCGTCGCCAGCGCGACACCACGCTTCGCCGCTGAGAGAGAGCTCAGGGACCCCCGCAGCCGGGCGATCCCCTCGGAGATCTGTCCTGCGTCAAGGGCGCGGCGCGCAGCGGCGAAGACGTCGCCTCCGTCCGCGTCCCCCGGTGTGGCGTCGCCGCTCGAGCTGATCGAGTCGCCGTCGCCGCACCCCGACACGACGAGCAACACGACGACGGCCCCACACGCCGTCCAGCCTCGGGTCGAAGACGCCCGCATCGGAACGATCAGTCCTGCTTGTTCGTCTTCTCTTCGAGGCGCCGGCGGGCACTGCGAGCGTACCTCACGACGAGCGAGCGCAGCGCTTCGTCGGCGACCTCCGAGGATCTCGGCTCCATCGCGATCATGACCCCGGGATTCTTCGAGCGCAGGGTGCCGAGGAAGATGTGGCGGAAGCGAATGTCGACGTCACTGTTGAGGAACTTGACGACGAGAGGCACCTCCTCGTTCCTGCGCGGGTAAAGGAAGTAGTTGATGTGCGCCGAACGCCGCACGACCGGGTTATCGTCCGCGAGCAGCCTCGCGACGTACGGCGAGCCCTTCCTGTCCTTCTCGAGCTTCATCACGCGTCCGACAGCCATGGAGATCGT
The DNA here is from genome assembly GCA_964390645.1 of uncultured Planctomycetia bacterium. Taxonomy (GTDB): domain Bacteria; phylum Planctomycetota; class UBA8108; order UBA8108; family UBA8108; genus CAYMLL01. Next base: position 6,239 of record CAYMLL010000193.1, on the reverse strand, counting down.
CTGCGAGCTCTTGTCCTCGGCGTCAAAGAAGTTCATCAACGTCCGCAGCCCCTTCTCGCCGTGACGGAGCATCAGCCGGATCGCCAGGTCGTGGTCTCGCGCGCGCGCCGGGTCCAGAAGGCACGGCAGATAGGCCTCCGCGGGTGGATCGAAGCCCAGGTTCGGAATCGCGAGACTGATCTTGTAGATCCAGTCTCCTCCGTGCTCGAGCTGGTAGATGATGTCGTCCTGAATCGCGTTCTTGAGCTCGGGGTAGCGACCCTCGTGGTAGCTCAGGAAGACCGGGACGAAATTGTAGAGCTCGCGACGGATGAACGAGGCCGTCGTCTCCCGGGTCGCCCCGAGCAGGTAGATGCTGAACTTCGCGGTGAGGTCCGGATGGCGCGCCGCGATACGCAGGTAGGGATAGACGAAGGTCCTGTCATGCGTCAACGCGATGATCTTCTCGCGCTCGATGTCACACTGGTGGAAGAAGCCATGGAGCACTTTCCAGCCCGGCTCGCCGGCAAGGAGCAGCTGCATCGTCGCGCTCTCCAGGGCGTGCGAGTCACGGCGATCGAAGTGGCCCATGAGATCACCGAGGGTCGGCAGGCGCCCGGTTTCCGCCGCCCGTATCGGCGGGGTCGCCGCCGCCGGATCGGCGCCTCGCGGGGAGCCCCTCGCGGCACCGACCGGCTCGTCCCGCGCGATCGACGCGCGACCCTCGGCTCCCCCGGATCGGACCTCCCCCTGCGGTCGCCCGCGGACCTCCGGAAAGTCCACCGTGGACGCCTTCGAGGCGGCGCCCGACCGGCAGCTCCACAGAGAGCTGAAAGTCGCCGCCAGAAGAAGGGCCATCACGGACCATCGGCAGCCATCGAGCATCGAGAGAAGTCTCCTCGGGGACCGATCCGCGGCCCATTGTTCCGCCTGACCCGGTTCGACGCTACGATAATCCGGTCGTCTATAACGCCCGCAGGCCCGGGCGCGGCGGGCGCGCGCGGGGCCGCCCGCCCCCCGCCCGGTGCCCCTCCCGCCGGTCGGACCGAGAACTGCCGTGACCTGCTCGCTCCCGTCGTGGATACACCTCCTGTCACTCCTCACAGCGTGCGGTCTCGTCGACGTGGCCCGTACGCAAGATGCCGCCACTGCGAAGACGAGCGACCGCGTGGAGACGTCGGAGGCCACCGACGCTTCCCCGAGGACAGGCAACGCCGTCACGACGATCTCGACGGCCGGGGCCGGGGCCGCGGGAGCTCTCGCGACCCGTGGAGCGGCCGGTGAGAAGAGGCTCGAACGCTGGACTGAACTCCTCAAGGCCCGCAAGGGTCGAGAGCTGGTCAACGAGCTCGACGTGTACCTCACGTCGAAGAAGCGTTACGCGCCGGACGACGGATTCGCGGTGCTCCACGACTTCTTTCGCCACCTCGACGAGCGACCGCGCGTCGTGGCGACGCTGCCAAACGACTACAACATCGCCTTCGCGATGATGCACCTCGCGATGCTCCGCGAGGAGGAGACCGCGGCGTTCTCGCACTACTTCTTGACGGCGACCTGGGACCAGCCTGAGTCTTACTCGCGGCGTCTCATCTACGACTGGGTATCGCTCTTCATCGGATATCACGCAGGTCGCTTCCCGGACCTGGAGAGTGCCCTGCGCCGTGACGTCGACGAGAAGCTGCGAGCGAAGCAAGGCTACCTTCCGGTCTACTTCGGCGCCCTGGGAGCGCTCCGTTACTCGCCGGACATCGAGATCCTCCGCGACCTCCTCGATACGTCCACCGGCCGTGACGTGATCTCGGAGGTTCTGGGACACCTCTCCTCACGGAACGACCGTGAAGCCTCCCTCACGATCATCACATTTCTGCGTGGCGAGAAGGACCTCAACGCCGCCGAGGCCCGATTGGCCCTCCAGGAGCTCGCGTCGATGACGACGAAGGAGGCCGGGCGAGCGATGGCGGTCTACCTCTCGGGCCGCAACCATCTGCACACGGAGCCCGCATGGCGCGCGTACCTCACCGAGCCGCGCGATGTGGAGGACTTGACCCCGCTGCGTCGCTGGCTCGCCTCGCGTGAGTCCGACAAACGCAAGGTGTTGCTACTGCGCCACATCGGCCTGAAGAACCTCAATGTGCTCAGCCGACTCGCGAGCGATCCGGACGCCAACTGGCCCGAGCTGGTGCGAAAACGCCTCGCGGAGCTCGCCGGACCGGAGAGTCCCTGATCCCTCGCAAGTCGTCTCCCGGCAGAGCGCGCCCCTTGCCCGCAATGCTGCTCAGGAACGGCTGTCTCTCGCCGCATCCGACCCGATCAGGACCCGGACGGCTGCGTGCGAAGTCGTCTCAAATGCGGGGTTGATGGACACTTCACACACCGCTATCATCGGCGCACGAATCACTGGGTTGAGGTATCTGGTCGATGTGTGTGTACGCGAGGAACCCGCATCGAACGGTCATCCAAAGGCGTGGTCTTGCCACACGGGAGGGTCGATCATGAAGAGTCGCTGGCTCTTATGTCTGTTTGCTTTGTGTCCATCTACGGGATTCGTCCCGGCGCAAGAGGTGCTCTTCGACAACAACTTCGGCGTCGAGGAGACTGTCGACGAAGCCGGTGTTGAGCTCGAGGACTGGGTTCTCAACGGCAACGCGCTCTACATCCCCGGAGTCGACAACAATCCTATCGGTGAGTGCATCAACGAGTTCGGCGAGGTCGCGGTGAACACCGAATCCGTCGACAACCCGTGCACCGTTTACGGCGAGGCGCGCCTCGAGGATCTCGGTCTCGATCCGGAGGAGTTCGGCGGCTACGTGATGGCGACGCCGGGCCTCAACGGTCAGGCGGGAAACGCGTTCCGTACCGAGAAGAGCGAGTACGACAACTTCAAGCTGACGGTCGTCGTCGAGCTTCGCGACGGCAGCCGTCTCGACAAGCCCGCGGACGGCATGGTGGTGGTGGTGGTCGGAACCGACGACCCCCCGGCAGAGACGGGCTCCGGTGGTGGAGGAATGGGCGCCCCGTGTGTCGGCCAACCGGACAACGCGCCGGTCATGGCATGGGAGTTCGATAACTGGGACTGCAACGCGTCGGACGGCCCGTTCCGTCCGGACATCGATCACGTCGGCTTCTACTACGGTGCCAACGGAATGACGTGCACCGACAACGTGCCGACGGAACTCGGTGCTCACACGGCGATCGGCTTCGGCAAGCTGCACAACCGACAGCCGCCGAGCGACGATCTCTCCGAGCACGCCCCCGCAAACCGTTACCAGATGGAGGTCTTCGCCCAGCGCTGTGGCGACTCCGGCCTCACCGTCGCGATGAACCTGCTCGCGATCGACACCGAGGAGGACTTCGGACGCGTCTTCACTCACGTCGTGCCGGACTTCCTACCCTTCGAGGGCTACCTCGGAGTGACGGCCTCTACCGGTGGCTCGAACCAGTCGCACATCCTGCACAGCGCGAGGCTCGAGGAGCTTCCGGACGACTTTTGCCTGCAGCCCGCCGCGGGCGCGGATCGCTCGATCGGCGCCCAGGGTGACGCGGCCTTCCGGATCGGCGACTTTGCCGACGGTGATATCATTCCGGTCACGCTCACACTGAAGAACGTCCGGGTCGCGAGCGATTGCTGCGCGACGGCGGAGGCCGTCGTCATACGCGATGACGTGCCTGTCGACTGGGTCATCACCTCGGCAGGCCAGGGCGGTACCATCCTCGACGGGGGCGGGGCCGTGGAGTGGAGCTTCGGCCCCGGCGGCAACGCGACCGTTCCGCTCGCCAACGACAACGAGCTCACCTACACGGTCGAGGCCGTGGATGACGGCGTCGCCATCTTCTACTGCTTTCAGGGATCGGTGGTCGAAGATGTCCCTCAGTCGATACCGGTGCAGGTCGACGGTGATCGCTGCGCGCGCAACAACAGCCCTTACGACGACTGCGGCGGGCTGGTCGCATGGAACCTCCTCGGACCGTACAGTCAGGCTGGCGGCGCCGGACCCGGGGACGTGGCGATCCAGGAGGATTACCTCACCGACGGCGACACCACCGAGCTCGATTTCGTGTTCTTCCCGGGCGCCGTGATCAACACCGACTACAACGGCGCGGCGGCGAGCCTGGACCTCATCGACACCCGGCAGGCCCATGTCAATCCCGGCGGCGTCCCGACGGTCCTGCCGTGGAATGACGCGGACAGCCACATCAACACCAACGACGACGTCTACGACGGCAACCCCGACAACTGCATGTACTACGGGCAGATCTACGCCATCAACAACACGGGGGACGACATCGAGGCCACGTTCAACGTCGGCAGCGACGACTCGGTCCAGGTGATCGTCAACGGCGAGGAGGTCTGGGTCCACAGCATCCCGCGCGGTGTCGGAACCGCTTGCGGCATCCAGGACGTGGTACCTGACGGCTTCATCCGCGTCGACCCGATCGTCTTCGAGCCCGGCGAGAACTCGATCATCGTCAAGGTCTTCGAGGGCGGCGGCGGCATGGGTCACCATCTCGCGATCTTCGACATCGACGGCTTCCCGATCTCGGCGGAGGATCTTTCGTTCTCGAAGTTCCCCGACGGCGCCTGCCCCTTCACCCCGTTCGTGGCGACGCGCTCGATCGACACCGGCGCGACAACGCGCGTGCAGGGCATCGAGGTTCCCGCGTGGTCGGCCGGTGAGACCTACACGGTCGAGATCACGCTGAGCGACGAGCGAGAGGCCGGTGACGCCTGCGACGGCTTCAACGAGGGAACGTTGACCGAGACGGTCCCGGCAGGCTGGACCGTTTCTGACATCTCCGGTGGCGGTGTTCAGAACGGCCAGGAAATCACCTGGACGATCAGCGCGGGTGGCGTCGACGGCACCACGCTGACCTATCGGGTGTCCACACCGGACGAGGCGGAGGACGTGGCGTTCTTCGGCGCAATCACCGAGCCCGGCGCCGTGTTGGCGTTCGGTGTCGGCGGCGACGGCAAGCTGTCGAATCCGGTCGATCTGACTGCCTTCGGCTTCTGGCGCAAGTGGCTCGTCCTCGGACCCTACCAGCAGCCGGGCGGTTTCGGCTTCGGTGCCGCTCCGAACACATCCAACATCGAGCACGACTGGCTGACCGACGGCGAGGTCTTCGAGACCGAGGTCGAGCCACGCGCCGGCGACACGATCGAGACGATCTACGGCGGCAGCGCCGCACCACCGGACGAGTCCCTCGCTATCGGCCTCGCTCAGTCTCCCGGTCGGGCGGACCTCAACCCGGACGGCACGCCGACCTGGTACGTGTGGATCGACAGCGACGACACCCTCGCCTACGAGGATGTCCACGGAGGTGACCTCAACCAGATCATGCAGTACGCGGTTATCTACTGCGTGGTCGACGAGGACATCACCGTCGACATCGGCCTCGGCAGCGACGACTCGGTGTCGGTCCTCCTCGACGGCGGCGGCGGTCTCGACGGCGCTCCGCTGTGGACGAACAGCGTCGCCCGCGGATCGGGTGGGTCCAACGTCATCCAGGACATCGTCCCGGGGGTCTTCCTCGAGGCCGGGCTGCACCAGTTCATGGTCAAGGTCTTCGAGGGTGGTGGCGGCTTCAACTTCCGCATGCGCTTCCAGAACGAGTTTGCCGAACCGGTGATCGAGGGCTTCTCGCTGTGCTTCTCGCCTGATGCGGAGGAGTGCGGTGCGGACGTCGTTCCGACAGAGGACTGCGACGCCGAGGGCGACGAGGACGGCAACGGACTCGCAGACTGCGCCGATCCGGCCTGTGCGGACCTCGAGCAGTGCCAGGGCGGCGGCTTCGTCCGCGGCGACGCCAACGCGAACGGCTCGATCGACCTGACCGATGGGGTCGTCACCCTGAACTTCCTGTTCACCGGCGGTGACGCGCCAGTATGCATGGACGCGGCCGATGCCGACGACAACGGCGGCCTCGTCATCAGTGACGCGGTCATCGTCTTCTCGTGGCTGTTCACCGGCGGCGCTGCACCGGTCGATCCGACGCCTCGCGCAACGGCCTACTCTGGCGAGGACTGTGGGCCCGATCCGACCGACGACGACCCGCTCGACTGTAGCGTGCTGGCACCGCAGTGCGAGTAACGAGCAGCTCCTTCGGTCTCCGGCACGGAAGCGACTTCTGAACCGGACGACGACCGAGCGGGGGCGAGAGCACCGAGCGCGACTCGGGCTCTCGCTCCCGCTTTTTTCGTTGCCGGTACCCCGGCCCCGGCGGCTCCTTCACGATCGTCTCGACGGTGCGCACCGTCGAGC
>CAYMLL010000192.1:0-14955 GCA_964390645.1 uncultured Planctomycetia bacterium | reverse complement strand
ATCGACTCGACGGCCGGCAGGCGAAGGTCGCGGTGGGTCGGGCGGTGGTGCTTGTAGTACGGCAATGCTCCGTTACGAGCGCGGCGTTGGTCGACAGCGTCGCGTAGCGCGATCTGGCTGGCGTCCTTCGCGTCGTCGTCCTCTGCCTCGAGATCGGCGAGCGAGCCGAGATTCTCCGCCGAGCGTGTCAGCAGACGCCTTCCGAGGTCCCTGACGTGTTCCGATGTCGACTTACGAGAGTCCTCCTCCAGCGGCAGGATGTCGACGAAGCGCAGAGCCGCGAGCGGCCCCCGTCGCGAGAAGAGAACCGTTCCGAGCCCCTCGACCGCCTCCGGATGCTCGTCGGCCCCCCCGAGCCGCAGGAGCATCAGCAGTGATACGGGATGGAGGTCGAGCATCCGGCACTCCTCGGGATCGGAGTTGGCGTTCTCTCGAAGAGTCACGACGACCCGGCCCTTCTCTGCGGGGCCGACTCGCACGATCGAACGGAAGATCGATTCCTCGGGCGGATCGAGCGGCGGCGCGATGAGGCGAACGCTCGTGTCGGCCTTCGCCGTCTCGAGACCGGCCAGGAGCAGTTTCCAGGCCAGCTGATAGCGTTCGATACGCTTCGCGACGCGCTCTCGGCCGGGGTGCGGCGCAGTGAGCGGGTTCTGCGGTAGCCTCGCGACGACCTCGCGGGCGGCGTCGAGGTCGTGATCGCCGAGGATGAACAGCACCGTCGTCTCGGCGTCCTCGAGTTGCTTCTCGTCGGAGGTCGCGGTGTCCCGCCGAGCGGCGGCAGCTTGCGAGATTCGACGGACCTGCCCGACGAGGTCTTCGGGAACCCGCGTCTCGAGCGAGTTCAGGCTCTCGAGAAGCTCGGCAATCGCCTCGACCGAAGACGCCGTCTCGACCACCTTGCGTGTCGTCGCGATCTCCACCTCGGCCGCCCGCAAGGCTCTTGCGGCGGCCTTGTCGAGGAGCTTGGCGTTCGGGTGCTCCTTGCGCAGCCCGTCTATGTAGTCGAGAGCTCGCCGGTAGCCGCCGATCTCGATCGAGGGGTGGACCGCCTCGTCGAGCGCGATTCTCAAGTCCATGCCCGCCGCGTCGTCTGCGGGATCGGCTTTGGCTGCCTCGGTGCTTGTCGAGATGGACGACGGCGAGCCGGAGGCGTCCTTCGTTTCCGGCTGCCTTGCGGGAGTGCGCGTCGCGGCGGCCGCTATCTTGTCGAGGAGCTCCTCGTCGACACGTCGCGTACCGGGTTCCGTTCTGGTCGAGGTCTCGGTCGACGTGGCCGTCTCGTCGCCTGAGGAGCCCTCTTCAACGGTGGGAGAGAGCCGCCCCGAGGCGATGGCGATGATCGCGAGGACGACGAGCGTCGCGGCGGCCGCGGCGAGCTTCAACCCGTGTCTGCGCCACAGCGAGCCCGGGTCGGTCGAGCGTCGCGCTTCGGCGAGCGCCTCCCTCGGGCCGGCGGGACGATCTTCGGGATCCGGCGCCATGAAGCGGGCGAGGAGCAAGGAGATGCCCTCGGGCGCCGTCGAATCGAGCTGCGACAGCGATCGTACGTCGCGCGACCGTCGTGCGACGATGAGCTCGGCGACCGAGTCCGCGCGGTAGGGCGGCCGTCCGGTCGTCGCGAAATAGAGCGTGCCGCCCAGCGAGTAGACGTCCGCGCGGTGGTCGCTCGCGTGACCCGCGAGGCGCTCCGGAGCGAGGAAGGAGACGATGTAGGGGTCGCGCCGCTTCAGTGGCGAACGAAAGGGCTCGATCGCGGCTGCGATGCCGAGATTGAGGATCTTGACGTCGCCATCGTCCGTCACCAGCACGTTGGACGGGGTCAGCTCCGTGTGGAGGATGCCGGCCTCCTGCGCGTACGAGATGGCCGTGCAGGAGTCGACGATCAGCTTCGGCCACAGATCTTGTGGCGCGTTGCCGTTCCGCCTGACGTGCTCCTCCAGGCTACGGCCACTGACGTGCTCCATGCTGACGAAGGTGAGCCCGTTCGTCTCGACGACGTCGAAGACCTGGACGATGTTGCGGTGATTGAGCTTCGCGGCCAGTCGCGCCCCGTCGAGAAACGCGGCGGTCACCTGCTGCCCGGCTCGTGCGTGCGGTGAGAGAATCTTGAGGACCACCGTCCGGTCGACACTGCTCTGGCGAGCGACGTAGATGTTGAACAAGGCCCCGTGCGACAGGCAGGAGCGCACGAGGTAGCCGCCTGGCGAGGTGCCGATGAGTGGATCCTGCGACCGGCTCATACGGTGACGGTACGCGAGGCGGAAGAACGGGGAAAGAGGTTTTGACGGGGGAGGCCGTGGAGGGAGGAGGCTCACCGTGACGGGCAAGAAGGAGAAGGGGACAGGAGAGAGAGCGCCGACCCGGGTGCTCCTGCGTGCTCGGTCTTCGGAACTCTCCCAGGGCAGCACTGCTCAGGCTCGCGAGAATCGGGTCGTTCTCGCTCGTCGAGATGCTGCGATCGAGGAACGGAAGCGCGCTCCTCGGCTTGCGAGGGCTCCTCGTCAGCGACAGCCGACCGGTTGTCGCCACGTGCTCGAATGACACACTGCCCGCCTCGGCGACGGGCAGATACTCGATCGTGTGGATGTCGAATCCCATGAAGTGTGACGTGTCGACGTGCGAGGCTTCGGGCGCCTGGCGGCGGCTGAACACCCCGGGACTGCCTGGAACTTCCTGTGCAGTCGTGGTGGAGCCGATCGCGAGCAGGGTGGCGACGTCGTAGAATGGGGCCGGCGTCCGGACCACGCTTTTCGTCGTCCTGTTGTCGCGTCGCCGTGTCTTGCGGTCCGGATCGCAACCGTGTCGGTGGTCCGATCCTCGAGGCGCCGGATGAAGGCGACCGGGACGACCTCGAAGCACCTGCGGTCGGGCCGCCCCTGTTTTGTTGCCAGGAGGGAGCTGCGACGTCTTGCGACACCCGGCCAACGACAAGGACACCGGGCTCCCGGCTCTCCGTTCTCGCTTCAGGAGAATCCACTTCATGCCGTCCATGAGTACTCGCGGTGTCGAGCCGGCACGATCGTCCTGCGGCTTCCTGGTGCTGGTCCTTGCTCTGTGCTCGGGGGGGCTGCACGCGGGGCCTCTCGAGATGGGCAAGGGCGACAGCATCGTGATCATCGGCAACACCTTCGCCGAGCGCATGCACCTCTTCGGGTACTTCGAGACCTTCCTGCACTGCCGTTTCTCCGATCACGATCTGAAGGTGCGCAATCTCGGCTGGTCAGCCGACGAGTTGACCTTGATGCCGCGTCCGCGGGGCTTCGGTAGCCTCCACGAGAATCTCGCGGCTCGACGCGCCGATCTGATCTTTGCGTGCTTCGGGATGAACGAGTCGTTTCGCGGGGCGGAGCATGTCACCGACTTCGGCGTCGATCTTGACCGCTTCGTCGCGGGCCTCCTCGAGAGCCGATTCAACGGGGAGTCGGCGCCTCGCGTCGTTCTCGTGTCGCCGATCGCGCACGAGGATCTGGGCGGCGACCTTCCGGACGGTCGAGATCGGCGCCTGGTGCTGGAGGTCTACACTCGGGAGATGGAGCGCGTCGCGCTGGCGAGGAAGGTCGGGTTCGTCGACCTCTTCACCCCGACTTTGCGGTGGATGGCCGCAGGCCAGGGGCGCAAGCTGACCTTCAACGGCATCCATCTCACCGAGTACGGTTACTGGGTCGTCAGCCGCATGCTGGTCCGTGCGCTCGGCCTTGTCGACGAGATCGATGCGCCGACCGAGGCCGGCAACGCCGCCGCCGAGGCTCTGCGCCGCGCGGTCTACGAGAAGAGCTACCAGTTCTTTTACTGGTGGCGGGCGCCGAACATGTCCTACATCCGCGGTGGCCGTCGAGACAATCGCGGTGGCCTGCGCCTGCCCCAGGAGCGCCGCTTGCAGGTGCGGTTGATCGAGTCTCTCGATCGACGCATCCACGCGATGCAGAAGCCCGCACCCGGCTCGATCTGGCGGACGACTCCACGCGATGGACGACCCGTCTGGCACCCGACGCCCGCGAGCCGGCCGATTCCCCGCGCGCCTGCCAACGCGAAGGATCGGCGACGGATCGACACGCAGTCCGGTCGCGAGAGGGCTCCGGCGCGCACGCTCGCCCAGACGCTGGAGTCGTTTCGCGTCCCCGAGGGCTATCGCGTCAACCTCTTCGCGTCCGAGGTCGACTTCCCGATCGCCAATCCGGTGGCGCTGCGTTTCGACGATCGTGGGAGGCTCTGGGTCGCGAACTCGCCAACGTGGCCGCACCCGCTGCCGGGCGAGCAGCCGAGTGACTCGATCGTCGTCCTCGAGGATTCGGACCGGGACGGCGTCGCCGACCGGCACAGTGTCTTCCTTGACAGGCTCAACATGGTCCACGGCTTCGCCTTCGGCGACGGTGGCGCGTACGTCTCACAGGCACCGAACATGATCTTCGCGCGCGACATCGACGACGACGGTCGGGCCGACCGCGTGCAGGCGGTGCTTCACGGATTCGGCACCGAGGACGTCGAGCACGCGATGAACAACTTCCGCTGGAGTCCCGGCGGGTCGCTGTTCCTGACGCAGGGGATCTTCTACCACACGCAGGTGGAGACGCCGTACGGACCGGAGCGCGTACGCGATGGCGCCGTGTTCCGCTACCGGCCAGGCGAGCACCGCGTCGACGTCCACGTCTCGCACCATTTCTGGAACCCCTACGGCAACCTCTTCGATCACTGGGGGCGAGGTATCGTGCTCGACGCGTCGGCGGGGCAGTACTATCCGATGGACGTGCTGTCGGCCAACTTCGTTTACCCCAAGAAGAAGAAGCGAGCGGATCACCTCGTCTTCTCGCACGAGAGCAGAATCGCGGCCGGCTGCGAGTTCATCCGCAACCGTCACTTTCCTCCGGAGGTCCAGGGGCGCTTCCTCGTCAACGACTGTGTGGGTGCGCTCGGAACACACTGGTTCGACGTCGAGCCCCGGGGCTCGATCTTCGCTTCGAAGCCGCACGAGCCGCCTCTCCTGCGCTCGAGGGATCCGCTCTTCCGTCCGATCGCCATGGCCTTCGGTCCGGACGGCGCGCTCTACATCCTCGACTTCCACTCCTACATCTTCGAGAACGTGCAGTTCTCGAAACGCCACCCCGGGCGGGACCATACACACGGTCGGGTGTGGCGTATCAGCTGCAAGGGCCGTCCTCTGCTGAAGGCGCCGTTGATCCGCGGCCGTCCGGTCGCCGAGCTTCTCGATCTGCTGAAGAGCTACGAGAACACGACCCGGCGCCTGGTGCGGCGCGAGCTCGCAGAGCGCGGTCGTGATGCGGTGCTGGGTTCGCTCGACGCCTGGGTCGCGGATCTCGACGCCTCGGATGTCGAGCACGAGCACCACCTCCTGGAGGCTCTCTGGATGCGTCAGGCTCTGAACGCGGTCGACCGTGGGTTGCTGGTGCGCGTTCTCGGCGCCACGGACGCCCGCGCTCGCGCCGGGGCGACGCGTGTGCTGCGATACTGGCAGTCCGGGATCGAGGGCGCGATCGGGCTCCTGCGCGGGCTCGTCGCGGACTTGGACCCGCGCGTGCGGCTGGAGGCCGTGCTCGCCTGTGGCTTCAGCTCGTCGGCACAGGCCGAGGAGGTCGCGCTCGAGGTCGCCGGGCACCCGCTGGATCCCGGGCTGAAGCACGCTCTCGATCAGACTCTGCGCTTCTTCGAGGAGTCCCGCAGGCGCCAGCGGTAAGATGCCCGGGTGTTTTCTCTCGCGTGGGCGGGACGATGTCTTACCATCGGGCTCATGTGGTCGAAGGTGAGCGGTCGAGGAGGCGGCGGACGACGGTTGGTCGAGAGTGCCCGGCTTGTCGTGGTCTCGGTTGTGAGCTGTCTTCTCGGTGCTGCCGGGGGGGTTGCCCAGGAGGGAGCGATCACCCGTGGACCGTATCTGCAGTCGCTTCTGGAGGACTCGGTCAAGGTCGTGTGGCTGACCGAGGAAGAGTCGATCGGCAGCGTGCGGGTTCGCGCCGAAGGTCAGCCGCCACGGGTCGTGGTCGAGAGTGACGCGGACACGCGGCACGAGCTGCGGATCGCGGGGCTGGCGCCGGGCAGCGAGTACGCCTACGAGGTGCTGGTCGATGGCGAGGTCGTCGCAGCGGGAGAGGAGCTGCGGTTCCGAACGGCGCCGCGCGCGGGGACTGGCTCCTTCCGTGCCGTCGTCATCGGTGACAGCGGCTCGGCGAGCTTCGGCTTCCAGCCGGCGGTGACGGAGATCCTCGACAGGCTCGAGCCGGATCTCTTCCTTCACGTGGGCGATTACGTCTACGACGGGTCCATCGACGAGGTCTTCTTCGACGAGTATCGTGGCCTGCTGCGACGCTGCGGCGTCTTCGCGGCGCGTGGCAATCACGACGGCATCCGTCCCCAGGACTGGTACGAGCTCTTCTCGCCCCCGTCTGTCGACGTGCGGCTGCGTCACTGTGAGCTGCCGGAACAGCTGTGTGGAGAGAACCCTCCGGGGGACTTCGTGATCCCGGATCCCGGCGTCGCGACCTACTACTCGTTCGACTGGGGGCCGGTCCACTTCTCGGTCGTCGACTCGAACGCCGACCTCGACGGGTGCAGCCCCCAAATGCGGTGGCTCTGCGCCGACCTCGCGGCGGCGAACGAGCGCGAGATGCCGTGGAAGGTGATCCTGCTGCACCATCCGGTCTACACGATGGGGCTGTACGCGATCTCGCGCCATGCGGCCAACCGTCTGCTTCCGCCACTGGCGGATCGCTACGGCGTGGATCTCGTCTTCAACGGTCACGACCACAACTACCAGCGCAGCCATCCGGTGCGCGGTGGCGGGGTGGTGGATCCCTGGCGCGGGCCGGACTTCGGGCGTCCGGGAGGCACGGTCTACGTCGTCACCGGCGGTGGGGGAGCGATTCTCTACACCGAGCTTCCGGAAGCGGAGTTTCGTCCGCTCTTCGCGACCTTCCGCTCCGTGCACCATGCGGTTGAGCTCGAGGCGAGCGTCGATCGCCTGGTGCTGCGTGCGCACGCGGCCGACGAGGACGGTCCCTTCGACGAGATGTCGATCTCGAAGGTCGCCCAGGAGACGGTGCCGGGGTTCCGTCGAGGTGACACGAACTTCGACGGGGACATCGATATCGCGGACGGCGTGGCGCTTCTCAACGTGCTCTTTCTGGGTCAGGAGTCCGCGTGTCGGTCAGCTTTCGATGTCGTCGCGGACGTCAACCGGAGCGATCGGGTCGACATCGCGGACGCCTCGTTCGTATTCGGGTATCTCTTCCTGGGCGGTCCGTCGCCAGGGGAGCCGCTGGAGCGTTGCGAGGCGAGCCCGAACATCGACGCGAGCGAGTGTCACCTCGTGGGGTGTGAGCTGCCGCAGGGCTGACGGGCCCGGCGGGTCTCTCGGGCCGGGATCGCCGGTGGAACGGTCCCTGACGGCCAGGCGCAGCGGTTGCGGTCGTGGCGAGCGTCATCCAGGCGCCCATTGTCGTGGTCCGTCGCGAGGCGAGGCGTCGTGGTCGGGTTGCGCTCCACGCCGACACGATCGCGTGAGTCTGGTCGCCGTCAGCTGCAGGCTCGATGTCGTGGGTTGTGGCAGGCGCCTCTGTTCGGTTCTCGTCGACCGTACACAGCACGATCGAGGGCGCCCGTCGACCGGGTCACCCCCGGGGCGGGATCGAGCCCCGCGACGATCTCAGAGTTCATGCAAGCGATCGGGAGCATCAGCTGTTTGTTCGAGTGCTTCCGTCGTCCAGTGTGGTGATGCGGCGAGGGGCTGATCTCAGGGCCCCGATCGGCCGACGCGAGGACGATCGCAGTTGCCGGCAAGGGAAGGCTCTTCACTCGAAGGGAAGGTTCTCTACTGACGTGAATCGAAACTCCTGGTGGCTCGCACGGTCGGTCGTGTGCGTTTTTCGATCGGGCCCCATCTCGAATTCGAACGACTGGGCGTGTTTGTACCGCTGGCAACAGCGTTGAATTCCTCGCTCACGGGAGTTCTTCCGCATTGGCTCCGCAATTGCTTGTGGTGCACGTCATGTCCGGCTCACAGCGCCCTCGGCACACAGCGGGGAGAACGAAGTGCCGAGAATCCCGGTGTGCCCACCGGGATTCGGAGTCTCGGACAACAGCCTCTTGGAACGTGTTTCGACCGGCGAAGCGAGTCGCCAGCATGAGCCCTTGACACCAGATCCGGATCGACGTCGTGCACCGTCGGGTTTCCGGTGACGGGGTCCCTGGTGACGGGGTCCCTGGTGACGGGCGGGTCGGGCGAGACGGTCGCCTGTGCGCCGAATCGACTCTCTTCAGCGAGCGAACAAGCCGCTTCTTCACTGCGGAATCGGAGCTGCATGGTCGTCGAACTCGTTCAACTCCTGTCTAAGAAAGCGAGAGAACGACAATCGATATGTGCATCCAACAGGTCGTTGACCATGGTCCGGAACCGTCTGCGCGGCAACCGCGTCGTGCGTGGAAGCCGGGAGGCGGGAATCTGCTGCTTGCGCGCGCAGGTCGACAATCGACTCGCCGGCCCGCCTCGCTCGGCCTCCGGGCCGACGGAGCGGGTCTTGAAGCAGCTTCTGAAGGAACCCCGCCTCGCTTCTCACGACGTGGGCGAGGGTTCTGGAGGACAGCGATCGTCTGCAGGTCTGACCGATCACGACCGTGGCATCTCGTCACGACCTGCTGGCGTTTCCTCGCGTCTGTCGTCGTGGGTGCGCAGCTCCTGAGTTGCGATTCGAATCGGGAGCGGAGTGCGGCCCTTCAGCCCTCTACGTCGCTGGCGGCCGTCGAGAAGAGTGGCGTTTCCGCCGCCTCGATGTCGGGCTTCACGTTCATGCAGAAGAACGAGCAGGGTTACTCCGAGTACCATCACGAGAAGAGCGGAATTGTCTTCGTGAGGCTGCCCGGGGGGACGTTCACGATGGGCGGAACCGAGAAGGAGCAGCGTGACTATCTCGCCTCGCTCCCTCCGGGGCGCCGCCAGGGAGCCAGGAAACTCCTGGCTGCCGAGCAACCTCGCCACAAGGTGACGTTGAGCCCTTTCCTGATCGCCAAGTACGAGGTGTCGCAGGTCCAGTGGCATCGTGTGATGGGGACGAGCCCATGGCAGTTCACGGGTGACGACCTGCCGGTCGAGCAGGTCTCGTGGGATGACTGCCGGGAGTTCTGCAAGAAGACCGAGCTGTCACTGCCGACGGAAGCGCAGTGGGAGTATGCGTGTCGCGCCGGCACGGCCACGAGTTTCAGTTTTGGCGATGCGGAGCAGGACCTTGGAGAATACGCATGGTTCTACCTGAACTCGGGCCACGAGGAGCTCTCTTCCGGCACCCGGTGGGACGACCGCAAGGTCCTCGGCCAGTGGGGCTGTCGTTCCCACCCGATCGGCGTGAAGAAACCGAATGCCTTCGGGATTCACGACATGCACGGGAATGTCTGGGAGTGGTGTCGGGACGGGTTCGATCAGGCGTACTACTCGAAGCCGGGTGCCGGCGACGGTGATCTCGCGTGTGTCGCGGGCTCTCGGAGCCGGGTCAACCGGGGCGGCAGCTGGCTCAGCGTCGCCTGGTACTGTCGCTCCGCCGCCCGCGGCGTCATCCCTGCGGACTACCGCTTTCCGCTCCTCGGCTTTCGCCCGTCGAGGATGATACTCGAGTAGCTCACCACGGTTGAACTCGCCCCCTCCATCCAGGTCCGGATCCCGTGCCAGGATTCGGCCTCGTGAGCCCACCGATCGCGCGGGCACCGGTTTGCTCGAGGTGTTGACTTTCGGCGAGCCGAGCCGGATGGTGGACGCCGAGTTCCAGGGCGGAGGTTGCGGCGCCCGGGCTCTCGCGAGGGTTGGCCACCGTGGCCGGGCCCGGCTCGACGCTGTGTACCGGCAGAGGGTATGAGCGAGTCATGAGGAAGCCCCTCGATTCGGCGTGCCTGTTCTCGAGTCTCCGGCCTCGGTCGATCCACTCCTCCTCGCAGCGCATGACGATACTGTCGCGCTGTGTTCTCTGGTTCCGAGCGTAGGTTCTCTTGGCATGGCTGATACACCGAGGGTGTTCGGGGTTAGTGACGCCGATCGATACTGGAGTGACCGTGAGGCGGTGGGTCGCACTTCGTTGAAGCGGGTCCATCATTTCATCAGGGCACTGGTCGGTCGATGTGCCGCGCCTCCCGCCAATGTACTCGTTTGTGGCGTCGGTGATGGCCATGAGTACCGCTTGTGCGCCGAGAGTTATGATACTTGGGGGGTGGAGATATCCAGATATGCCATCGATCAGTATGAGTTTGAGACCGGCCGGATCGCTCAGGCCGACTTGAACGAGGGGTTTCCGGTCTTCGATGTGCGATTTGACGCGATAACCGTCAGCATGGTGCTTCACTGGCTGGACGATCCCGGTTTGTTCTTGCGTCAGGCGAAGGCTCTACTCACAGAGTCCGGTAAGTTGGTCGTTATTATCCCGAATATCACCCACTACAGACACCGGTTGAAGTTCCTTCTTGGTCATTTCCCTCCTATCAGTCTCAGCCACAAGAATTTCCAGACGCCGCACGAGGTCGAGGGTGTTTTCGAGCAGAGCGGCTATCGTGTTCTGGAACGGGCGCCTAGCAAGCCCTCTTTGAAGGCGAGGCTCTGGCCGACTGTTTTTGCCACCGATATCGGCTATGTAATCGAGCCGAAATAGTGGGCGCGGGAATGAGAATTGATCCGGTTGTCACTGATACCGACAACTCCAATGACGTCGCCAGGATCTCGGAAGACGGGAAGACCTGGTTCCTGAAGCGCTACCGCGGGGAGGGCGCGATTTCTCGTCGGGACACGGAGCGGGATCGTCTGCGTCTGTGGCGAGACAAGGGCTTTCCTGTTCCTCGCGTTGTCGCGAAGAGCCTGCCTCGGGAGCCTGGTCCTCATCTCGTCATGGAGTGGGTGGAAGGCGTTTCGTTGGCAGGATTCTTGAAGGACGGCGCTCGTTCCATCGATTCCAGGTTGGGGACGCTCGAAGCCGTCCTCAAGTGCTTTCATGACAGGCAAGAGGTGAACGAGGGGCTCGAGGATTTCGAGCTGATCCATTCTGATCCGAACACCGGAAACATCCTGGTGATCGAGGGCGGCTTTTTTTATATCGACCTGGAGTCGCGGGTGACGAGGGCGTATCGGGATTTCAACGAGGCCTTGGCGGTGGAGCTCGCCAAGTTCCTGAGGTGGGCGGTCCGGGATCTCGGGAGGCAGTATCTGGACCGGGTCGTTTCGTTCGTGCTCGATTCATACGGTCGAGAGAGCCTGATAATCGCCGCGCTGGTGGACCGCGTTTATCGCGTCCCGTTTCAGTTCGTGCACCGTTGGAGGGATCGCAGAAAGAAAGCTGGTCGGCCAGGGGAGGTGACCAAGTACGATCTCGCCGATGCGTTCCATGCGAAGCTGGGATAGGGGCGGGTTGTCCCGGACAGGAAGTTTCGCCCCGGATCCCTCCGGAACCCGAGCCCCCGCCGGCCGTTCCCGGCGGATTACAGCGCCCGAACCGTTCGCAAGCCACGCCACAGCGGGACCCGAGCCACTTCGGTCCCGGTGGCGGTTTGCACGACGTGGTGCTTCGTCCCTCAGCTGTCGGTGCCTCGATCGTGAGTCGTTCCAGCGGCAGAATCCGCGACTCGTTTTCTGATCACCGGTTCTGTCCGCACGATCGCCAGAAGTGACGACGCTGCGCTGCCCCAACAGCACCTGCACCGGTATTTGATCGAGGAAGCACCCGAGCCGCGATCGCTTACCTGCCTGGCCGTGTCGATCGGCGAGCGAAAGCGGCCTGGCGGCGACAGTTGATGGCGGAAGCACCATGTGACCGAGGAGCTCCGCGTCTTCGGCGCCGGGCTCCTCGCCCGGACCTTCAGCGTTCCGCTCTCGCAGCCCGGAGACGTAGGCCGGGCCCCGCCCGGAAAGAGGGCGGGGCACCGTTGGCCAAGACGAGCTCCGTGACCGTCTGTCAGAAGTTGTCGATCAGATTCGTGTTCATGATCGCCTTGTAGTCCGGGCCTTCCGTCACAGGGGGGCTCGCTGCGGCAAAGCTGTTGCTGATCAGGTTGACAGCGGTCGCGCCGCCGATGTGAATGACGTCAGGGTACTGGCCAGAGCTGGCCGATTTCTGGGTGTTGTTGAAGTAGTTGGCGAGAAATCGGATGTTGTACGACCCACCGTGAAGGTAGACGGCCGGGTGAGTTCCCGGCTCATCCAGGCCTGAATCCTCGAAACGGCAGTTTACGAAGGAGACGTTCCATGAGTCGTTGACGGCGACGAGCGCTGCCCGACGACTCACGTCGAAGGAGCAGTCCGTGAAGCTTGTTCCGGGAGCCTGGTAGAGCGATACACCCGCATGCCCCTGGGTGCTTTTGGAGTCCTGGAAGAACACACCGAAGACCTTGATGTCGGTCGAACGCTTGCCCAGGTAGTCGTAGACCGCAAGGTGCCGGTCGTTTTCGAGAAGTTTGCCTCCAAGCCAGATTAGTACCTGCACTCCCGAAAGTGCCACGGCTACACAATTGCCGTTACGAAAATTGTGGAAATTCACGTTGGTCATCTGGACCCGCAATCCTCGGCTGATGTGGAGCCCGACGATGCCTGTTTTCTGGATCTTGTAGAAGCTCAGGTTTTCCAGGATCGGCGTGACGTACGCCTGGCCCTCGGCGGGGCCGATGTCGAGCCCCATGTTGTTCATGATAGACGTGCGAATTTGCCCGTTGCGGATATGCAGGTTTCCTCGGGCGTAGAGTGGCGTATCGATCCTCCAGGACGCGCCGCAAAGATCGAGAGGCCTGCCCGAATCTATTGCCTCGTTGATCGCAGCCTGCAGGGCGGGTTGCTCGTCTCTGACACCGTTGTCGGAGACCGCGCCGAAATCGTAGGGAGTTATCTGCGACTCGGTTGATCCGGAGGCGGTTCCCCCGTCTGCATTCGCTTCGTGAGACCACGAAGCGATCGTCACCGTCGACAACAACAGAGCAAACGTCAGATACTCGGAATTCCTCTTGCGTCGCATCGGGATATACCTCCTTGAAACAGGGCTGGAATCGTGAACGTGACTCTTCGTCGGTTGATGGCGACTGTCAGGGCCGCGCGCCATGGACACG
The DNA here is from genome assembly GCA_964390645.1 of uncultured Planctomycetia bacterium. Lineage (GTDB taxonomy): Bacteria > Planctomycetota > UBA8108 > UBA8108 > UBA8108 > CAYMLL01. The sequence continues at coordinate 1,884 of CAYMLL010000192.1, read as the reverse complement.
AGTTCCCCTCGCCTGCCCTCCACGATCGTGGGCCATCCTGCCGAGGCGCCTGTATCTCGCTTCAAGCGTCAGCAGGGGAGAGAGGACGGCGAGTAGAGCTTTGCGAAGATGGGCACGAGGCAGAACTATGGACTCCTTTCCTTGATTCACCCGGAATCGGGTGGCGTGGGCCTTTCGGCCGCCGAAGTCCCAAGCACGAAAAACACCCACGCGGCGACAGGATTTCTCGGGATTTTTCAGGATTGCGCCACGAGGAGTACGCGGGTGAGGTGGCTCAGAGTCGCCGCAGAGGCGTTGGTGCATGAATCGCCCCCGACGGAAGTGGGGAATCATTCGGTCCTTGCGGTCGTTCGTGAGGGGCCGAATGCATGCCTGCTGTGAAGTCGAGTCGGGTTCATCCGCGTTACAAGACCGAGTACCGCGTCAGAAACTGGCGTGAGTACGAGCGAGGACTTCGCGATCGAGTGGACGTGACGATCTGGTTCGGCGAGAAGGCGATCGACCCGCCCCCTCCGTCCGAGCGGCTTCGTCGGAGGCAACGCCGCGCTGATCGAGAGTCACGTCAAGTTCGGGAGTTGTCGGCCGTGCCCGGAAGATCGACTGGTGTCGAACCATCGCCCGGAAACGTCTCGAAGGTCGTGAGGGATCGCTTGCCGTCGAGGCGCGGATGGTCCCGCGCCAGAAGCCGGTCTCCTCGCGGCCACGCCGGTGGTCCGGACGGGTCTCGAAACCCGTGGAAGAAGCCCCGGGCCGACTCAGGCGCAGCGGTCGAACGTCTCGCAGCCCAGATCGTCGGCGGGCTCAGCCGGGTCGGATCCACACTCCTCGTGCGGCTCCGGAGGAGGACTGCCCACGAGAAAGAGATAGTTCAGCAGTAAGATCCCGTCAGTCTGCTGCACGATGCCGTTTTTGTCGGCATCGCCTGCGTCGAAGCAGGACGGCTCGTCTCCACCGAGGAAGAGGAAGTTCAGGTTGAAGATCACATCGGTGAGGTTCACCTGACCGTTGTTGTCCACATCTCCGCGGACGAACGGGCGAGACGTCGGAGGATCCCCGGGGTCGACGGCGATGTCCTCTGACAGGTCGGCGACGTCGTCCGCGGAGAGCGCGAGGTCGTAGATCTGCAGCTCATCCATGAAGCCATGGAAGTAACGACTCGAGCCGTTGGAGCCGACGTACACCGGCGCTGAATTGGTGTGCATGTCCCCGACATTCTCCAGCGTCGAGACGAGTTCGCCGTCCAGGTAGATCTTCTGTTCGATCCCGTCGAAGGTCGCGGCGACGTGGTGCCAGCCCTCGCCCGCAGGAGCGGTGACGGCGGTCGTGCGGAAGTTGGGCCAGTGATAGAAGGTGAGCTCGTCCAGGGTCTGGTTGCGCTCGAAGCTGAAGATGGACTCCTTCTTCAGGACGGTATCCCAACCTCCCTGCCAGGACTCCACCTTGATCCAGAAGGCCGCGCTGAAGGCGCCGTTCCAGTCGAAGAGTGGGCTGTTTCCGAGACTCACGGTGGAGTCGAAGCCGTCCAGGCTCAGAACGTCACTGTCCCTCTCGTCGTCGAAGACGATGGTGGCGGCACCGAGCGGCGTGCCGTGAAGGTCGTTCCCGGAGCTGTCGCAGAAATCGCCGTCGAACTCGTAGTACGCGACGAGATCCTGCGCCAGAACACCGGTGGTCCCCCCGACGAGCGCCAGGAAGAGGAGTCTGCTGGTCACGTAGTGCACGGTGTCTTCTCCGAAAGGTGTTTCGAGAAGAGAGAGCTGGACGACATTGTAGGCTCCAGGCACATCGGCGGCGAACTCCATCGTCGAGAAACCGACTGATGAACCGTGCCCGTTTCCGTCAGTTGGGTGCTTCCATCGTCGAGTGCTCTCGCCTCGAACGTAA
>CAYMLL010000191.1:9963-15101 GCA_964390645.1 uncultured Planctomycetia bacterium | reverse complement strand
GATCACGGGGACTTCAGTCGATCACGGGGACTTCAGTCGATCACGGGGACTTCAGCCGATCACGGGGATTTCGGGCTGGACGACCCTCTCCGGTGGCAGGACCGACACCGTGGCGTCGACAGGCGCCGACGGGGGTCGACGAGGGCCGGCGCGGTATCGGTGTTCCGGACCGAGCGCCGGTCAGGCGCCCGGTCCCCTTTGGCTCCGCAGTCTGAGATTATTCACGGCGGTTTCCGTTAGTCAAATATTTTCCGGAGAGACTTTCATGGCCTTCGGCAGGCACTGGGAGTGGCGCGGCTTCGGCGCACCGCGACCGGAGCTCATCGACGCGGTTCGCGGACTGCCTCGTCTCTTCGAGGCGCCGCAGGAGATCGTCGATCGATACCTCTGGTCGCCGGACTGTGACCTGAACTTGAAGCTGCGGTCGGGGGACTTCAAGATCAAGCGGCTGGTCGATCGACGGTCGGACGGCGTGGAGGAGTGGCTCGAGAGTCCGGACGAGAACTTCTCCTTTCCGATCGACAGCCGGGTTCTCGAGGATGTCGCCCGGAGGCTGGGCGTCGACAGTGTGCCGGTGTCAGCGGACGGTATCGCGACGGCCGACGAGCTCCTGGAGGCGCTTTGCGGGGGCGAGTCGCAGGTGCGGATGATCGACGTCGACAAGCTCCGCTGGCAGCACTCGGGGGTCGGAGGCGGCGCCGCGATCGTCGAGTACGCGGAGATCCGCGCCCCGGAGCCCATCGTGTCGATCGGCGTCGAGGACGAGGAAGAGAGCCGGGTCCGCGCGGCGCTCGAGGTTCTCGGCCTCCCCGGTAACCTGCGCACCGCGAGCTACCGGGATGCGCTCGACATCTGGGGCCGGGGCGACCGGATTTCACGGGATTGACGCGTCGGTCGTGGGATCGAAGCCTCGCGGGGTCGCGGAGAACTTCGCGTGTCGGGCTCCGGAGTTGCAGGCCGGGTGTTCGTCGTGGATTCGCAGGGAAACTCGCGACCTGCGGCAATTCGAGGGGTTTCAGATCTCGTCACGCACGTGCCCGGAAGCGACCGGTGGGCTGGCGGTGGGCGTCACGCCCTCTCGGCGTCGGTGTTCGCTGACGGAGGGAGTGCCGGAATTGCTCCGGGAAACCGTCCCGGGGAGGAGTCGACGCCCGCCGGGCGAGGCGCGGCGGCATTCAGGCCCACTGACGATTCCTTGGTGGGAGTACGACCATCGAGGACGGGGTCTTCCGGCGTGAAGTCGTGCGGACAAAGCGGATGAACGCTGGTGGAGCATCGATCGTGAACTGTCCGAGATCCTCCGGTACGAGGCCAAGTGTGCTCATGTGGGTTCTTTCAGGGCTCCGTCGTGGCCGGTCCGGCTCCCTGACCCGTCGGGCTGCCGCGGTGGCTCTCGCCGCCGTCTCCACGGGTGTCTCCGCCGTCAAAGCGCGGGGTACCGAGGCGTCCGTCTCCGGTCCCGACCCCGCCGTGGTCGCCGCGCTCGCCGACGACGCCATCGAGGCCGCGCTCGCGAAGGAGAAGGTCGAGCTCGCGGCCGCCATCCCGGACGAGCAGTTCCTCCGTCGTGTCAGCTTCGACATCGCCGGTGTCCCGCCGTCGGTCGGTGCTCTGACGCGTTTCGTCCTCGACCCGGGTTCCGACAAGCGATCCGCTCGCGTCGCGGAGCTTGTCGACAGTCCCGGCTTCGCGCGGCGCTGGGCTCGCTACTGGCGCGATGCGATCGGCTATCGCACCCAGGATCGACGCTTTCAGATCGTTCGCCGGGGGCTCGAGGATTGGCTCGCCGAGCAGTTCGCCGCGAGGCGCGGCTGGGACGATATCGCCGGCGACTTGATCACGGCGACGGGCGACGTCCGCGAGAACGGTCAGACCGGCCTGATCATGGCGCAGATGGGAGAGCCGGATCAGATCGCGGCCGAGGTCTCACGCCTCTTTCTCGGCATCCAGATTCAGTGCGCGCAGTGTCACGACCATCCCTACGACAAGTGGAAGCGAGAGAACTTTCACGAGCTCGCCGCGTTCTTCCCGCGAGTGCGGGTGCGGCCGGTTCGGGACTCCGAAGGGCGCCAACGCGGTTTCGAGGTGGTGTCGATGAATGTGCCCACGAGCGCGCTGCGGGGTGCCGGCATGTCGGCGGGTCGCATGCTGGAGTATCGTGGTCGCTTCGTCAGGCGATACGATCGTAACCGCGACGGCCGGGTGGGGCGCTCGGAGGTGCCGGGTCCGCAGCAGCGCTTCTTCGACCGTCTTCTGCGTGGCGCGGACAGCGACGGCGACAAGATGCTGACGGCGCAGGAGATCGAGCGGATGCCGGCACCGTCGCAGGGACGTCGTGGGAGGCAAGGCGAGCACTTCATGGGTGACCTCGAGAACCCCGCGGAGCGTGGCGAGCTGATCCACCCGTCGTTCTTTCTCGACGGTCGGAGCCCCGGGGAGTTCGTCGAGGACATCGAGCGACGCAAGGCCCTTGCCGCCTACCTGCGTGCAAAGGAGAACGTCTGGTTCGCACGCTCGATGGTGAACCGGGTCTGGAAGGAGATGATCGGGCGCGGTTTCGTCGAGCCGGTCGACGACATGGGGCCCGAGCGAGACGTCTCGCATCCCGATGCGCTCGAGATCCTGGCGCGAGGCTTCCGCGAGAGCGGCTATCGTGTCGATTGGCTGGTCAGGGCGGTCGCTGCCACGCGCGCTTATCAGCGCCAGTCCGTGGAGCCTTCCCCCTTGCCGGATGCTCTGCCGTTCGCCGGTGTCGAGGCATCGCGGCTTCCGGCGGACTCGATCTACGATGCGCTCGAGGTGGCGCTGGACCTCGATTTCCCGAGAACCGCTGGACGACCGCGGCGTGGTCAAGGGGGGCGCTATCGCGGGGTGACGCCACGTAGCGCCTTCGGGCAGGTTTTCGGATACGACCCGTCGACTCCGAGCGAGGAGATCGTCGGCAGCGTGCCACAGGCACTTTTCCTCATGAACTCGCCGGTCCTGGATCGTGCCATGCTGGCGCGAGGTGACACCCTTCTTCGGCGACTGCTGGAGAGTCACGACGAGGACGCGGCCGTCGTTGATGAGCTGTATCTCCGGATCCTCTCGCGCGAGCCGAGCGACCGCGAGCTGAAGCTCTTTACGGAGTACCGCGCCGAGGTCGAGAGCCGCGATGCGGCCTTCGAGGACCTGCTCTGGAGCCTCGTCAACTCGACCGAGTTTCAGATGAACCGCTGAGCGAGACCGCAGGCCAGGGAGAAACGAAGCATGTCCACGCTCCATCTCGTCGACGCTCGTGTCGATCGTGGCACGCTGTTGGGACGGCGGGCCTTTCTCCGTCGGTCGGCGGGCGCGGGGGCCACTCTCGGCGCGGCGGCGACTTTCGGCGCGCAGGGCTGGCTGGGGCGGATCGGGTTGCATGCCGAGGAGCTCCGCAAGCAGGGTCGCGCCTGCATCGTTCTCTGGATGCAGGGAGGACCGAGTCAGTTCGAGACCTTCGACCCGAAGCCCGAGCACGAGAGTGGCGGACCGACGAAGGCGATCGCCACGGCGGTCGGCGGCATCCGCATCGCCGGGAGCTGGCCGCGGGTTGCCAGCCGGATGAAGGACATCGCGTTGATTCGTTCGATGACCAACAGCGAGGGCAACCACCAGCGTGCCACCTACCAGCTGCACACCGGTTACGAGCCGACGGCGACGGTGAAGCATCCTTCGCTGGGGGCCATCGCGTCGAAGGAGATCGGCGACGCCACGATCGATCTGCCGCACTTCGTCGCCGTCGGAGGGCGTGGTTTGCAGGGCATCTCGGGCGGGTTCCTGGGCGTCGATCACGACCCCTTCCTGGTCTCCAGAGCCGGTCGTCCGCCTTCGAACACCGCACTGACGGTCAGCCGTGCGCGGCTCGAGCGAAGAGCGGGACTGCTGGCGAGGCTCGACGCCGAGTACGGGGCGAGGGGTGGCAAGGGCAGAGTCGAGGATCACCAGGCCGTCTTCGGCAAGGCGCGGCAGATGGTGCTCAGCTCGCAGCTGCGTGCCTTCGATCTCGACCGGGAGCCGGACAGGCTCCGGGACGCCTACGGTCGCGACGGTTTCGGTCAGGGGTGCCTGCTGGCGCGTCGTCTCGTCGAGTCAGGCGTCACGTTCGTCGAGGTGGCGAGCAACGGTTGGGACACGCATCAGGACAACTTCGAGCGCACGAACGCGCTCGCCGGCAGCGTTGACAGCGGCTTTGCTCAGCTCGTCGCAGACCTCCGGGACCGCGGCCGTCTCGAGACGACGCTCGTGCTGTGGATGGGCGAGTTCGGCCGCACGCCGCGCATCAACGGGCGTGGCGGACGCGATCACTATCCGCGTGTCTTCAACGTCGCCCTCGCGGGTGGCGGTGTGCGCGGGGGGCAAGTCATCGGATCGAGCACCGAGGACGGACGAGCGGTGAAGGACCGTCCGGTCGAGGTGCCGGATCTTTTTTGCTCGATCTGTCACAGCCTGGGGATCGATCCCCGCAGCGAGAACTTCAGTCCCCTCGGACGTCCGCTCGAGGTGGTCGATGGGGGAAAGGTCGTCAGCGAGCTCTTCGCTTGAGCGAGGCCCGGCGGCCCGTCCGTGCTTCGAAGTAACATTCACTCGCAGGAGGCAAGCTCCATGAAGCGCACAATTACGCTCACATTGATGGTGATGACGCTCGTCACGGTACGGTTGGACGCGCAGGACGACGACGACGGGACAAAGCGTCGGCAGACGGCGAAGCGTGATCGTCAGACGGTCTTCGACCGTCTCGACGGCAACGGTGACGGCAAGGTGACGGCGGATGAGGTCACGGACGAGCGCCGCAAGCGTTACTTCGAGCGTCTGCTGAAATCGAATGATTCGGACGCCGACGGCGCGCTGTCGCGGGTGGAGTTCGAGAACGCCACGCAGTCGCGGACCCGCGACGGAGACCGACGACAGAGCGACCGTCGTCGCGGCGCCGACCGGGCACGGCGCCGAACGGCGGACGCGCCCGGTCGTGAGAGCGACCGAGACCGCGATCGTGACAGTGACCGCAGCTCCTCCGCGGGACCCCTTTTTCTGGTCCTCGACGCGAACCGTGACGGCCGTCACGACCCCCACCACATAGCCCCCGCCGCGAGACGCCAGTCGCGGCACCCAAAAGACGC
>CAYMLL010000191.1:0-9953 GCA_964390645.1 uncultured Planctomycetia bacterium | reverse complement strand
CGAGACGGCTGTCGCGGCTCGATCTCGACGGCGACGGCGAGGTCTCGCGGCGCGAGATGGCCGCGGCGGCGAGCCGCATCGCGTCGAGGCGACGAGGTGGACAGCGCGATGGCGGCGACACGGAAGCGACGTTCCGGCGCCTCGACAAGGACGGCGACGGCAAGATCAGCCGGGACGAGGCGCCCGATCGCATCAAGCGGTACTTCGACCGCGTGGACACCGACGGGGACGGCGTGCTCACCGTCGCCGAGATGAAAAAGGCGACACAGCGTCGGGAGGGTGATCGTCGCCGCCGCAGCGATCGGGATCGAGACGGTGCACGACGCCGTCGACCGCCGCAGGGGGAGAAGGACGACGGAGACGACGGGAGGCGGAAGGGCGAGCGTCGGCGCAGAGGCGCGACGGACAAGAAGGAGGGGGAGGAGGAGACCCCGAAGCGCTAGCTCGAGGCGGACTTTGTGTGAGCAGGGCCCGCGCACCTGCGAGTGGCGCGCCCGTCGGACCCGGTTCGACCGAGCCCTCTTGAGCCCTTGGCTCGGGAGCGGTATGCTGCCCGGTTTGCCGTCGAACCACGAGACGACTCGCATGCCCGTCCAGATCGCTCCGTCCCTCATGTGCGCTGATCAGTGCGCTCTCGGCGATGAGGTGCGTGTCCTCGAGGAGGTCGGTGCCGACCTGATTCATCTCGACGTCATGGACGCGCACTTCGCGCCGAACATGCCGATGGGGCTCGGTGCTCTCGCTGACCTTCGTTCACGTACGAGCATTCCCTTCGACGTCCACCTGATGGTCGAGGACAACGACTGGTTCGTCGATCAGATCGTGCGGATCGGGGCGGAGCAGGTCGCCGTGCACGTCGAGTCCGCGACGCACCTCGACCGCACTCTCGAGACGATCCGGGGTGCCGGTATGAAGGCGGGCATCGCGCTCAACCCCGCAACACCGCTGGATGTTCTCGACTACACGGCAGAGCGCTTCGACTACGTGCTCCTGATGACCGTCAACCCCGGCTTCGCCGGTCAAGCGATGGTGCCGAGTGCTGTTCGCAAGATCGCTGACTGTCGCGCCTGTCTCGACCGTTCCGGTAAGGGTGCGCTGATCAGCGTCGACGGTAACGTCAGCTTTGAGAACATCCCGACGATGGTCGCGGCCGGCGCCGACATCCTCGTCGCGGGAACCAGTAGCCTCTACCATGGGGACGGCACGCGTGCGGACAACGTGCGTCGTACCAGGGAGGCGATCGAGGCAGGGCTCGCGGCGCGGGGAGGAGGCTGATCATGGCAGGCGGCGACCCGGACAGGAGGATGTCCGCACTGGTCCTTCACGCGGTCGGCGACCTGCGGCTCGACGACGTCGCCCGTCCGCTTCCCGGCAAGGAGAGCGCGCTCGTGCGCATCGGCTCCTGCGGTGTCTGTGGCTCGGATCTTCCCCGGATCTTCACGAAGGGCACGTACAGCTTTCCGACGATCTGCGGCCACGAGTTCGCCGGCACGGTGGAGGAGCTCGGCCCCGGATCCGAGGGCGTCGAGATCGGCGATCGTGTGGCGGTCTTTCCGCTCCTCTGGTGCGGCGATTGTTTCGCGTGTGAGCAGGGTCGCTATGTGCAGTGTCACGACTACGACTACCTCGGCTCGCGCTCCGACGGCGCGTTCGCGGAGTACGTCGTCGCGCCGCTCACCAATCTCGTTCCGGTCCCGGAAAGCGTGACTCTCGAGGCTGCGGCGATGACCGAGCCGGCAGCGGTCGCGCTGCACGCGCTCCGGCGCGGCGGCGGTACAGGACCCGGGGAGACCGTTGTGGTGTTCGGCATCGGCCCGATCGGCCTGATGGTCGCGCAGTGGGCGCGTGTGATGGGCGCGTCGAGGGTCCTCCTCTTCGACATCGAGGAATCGAAGCTCGACATGGCACGCGGACTCGGCTTCGAGGACGTCTTCGACAGCCGCGAGACCTCCCCGGTCGGGACGGTCGAGTCGTTGACTCATGGCGACGGCGCCCACCTGGCCTTCGACGGGGCGGGCGTGCCCGCTACTCTCCTGGATGCTCTCGGCTCGACCCGGCGCCGTGGCCGCGTCGTCGTGCTCGGCAACCCCTGCGGCGACGTGACCCTTCCTGCACCGCTGATCTCCCGGTTGATGCGGCGCGAGGTCTCGATCAACGGAACGTGGAACTCCGACTTCAGCGTTCACGGCGGGGACGACGACTGGCGTACGGCGCTCGACGCGATGTCACGAGGTGTCCTCGATCTCGAGCCGCTGATCACGCACCGGGTGGCCCTCGACGGGGCGATCGAGATGCTCGAGACGATGCGCGACGGCACCGTGTTCCACTCGAAAGTTCTCGTGCAGCCATGAGCGACACCGCGGTTCTCGAATCGATCCGCGCGCTTCTCGACGCTGAGGGAGTCGCCTGCCGCCATATCTCGCATGAGCCGACCTTGACCTCGGAGGACGCCGCACGCGTTCGAGGCGAGCCGCTCGAGATCGGGGGCAAGGCGCTGCTGCTGAAGGTCGGTGAGGAATTCCGGCTCTTCGTGCTCAGCGCGGCTCGCAGGCTGGACTCCGCAGCGATCAAGAAGCGCTTCGGCGTCAGGTCCTCCCGCTTCGCGAGTCGTGAGGAGCTCGCCGAGCTGACCGGGCTCGTGCCGGGGAGCGTCCCTCCGTTCGGCAGGCCGCTGCTGCCCTTCGACCTCTTCGCGGACGAGTCGGTCATGGAGAACCCGAGGATCGCTTTCAACGCCGGATCCCTCACGGACTCGCTGATTCTCGCCACCGCGGACTGGGAGCGTGTTGCCCGGCCGACGACGTTCCGTTTCTCGGTCGTCGGGTAAGTTGCGAGCCGATGCGGGCACAGGCAGCCCGTCGAGAGAGCCGGTTCGCCGCGAAAGCGGCTGTTTCGCCCGGGCCCTTCGTCGCCACAACTCGACGATGCGGTACATCGCCTGCCTTCTGCCGTCCCGATTCTGGACGAAGTGACTCACTTTCCGATCCGAAGCGGTTCTTCAACAGGCTGTCAAGCCACTCGGGGACGCGTGCCGACGACGGAGCATGGTCCGTAGCAACCTCCTTTCGATCGACGCCGCCAGCACCCCGTTTCTCGAGAGTGAGTCGTTTCTGGACGTCCACTTCGTGCTTCCCAGAAGCGACGCTCACGGTCCCGGCACGCGCGCCGTGATCTGGCTGCAGGGCTGCACGCTCGGCTGTGCGGGCTGCTTCAGCCACTCCACGCACGCGGGTGGCACGGGGGTCTTCGAGCCGGTCGCCAAACTTATGAGCGGTCTGGAGCGCAGCGACGGCGAGATCGAGGGAGTGACCGTCTCCGGCGGCGAGCCCATGCAGCAGCCCGAGTCGCTCCTCGCCTTCCTCGAGGAGGTGCGCGCTCGCACTTCGCTGTCGGTCGTCATGTCGACCGGCTACGAGGTCGCCGAGATTCACGGCCAGCCTCTCGGTCCGAGGATTCTCGATCTGGTCGACGTCGTCGTCGCGGGTCGCTTCGACCGCTCGCGGGCTCTGGCGTGCTCGTTTCTGGGATCTGCCAACCGCCGTGTTTACTTGCTCACCGAACGGTACTCCGCGTTCGATATCGCCGACGCGGTCGAGGGGGTGCTCTGAGCCCAGTGGACGCTTCACCCGAGGTCGAGTACCGTGTGGCGTTCCATTTCTTCGAGCGAGCCCCGACCGGGAGTTTCCAGGCCCTTGTCGACAGTGAACGAGCTTCCCAAACAGTACGATCCCGCGGTGATCGAGCCACGCATTTACGGCCGTTGGATTGACGCGCGCGCTTTTGCCGCTTCTCCGGACGACCGTGACGACCGCCATGTCATCATGATGCCGCTGCCGAACGTGACGGGAGCGTTGCACATGGGGCACGCGATGGACAACGTCATGCAGGATCTGCTGACTCGCTGGCATCGCATGCTGGGGGACAACACCCTGTGGATGGCAGGCACGGATCACGCGGGTATCGCGACGCAGGCCGTCGTCGAGAAGCGGCTCTTCGAGCTCGAGGGCAAGACGCGCCATGATCTCGGTCGCGAGGCGTTGGTCGATCGCATCTGGAGCTGGAAAGACCAGTACCAGAAGCGGATAGTCTCGCAGCAGCAGGCGATGGGCTGCTCGTGTGACTGGGACCGTCAGCGCTTCACGATGGATGCGATCTGCGCGCGCGCCGTGCGCTGGACCTTTCTCAACATGTTCCGGGACGGCTTGATCTATCGCGGCAACCGTCTCGTCAACTGGGACTGCCACCTGCAGACCGCAGTCTCGGACGACGAGATCTATCACGAGAAGCAGCAGGGGCACTTCTGGCATCTGCGTTACCCGGTCATCGACCCCCGACCGGACGAGCCGGATCACGTCGTCGTCGCGACGACGCGACCGGAGACCATGCTAGGGGACACCGCGGTCGCCTGTCACGCCACTCCACGGGCGCGACTCGAGGAGCTCGTCGTTCGGGCAAGGGAGCGGTTCGAGGAGGCGTCGAATCGGGAGCGCCCGGGGATAGCGGAGGATCTCGCGCGCCTGGAGTCACGCGTCCGGACGCACGTGCCGACGCTCGAGAAGCTCGCCGAAATGGCGGCCGACGGCCGTCAGGTGATGCTGCCCCTGATGGAGCGTCGGATTCCGCTGATCTGCGACGACTGGGCGAAGCCCGATCTCGGCAGCGGTTGCGTGAAGGTGACGCCGGCGCACGATCCGAACGACTACGAGGTCTGGGTTCGCCACCGGGACCGCATCGACATCATCAACATCCTCGAGACGGACGGCACACTCGAGAAGAACGCGGGTGCCTACGCCGGGCTCGATCGTTACGAAGCTCGCGAGAAGGTGGTCGCTGATCTTGACGCGAAGGGCCTGCTGGACCGTGTCGAGGACCGTGAGGTCGAGGTGGGCCACTCCGACCGCTCGAAGACGGCCGTCGAGCCGTTTCTCTCGAAGCAGTGGTTCGTGAGGATGGGGGACGTCGACGGCGGCGTCGTGTGTGGTCGCGGCACCGTCCGGGAGTTCGAGTCGGCGGGGCTGGCGCAGTCGGCGATCGATGCGGTCGAGGGGGACTGGCGATCTGCCACCGATCGCAAGCTGACCTTCCATCCGGACCCGGTGCGCTACCGGAACACATATGTCAACTGGCTGGCCGAGAAGCGTGACTGGTGTATCAGCCGTCAGCTCTGGTGGGGGCACCGCATCCCGATTTGGTCGACGAGCGTCAGTGCCGGGACCGCGCGCGCTGCCGTCCGGGAGCTTGTCGACGTCGCGGCTCGCGAAGACGTCTGTCTGCGCGTCGGCCGCGCCGATGGAACCAGCGTACTCGTCGACGGGCGGACGGATGTCGACGCTTTCCTGTCGTCCGGCGGCGACGACGTCGAGCTCCTCGCCTGCTTGCGCGACGAGACTTCCGAGGCGGAGGCGTCACAGAGACTGGAGTCGCTGGGCTTCGAGCGGGACCCGGACGTTCTCGACACCTGGTTCTCGAGTGGTCTTTGGCCGCACTCGACGCTCGGATGGCCGGACCCGCAGGGCGCGAGTCTCGAGCCGGGTCAGTCGCCTCTCGGCGGGCAGGACGGCAACGCCGACTGCCTCTCGTACTACTATCCGGGCTCCTGCCTCGTCACCGGCCGCGACATCATCACTCTCTGGGTCGCCCGTATGGTGATCATGGGGCTCTACAATCTCGGTGATCTGCCGTTCACCGACTGCTTCCTCCATGCGACCATCCTCGACGGCAAGGGCGAGCGGATGTCGAAGTCGAAGGGCAACGGCATCGATCCTGTCGACATCATCGAGCGGTACGGCGCCGACGCGATGCGCTACGTGATCTGTGACTCGCAGACGGGACTTCAGGACATCCGTCTTCCGGTACAGGCTCTCTCCCCTTTCACCGGCAATCCGGTGGACCTCGCCAAGGCGAAGCACGGGCAGAGCATCTTCACCTACATCTGTCCGGAGTCCGGCAAGGAGTTCGACGTGCTCGGCACGATGGACGATGTCCCGGCGGCGAAGCTCGTAAGCGAGCGTTTCGAGGTTGGCCGGAACTTCTGCAACAAGCTACTCAACGCGGCGCGTTTCGCGATCCTCAACCTCGATGGCGTCGAGTTCGAGATCCGTGATATCGCGACGCTGCGCGACGAGGATCGATGGGTGCTGTCGCGGCTCTCGCGGGCGGTCGTCGCGGTTCAGGAGCAGCTCGAGGCGTACAACCCGTCGGCGGCGATCTCCGCGGCGCGCGAGTTTTTCTGGGGTGAGCTCTGTGACTGGTATCTCGAGTTCATCAAGCCTCGCATGCGTTCGCAGGAGGACGCGTCGATGGCCCGGCAGGTACTCGCCACGGCGATCGACCAGGTGCTGCGACTTCTGCACCCCTTCGTGCCGTTCATCACCGAGTTCATCTGGGAGAAGCTCGGAGAGATCGCTCCGGTGCGCGGCGTCGACGAGCCCCTGGAGGTTTCTGCGTTGCTCGTACACGCGCGCTGGCCCGATGCGCCGGCGCGCTGGCTGGACGCGGACCTCGAGAGCCGCTTCGATCTTCTCCAGGAAGTGATCCGCGCGATTCGCGACATCCGGAGCCAGAACAACCTGCCACCCGGCGAGAAGCTCCCCGTGCTCCTGCGCGCGAGCGACGAGCGCCGCTCGCAGCTCGAGCCCGTGAGCGACCTGCTCGCTCACATCGCGGTGCTCGATTCACTGGTGATCTCGTCAGACGCGAAGCGCACGAGCGACTCCGCGGTGGCGGTCGTCAAGGACATCGACGTCTACGTCCCGGGTGCGGTCGACCTCGAGAAGGAGCGCGCGAAGCTCGACAAGCAGCGCGCACAGCTGGAAGGTCGCATCGCCGGCGCGCAGAAGAAGCTCTCGAACGAGAAGTTCCTCCAGAAGGCAAAGCCGGAGGTGGTCGAACGCGAGCGAGAGCGTGTCGTGGAGCTCGAGGCGGAGCTGAAGAAGGTCGTCGAGAATCTCGGCGCGCTCGGCTGATAGGCCGGTCGGTTGACGGGCTTTCGCAGCACCGGGGCAGAGCGCGAAGCGGGTGGGGAAACGTGCCCGGATCGTTGCCGGCGTGCTGGACAGTCCTGCGGACGTCTCGTTTCCTCGCGGCGCCTGGGCTGATAGAGTCGGATCATGGCCCGCACCACTTTTTTCTGCATCTGGTTGCTGCCGGTCGTGACGTCGTCGCTCGCGCAAGGCCCGCGCTTCACCGCCGTGCTCGGCGACGGACGCCGCGTCACCGGTGACGAGGTGCGCCTCTGGAACACGACCGGTTCGCGACCGCGTCTGAGCGGCGCGGACCTGTTTGATCCCGTCAATCCGGTCACCTGGATCAAGGATGAGACCCTGGTCGACGTACGCCGGCCCCGGTCCTTCGTCGAGTTCTTCGGGGGCGATGTGCTACCCGGGCAGGTGGTCGCCTACTCCAGTGGCGAGGAGAATCTGGATGATCGCACGCTGCCGTTCTTTCTCGTCGAGCCGGACGTCACGGTCGACCCGCCCGGTCGGCCGCCTCGCAGCGGTCTTCGAGTCACCGCGCGCTGGCTGCGTCGGGTCGTCTGGGAGCGGCGCCAGAAGTCGGCTTACGAGCCGGGGACGCTGTTCTTTCGCGACGGTCGCAGTGTCGGGTTTCGCTCGGTGCGCTGGGGTCGCGGCGAGGTGCGCCTCCTGCTGGAGGACGGTATCTCCCGGGTCTCCTTCGATCAGATCGCCGAGCTGCATCTCGCGCGCGTTGATCCGTGGACGGCGTACCTCGACGCGCTGTCGGTGCTGTGGCTCGACGCCTCTTCACGATTGATGCGCCTGGAGACCGTCGGTGGTCTTCGAGTGACCTCCTCGACCGAACGATTTCGCGTCACATCGCACGGGTCGTCGTTGAATCCCCGGAGCTGGGTCCATATCGTGCAGCCGGCCTGGAGCCTCGACTCCATCTGGCTGCGGCATCGATCGATCCGTACGCGGCTCTACTTCGCGCCCCATCGGCTGCCACTGTCGTTTGTCGAACCCGTGCGCTCGAAGCGTGAGGCCATCCTGGGAGGGAGCTGGGGGTGGCGTACGGATCGCTGCGTGCAGGGGGGAGCGCTCGAGAGCGGAGGCACCGAGTACGCGTGGGGATTCGGCGTCCACGCGCGGTGTGAGCTGGAGTTCGAGCTGCATCCCTGCGTGCGTCGATTTCGCGCGCGCGTCGGTCTCGATCGGGCGGTCGGCACCGGAGGCTGCGCGCGTGCGGAGGTCACGCTACGCCGCGACGTGAGCGACGGCATCATCGGAGACGAGCCGCAAGAAGGTGGACGTCAGATCGCTGTCGATGAGGACAGCGCCGGCGAGGTCGGTGCCCGGGATCGTCGCCTCTGGCAAAGCGGCATCCTGGTCGGGTCGTCGCGAGTAGAGGACAGCGGCGAGCTCGATCTTCGCGGTGCGAGCGACCGCAAGGAGCGGCTTCTGCTCGTGGTCGATCCGCTGGTCGATCACCGTCCTCCGGGCGCCGACCCCTTCGACATCCGGGACAGTGTCGACTGGCTCGAGCCGGTTCTCGAGCTGGACGGAGATGCTCTTCGCGCTGCGGTTGCAGCGCGCTTGCGGTCCGTGCTACCGGTCTTCCGCGGCTGGACGGTGCGCCGTGCCGACGGCGCACCGGCGGAGTTTCGCAACCGATGGGATCCGAGCGGGGGAGATCTTGGGGCGTTTCGCCTGCAGCTGCTGACCGACCCGAAGGGAGTGGAAATCTCCCGGCGCGTGAGCGCGGTCGACGCACGGCGCTGGCTCTTCGCGGCGGTGAGTCGGGTACCTGGCACCGCCGGCGACGCGCATGTCGAGCTCTCGCCCTCGGGTGAGGACCCGGTACGATTCGATGTTCCCGTGCGTGACGGTGGGGGTGCAACGCCTCGAGCGCTGGTCTCGGCGATGCGGGCTCACGGTCACGATGACATGGACGTGCGCCTTCGCATCGTCGGATCCCGGCAAGAGGTCGAGGTGGACGTGCGGGCTCTCGAGTTGACGGACCACCTGCCCGGCCTTCGTGAGATCTTCGATGACCGCACGAGAACTCTCTCGACGCTGGGCGATGTCGAGGGCACCGCGCTCCTCGACTGGCGTCAGCCCCGTGACGGGGTCGCCTGCCTGCGACTCTCGTCGCCCGGGATTCTGCGCGTCGACTTCTCTCACCGACCTCTGGCCATCCGCGAGCGACCCGTCCACGGTGAGTATCGCTACCTGCGTGTGGCCTGGAGGAAGAGCGGTGGCGGGCGTGTCGGCGTCGGCATCGGCCACGGTGGGAGCTGGGGGCCTCCCGAGGGGAGGCGGCAGCCGAGCTTTCGATTCGACCAGGGGCGGGGCGAGCCTCTCCTGGGCTCGGCGCGTCGACTCTCCCGTGAGGTCGCGGAGCGCTGGGCGATGCACGAGATCGACCTCGCGCAGCACTTCGGCGACTTTCCGCTCACGGGTATAGAGCTTCACAGCCCGGATGGCGCCACGGCGAGCTTCGACCACATCTGGCTTGCCAGGACTCGAGAGGACTGGCCGCGAATCGAGGAGCTGTCACTGCTGGGTCCGGACGTTCCCGACGAGGCCCGGGCGAGTGAGCAGAAGCGAGACTACACGCTCGTCGGCGACCCGATCGAGAGCGGGGTCGCCCTCGTCGCCCCGGGCTTAGATTAACCGGGCGTCCGCGGGGAGGCCCCGGGGCCGGGGGCCCGGCGCGGGGCCCCCGGGCGCCGTGGCCGACGCGTGGGTGGCCGCCGCACGGGCGGCCGACGTGCTCTGGCTGGAGTCGCCGTCCAATCCGCTTCTGGAGGTCGCCGACCTGGCGCCCATCTGCGCGGCCGGCCACGCGGCGGATGCGCTGGTGGTGGTCGACAACACGTTCGCCACGCCGCTCAACCAGCGGCCGCTGGAGTTCGGCGCCGACGTGGTCGTCCACTCGGCGACCAAGTTCATCGGCGGCCACAGCGACCTGCTGGCGGGCGTGACCGTCACCCG
>CAYMLL010000190.1:0-15113 GCA_964390645.1 uncultured Planctomycetia bacterium | reverse complement strand
GAGCCGCTACCCAACGTCGGGATGAACGTGACGGACGGGACGCTCACCGTACCTGGTACCGTGCCACCCGGTAGAGTCGTGGTGCATCCTGCTCGGAAGAAGGGCGCGGCCATCCTGTGGCGGAGTCCCCTCGACGGACGCGTGCGGATCTCCGGGAAGACCAGCGACGCTCACGACTGTGGCAACGGGATCGAGTGGTCCATCGATCATCTGAGTGCCCGGGGCCTCACGAGTCTGGCCGAGGGAGCCGTCGGCCGCGATGGTGAGCAGATCTTCGAGGCTGTGAGCGGCGGCAAGCTCGACGACGTCGAGGTGCGAGCCGGCGACTGCGTGCAGCTGGTGATCTCGCCCAGGGGGGACTACGGCTGTGATCTCACCCTTGTCGATCTGCGCATCGACGAGATCGAGGGCGAAGGAGCCTGGGATCTGGTCGCCGACGTCGCCGGCCGTTTTCACGCGTCGAACCCGCAGGCCGACCGCCTCGGAAACGCCGAGATCTGGTCCTTCCTGGCGGTGACACCGGATCGGGCTCAGAGCTTCGCGAGCAGCGGCGCCTTCTCCATCTCCGTGTCGGAGATACCCACGAAACGGCGGAGGGTCGCAGAGCTGGCGGCGAAGCTGGAAATGTTGCGACCGCGTCGCGACGCCCTCGGAGTCTCCGGTGCCTATCCTCGCATCTACGGCGTTGTCGAGAAGGAGAGTCCCGCGGACGTGAAGATCCACCTCCGGGGTGATCCGGAGAAGCTGGGCCGGGTGGTTGCCCGGCGGAATCTCGAGATTCTGGGCAGCGAGGCGCTCGAGAGCCCGAAGACGACGAGCGGTCGTCTCGATCTGGCGCGCTGGTTGACACGTCCCGAGAATCCGCTGACCGCGCGCGTCATGGTCAATCGCATCTGGCAGTACCATTTCGGTCCCGGCCTCGTGGAGACGGCGAACGACTTCGGTACGCGGGGCCGGCGGCCATCGCATCCGGCGCTTCTCGACTGGCTCGCCGCCGAGTTTGTCGCGAACCGCTGGTCGATCAAGTACATGCACCGCTTGATCTTGCGTTCGCGTGTCTATCAGCTCGCCTCGAGCCCGAGCTCTTCGCACGGGGCCGGCGGGTGGCTTCCACCGCGTGAAGAGATCGAGCGTACGCGACTGTTCGGTCGCTTCTCCCGTCGCCGGCTGGAGGCCGAAGCCCTGCGCGACGCGATGCTCGCGATCAGCGGCCGGCTCGACCGCACGCCCGGTGGACCGCACCCGTTTCCGCCTGCGGAGAAGTGGGGCTACTCGCAGCACGCCCCATTCTACTCGGTATATCCCACCGACCGCCGGAGCGTCTATCTGATGACGCAACGTCTCAAGCGCCACCCCTTTCTGGCTCTCTTCGACGGCGCGGATACGAATGCGAGCACCGCTCGTCGAACGGAGACGACGACCCCGACGCAAGCGCTGTTCCTTCTCAACAGCGAATTCGTGCACCAGCAGGCGGCAGCCTTCGCGACGCGCCTTCTCGAAGCCGTGCCGAAGGACGAGGATCGTGTCCGGCTGGCCTACGACTGTGCGCTGGGTCGCCTGGCGCCGGCGAGGGACATCGACCGGAGCCTGCGGTTCCTCGCTCGATACCGTGAACGGCTCCGCGCTGCCGGCGTGCCCGAGAGTACGCGAGAGGCCGACGCCTGGGCCGCGTTCGCGCGGACGCTTCTGGTTCGCAACGAGTTCCTGTTCGTAGAATGAAACCCGTGATGAAACCGCATTACTCGAACCGTTCCGGGGTCTCCCGGCGTCAGCTGCTTCAGAACGCTTCGGGCGGCTTCGGCGCGATGGCGCTGGCCAGCCTCCTCAGCGAGTCACAGGTGCAGGCGCGTTCACCGGCGCTGGCCGATCCCCTGGCTCCGAAGCCCACTCACCTCCTCGCCCGCGCCAGGCGAGTGATCTTCGTCTTCCTGAACGGCGGTCTTTCTCACACCGACTCTTTCGACCACAGGCCGGAGCTCTTCGCCGATGCCGGGAAGACGGTGAAGTTTCACGAGTGGCAGGGTAAGGCGGGCGACTACCAGTTCTTCCTCAAGCGTCCGCAGTGGGAGTTCCGGCCGGGTGGCCAGAGCGGCCTCCTCATCAGCGATCTCTTTCCGCACATCCGGGGCATCGCCGACGATCTCTGCGTCATCAACTCGATGTGCTCCGATCACACGAATCACTACGAGGCGTCCCTCGGGATGCACACGGGCTCGTTCACCTTCGCGCGGCCGAGCCTGGGGGCGTGGGTCAGCTACGGACTCGGGACGGAGAATCGCAACCTGCCTTCCTTCGTCGTCGTCAGCCCGACTCTGCCCTACGCCGGCTCGCAGGCGTGGGGGTCTGACTTCCTGCCTGGTAGCCACCAGGGGACGCATATCACGCCAGGTGTCGAGCCCGTCGCGGACCTACGCCCGCGCGCGAGGTCGCGGGAGCTGCAGCGACTCGAGCTCGATTTCATCGCCGAGGTGAACCGGGCAGGGCTGCAGAAGCGTCCGGAGGACGCGGCGCTCGAGGCCCGCATCCGTTCTTTCGAGACGGCCTTCGGTATGCAGGCGGAGGCCCCCGCGGTCTTCGATTTTTCGCGGGAGTCCGACGCCACCCTCGATCTCTACGGCTTGAAGCGCGGCGAGATGAGCGGCTTCGCGTGGCAGTGTCTGGTCGCGCGCAGGCTGGCGGAACGCGGCGTGCGCTTCGTCGAGCTGATCAGCAGTAACTGGGATCAACACGGGGACATGTCGGGGCACGCTCCGCTCGCGAGGCAGGTCGATCAGCCGATCGCGGGGCTCGTGCGTGACCTCAAGGCTCGCGGCATGCTCGAGGACACGCTCGTCGTCCTGACGACGGAGTTCGGCCGCACGCCGCATCACATGCAGAAGGACGCCAAGGGACGGGAGCATCACCATCAGGTGTTCAGCTCCGTGCTCGCGGGCGCCGGCGTTCGCCCGGGTCTCGCCTGGGGGGAGTCCGACGACTACGGCATCGAGCCGGCGCGGGACCGTGTCCATCTCCACGACTTCCACGCGACGCTGCTGCACCTGATGGGGCTCGATCACGAGCGCCTGACTTTCCGTCACGCCGGTCGTGACTACCGACTGACCGACGTCCACGGCGAGGTCATCCGGGGTATCCTCGTCTGAGGACCGGGCGGTCGGGAAGACGGGGCCGGCGAAGTTCGAGTCCGTCGGCCAGTGTCGTTGTGCGCAGACGGCTGCTCAATTCCGACGGTGATCCGAATACTCGTCGCCGGAGAGCTCGCCGTCGCCGTTCCTGTCGAGTTTCTTCAGCGAGGCTGCCGCTGCGGCGATCTCCTCTGCGGACAGGATTCCGTCACCGTTCAGATCCAGCGTCCTCAGCAGTCTGGATCGGTCACCGCCTGTTCTTTCGGGCTTCACCCTCGCCCACTGTCCCCACACCCGCAAGTACTCCGGAATCGGCAGCCGGCCGTCCTTGTTCGCGTCGAGCCCCTCGAACACCTTGCGAGCCAGGTCGTCGTCCTTGATCGACACGTTCCGTATAAACTCCTTTCTCTCGACGACCCGGTCGCCGTTCGTGTCCATCTCCTGCAGGATCGCCTTCGCCTCGTCGGTCACGATGCGATTGAAGACGTACTCTTCGCGGCTGACGAATCCGTCGCGATCGCTGTCGGCTGCGCGGAAGATCGCGCTGCGGGCTTCGGGAGTCATGTACCTGCCGTCGGTCACGTACTCTTTGCGTGAGTGCCTGCCATCGCCGTCGCGGTCGGTGAAGCCGAACACTCGACGATAGGACCTCAGCCGACTCTCCGAAACGCCCTTCGTGAGCCTGGCTCCGAGCAGCTCGAGAATCTCGGCCACCGGGCGCCCCCCGACTCGCCGTGGCGTCTCCTGTCGTCGGGGCTCCTTCGCGCTCTCGCGTTCGTCGTCGGGGGGGGCCGCGATCGTGACCATCAGAGAGAACGACGCCAGCAGAGCGACGGCTACGAGAGAGGACGCACGACTGGTTCGGGGGTGATCTGACATGAGGCTCTTTCGTGGTCCTTTCTTGACGGTATCGATGCGGCAGATCTCTTCACGTCAGACGCACCGATCGTACCCGTGGCGCCTCCGGCATCAACCGTTGCTCCGTGCACATCCGACTCGAACGTGACGTCTCGTGCTCCCCTCCCGGGCGTCGGAAGCACGCCACTGCGGCACCTTGCCTCTGTTCTGCCGACTTGATCGCGGGTTAGATGGCTGGCTTGCGGCCCGGGAGAGCGCTCGCGAAGGGCGGCCGGCTCGGGCTGAAGGTGCATGGAGTGTACACGGCCTTGAAACCTCTCATCCCGGTGTGGATGGTGCTGACGGCCGCGGCCTTCGCCAGGGACGTCCAGCCCGTCGAGGACGGGCTCCGAACCGAGCGACCGCGAGTGCTGAACTCCTCTGCTGTCGGCTGTAGCGACGACGTCGATCTTCCGGCCTTCGTGCCCCGCTCGGCCGGCTCCCAGCGAGAGGGCCGGCGGCGCGGGCGGACGCGTGATCACGCGGGGATTGCGGCTCTCGAACGGGAGCGTCGAGACGCGCCGCGGATCGGGCGTCGACACCGGCTGATGCGGCTGGAGCGTGATCCGCGGCGCGTGCCGCGCAGCCATGATGTCGTGATCTACGGCGGGACCTCGGCCGGTGTTGTCGCGGCGGTCCAGGCGAAGAGGATGGGCAAGTCCGTCGTGATCGTCTCGCCGGACAAGCACCTCGGCGGACTTACGGCCGGCGGGCTCGGCTTCACCGACACGGGAAACAAGTCGGTCATCGGCGGCATCGCCCGCGAGTTCTACCACCGCGTCTGGCGTCACTACCAGGAGCCGGTAGCCTGGAAGTGGGAGAAGCGCGAGCAGTTCGGGAACCGCGGGCAGGGCACGCCGGCCATCGACGGCGAGCGGCGGACGATGTGGGTCTTCGAGCCGCATGTCGCGGAAGCCGTCTTCGAGGCTCTCGTTGCCGAGAACGAGATCGAGGTCGTCCGCGACGAGTGGCTCGATCGCGACAAGGGAGTCGAGAAGCGAGACGGACGAATCCTCGCGATCAGCACTCTCGGCGGCCGGACCTTCGCCGGCAAGATCTTCGTCGACGCGACCTACGAGGGCGATCTGATGGCGGCGGCCGGCGTCAGCTACTTCGTCGGTCGCGAGTCGAACAGCAGGTACGGCGAGACGTTGAACGGCGTGCAGATCGAGAATGCTCGCAAGCACCAGTTCCATGTGCCGATCGATCCCTACGTCGTCCCGGGTGATCCGTCCTCGGGCCTCCTGCCCCGCATTCACGGCGGTGACCCGGGCAGGCAGGGAGAGGGTGATCATCGCCTGCAGGCCTACAACTACCGCGTCTGCCTGACGGCGGTTCCCGAGAATCGTGTCCCGTTTCCCAGGCCGAAGGGGTACGACTCGCGACAGTACGAGCTTCTCCTGCGCACCCTCCTGGCGGGTATCTGGTACAGGGGGGGCACGTTCGATCTTGTCCCGAACAAGAAGACCGACACCAACAATCACGGTCCCTTCTCCACTGACAACATCGGTGGGAGTGACGACTATCCGCAGGCGAGTTACGCGCGCCGACGGGAGATCCTCGAGGAGCACGAGACGTACCAGAAGGGCTACTTCTTCTTCCTCGCCAACGATCCACGCGTGCCCGGAAAGCAGCGCGAGTGGATGGCGCGGTGGGGACTCGCCAGGGACGAGTTCCGCGACAACGGGCACTGGCCGCACCAGATCTACGTGCGCGAGGCGAGGCGAATGGTCAGCGACTTCGTCGTCACCGAGAACCACGTCCGGGGGAAGAAGCCGACACCGCGTCCGATCGGCATGGGGTCGTACAACATGGATTCGCACAACACGCAGCGCTACGTCGACGCGTCCGGTCACGTGCGCAACGAAGGTGATGTGCAGGTGCGCCTGGACGGTCCTTATCCGATCGATCTCGGAGCGATCATCACCAGGAGGCACGAGGTGGAGAATCTCCTCGTTCCCGTCTGTATCTCGGCTTCGCACATCGCTTACGGTTCGATTCGTATGGAGCCGGTCTTCATGATCCTCGGTCAGTCGGCGGCCACCGTGGCGTCGCTGGCGATCGATGCGGAGTCGGCAGTGCAGGACGTCAGCTACGACGGCCTTCGAGAGCGGCTCCTCGGGGACGGACAGGTGCTGGAGTACGCGAGCGAGCGTGCGACGACGATCAGCCGGGCCAAGCTCGAGGGCATCGTTGTCGATGACGCGCAGCTGCCGGGCGGGAAGGACTGGATCGAGAGTCGATCGGTCAGCCCCTTCGTCGGGAACGGATATCGACACGACGACAACGACAGAAAGGGGCGCCTGGTAGCGCGATTCGAGACGGGCCGGCTGAGGTCTGGCATCTACGAGGTTCGCGTCAGCTACACGTCCCACCCGAATCGCGCCACTGACGTCGCGGTCACGGTCACACATGCGGGGGGCGACTTCGCGACGAAGCTGAACCAACGCCGGGATCCGCCGATCGGAGGGCTCTTCCGTTCTCTGGGGAAGTTCCGGTTCGAGAAGGGCAGGAAGGCGACGGTCGTCATCAGCAATCGAGGCACCGACGGCTACGTGATCATCGACGCTGTTCAGTGGCTTCCGGTCGAGGGTCCTTGAGCAGGATCCGGCTCGGCACGATGGATCGATGTCCGATCGGCTGAGCGAGCGCCGGCTCGACCGAGCCTCGTACCTTTCGACGACCCCCGGGTCTCTTCCCGATGTCGTGAATGTCCATCCGGTCCTCCGGGGGCCCGGGGCCCCGGGGCGTTCGACCTGCTCGTGAACGCCGGTCGTGCAGGCGATACTCTGCGGGTCGCAGGGATCGAAATCGATCCAGGACATATCGAGACCACATTTCTTTCACGTTGCGGCATGGCATCCAGCGGACTTCGCGAGGAAGTCACCGGCAGGCGGCGAGAGCTCGGCGGCGGTACGCGTCGCGTGGGCAGCGATCAGCAGGGGGAAGGGCTGACGTGCCAGGCGCCGAGGAATCGAGGTGCGGCGGGCACTCGATTCGTACAGCGTGTCGTCTCCAGCTCCTCGTGCTCCGATGGGGGAGACATCGCTGCGGTCACTCGCGACGCCGGCGTCCGGCGGAGCTGCTCGTGCGGAAGTACGGCTTTGACGCTCTCCTCTCCAGCCGGTCGCCGACCGCCTCGAGATCGAGCGGCGTCGACGTGCGGCGGCTCCACCAGACATCTGCCTTCTCGGGATCGTGCTTCGGGTTCCGGGTGGGCAAACGCGCACCGACTCGCTGACGCCAGGCGACGAGATCACGGCGGAGCTCATTCGCCTTCGCGGGCATGGAAGCGGCGAGGTCCTTCGACTCGCCGGTGTCTGCGGCCAGGTCGTAGAGCTCGAGCGCCCCGTCCTCGAGCCACTCGATGAGCTTGAGGTTCCCGCGGCGGACGGCGCTCGCCGGTCGGCTGTGGTGGTAGTGTGGATAGTGGAAGTAGAGGGCGTCGCGTTCGAGTGTGCTCGACGGCACGCGTAGCAGCGGTGTCAGGTCGACGCCGTCGAGAGGCTGCTCCGGCGCGGGGGCCCCGGCGATCGCGCAGAACGTCGGCAGCAGATCCCAGGTGGCCGCCGGCTCGTGGCAGACCTTCCCCGGTGGCGTGACTCCCGGCCAGCGAACGATGAACGGCACCCGGATGCCGCCCTCGTAGATCGTGCCCTTCTCCGATCGCAGGGGAGCGTTGGTCGACACTACCTGACCGTTGCCGGTGTAAACCTCGCGAAGGCCGCCGTTGTCGGAGGCGACGACGACGACGGTCTTCTTCGCCAGCTGGAGCTCCTCCAGCCTGTCGAGGAGCCGACCGATCTGCGAGTCCAGATCCTCGACCATCGCTGCGTAGACCGGATGGTTGACACCCACAGCAGGCTTCGGCTTCTTGCGGTACTTCGCGATCGACCTCGCCGTCGCCTGGATCGGGATGTGGACGGCGTGGTGCGACACGTGGAGAAAGAACGGCTTCCTCTCGCCCGCAGGGTCGCGGGGGAGTCGGGCGTGTCGTTCGAGGAACCAGAGCGCCTGGTCCGTGATCAGGCCCATCCTCTTGGGACCCTCGTTGTCACCGGTCCGCGCCCGGCGGAACGCTCGGTCGAGCTGGTCGCTCGTGATCTGGTATCCGTGGACGGCCGGAGCGTTTTGCTTTCCACGACCGAGGTGCCACTTCCCGAAGTACCCGGTGACGTATCCGGCGCGGCCGAGCGCCTCGCCCGGCGTCGTGAGGTTCTGATCGAGGTGACTCGGCATCGGCGGGACGACGAGCTTCGCGAAGGGCTTCCAGTGCCCGGCGAGGAAGTCGGTGATTCCGACACGCGCCGAGTTCTGGCCCGACTCGATCGTCGCGCGAGTCGATGAGCAAACCGGCGTCGCGTAGAAGTTCGTGAAGCGGACCCCTTCGGTGGCGAGCCGGTCCAGGCGCGGCGTCTCGTGGAAGCCGTGTCCGTAGCAGGCGAGGTCGGGCCAGCCCATGTCGTCGATCAGGACGAGGAGGATGTTCGGACGCGGCTCGGCCGCCGGCGCAGCCGAAATTCCCGATGTCGCAGAGATGAGCACGCTGAAGAGCGAAGATACGAGTCTCATCTCGCAACGCCTCGTGGTCGGCTGTTCGGGGGGTCGTGTCCGGGGTCGCTGTTCTCGGTCGATGACGAGCTTGCAGCGCACCATTCTGGATGCCTCTGCGATGCAAGAACAGCCGAAACCGTGCGAAGGGGGGCTCGGTCGTGTCCGAGCCGGTTCCGCCACGCGGCAGGAGGGCCTCCACGACGTCGATCTGCGCCCGCGTCTTCTGCGCGGCAGGCGCGCACGTCGACCTCCGTTTCGAGCAGCAGAAGCCGTCGCGGTCCGGGCGTGCTCATGTTCTCGAAGAGTCGCCAGAGGGGTCGAACGGGCCCGCCGCGGATCGTCCGCGCCGGCTGTCCATCAACAGCTCGAGTACGACTCGCAGCCCAGCTGGCTGTCGGACGGGAGCTCGCCGCAGGACTCATCCGGAGGGCCGGGCGCCACCGGCGGATCACCACCGAGGAAGAGGAAGTTGAGCAGGTACACCCCGTCCGAGAGGTCGACGGCGCCGTCGCCGTTGCCGTCGGCCGACTCCGCGCAGGCCGGCGGGGGCCCGCCGGTGAACAGGTGGTTGAAGATGAACGTGCCGTCGGAGAGGTCGAGCACGCCGCTGTCGTTGGGGTCGCCGCGGTGAAACAGTACCCTGGGCTCGACCTCGCCGAGCAGAGCGCTCAGGTGCTCCTCGAAGACCTCCTCGTCGACCTCGTCGCCGTAGAGATTGACCTCGTCGATGTCGCCCGGAAACCCCTCACCGGGTCCGTCGAAGCGTCCGCCGATGCTCAAACCGGCGAAATCACGCCCGTAGGATCCCGGTACGGTGATGGGCCCGACGACCGTGAGCGTGTCTTGACCGTCGGTCAGATCCGCGATGTAGCTCGTGAACGTCGTGTTGCCATCCTCGTGGCGGTAGCTTCCCGCGACGTAGTACCAGTGTCCGACCTCGATCGTCTCGAGGATGGTGTTCTCGTTGCTGACATTGAACGAGGAGCCGACGACGCTGGCGAGGTCGTCGCCGTCGTAACCGAAGGCGCCGAACTCGTCCTGCTCCGCGCTTCCCTGATACAGGAAGTAGCCGCGGTCGTTGCCGATGCGGTTCGCGAGGATGTACCCGAGGTTGAAGTCCCCGCCTTCGATCACTTCCCGTCCAGGACGGAAGATCACCTCGTACGAGAACGCGTCGCCGAGCGCGATGCTCGGAATGCGGAAGTTCGCGCCGTCGCTGAACTCCGTGCCCCCCGGAGGCGGGCGAAACGTCGTGACCGCTTCGGACGTGTCGTCGAAGCCGGCGACGCCGTAGACGATGTCATCCACGGTCGCCGAGCCTCCGGCCTGCTCGACGAGGTCGTCGATTCCCCGGGAGTCCTGTCGGCGCTCGAAAAAGTCGGCACCGTCGAATGTGTACTGGTGAGTCAGGTCCGGGTGGTCCTGTGCCGCATCCTGGAGGTCCTCGACCGAGGCGAGCGCCGGCCGATACGGCGACGCCCACACCAGTGCGACGACGAGGCCCAGGCCGAGGGCCGAGCGGGGCCTGCTCGCTGCAAGTGAGATCGGGCAATTCATGACAGGAATCCTCCGCTGATCGTCTCCGTCCATCATCTTCGTTCGTTCAGACACACAGATTTGAGGTCAAGAGCGTTGATTCCGGAAGCTCAGAACAGCGGCAGCGGCTCGCCGTCACGGATCTGGAACGGCCTTCCCAGCCGGTCCTGAAGCTCCGTGCGATGGTCGATTCCCATCGCCTTGAAGACGGTCGCGTGCAGATCGTCGGGAGTACACGGATTCGTCGCCGGACGGGTGCCCTGTGGGACGCCGCGAATCCGGGGAGCCGTATCGCCGTGGCGAACGTCGCCGTCGCTCTTTCCCCATCGAGGATGGACTTCGAAAGGCGGTCTTGCGTGAAGCATCAACCACTGGTAAATTATTACCACCCGGGGCGGGGTGTTCACAGCGCGAGCGCGCAGGTTCCCGACGTGAAGCCGCCGGACCGCGTGGTGCCGGCGGTGCGGGTCGCGGGAACGGAGGCCGGCCACCGTGGAGGCCCACGATCGTGTACGGGATTCTTGGCGAGACGGTGAGCACGCGGCGCAGCGGGCCGGTGCCGGTCCGGGTGCGCGGGCTGGAGGTTCTGGCGATCGCCAAGGGGCACACGCGCTGGAAAGTGGACGGGCGCCCCTACGACGTCAAGCAGGGCGAAGCCGTGTTCGTGCTCCCCGGTCAGGTGTTCAGCGGCATCGAGTCGTCGGAGTCGGTCCCGCTCGTCGTCCACCGGATCCGGATCGGGTGGCCTGCGCGTGGCGAAGACGGCCGGACGGTGGCTAAGCTCTCGAGAGCCCTCGGGATCCGGCCGGGCGAAGCGAGGCGGATCGTCACGTTCCTGGCGCGGGCGCCCTCGCAGCGTGTGCGCGTGGAGCCCGGACTCGGTCGGGTGGTGCGAGAGATCACCGGCAATCCGGGGTCGCTGGACGGCGTCCGGGGGATTCTCGTGCGGGCGCTCGTGGTGGAGCTCCTCGCGGGAATCTGCCTGCGGCTGCAGCAGGGTGCGGGTGACAGCGCGCAGGGGTCGGCCACCGAGGCGCAGGTGGTGGGGCTGTTCCGGGAGCTTGAAGCACGGTGCGAAGAGGACTGGTCGCTCGATCGCATGGCGCATGCGGCGGGGCTGAAGCGATCGCGTTTCGGGACGCTGTGTCGCCGGCTGACGGGAGAGAGCCCGATCGTCCACCTGAACCGGCTGCGGATTCGCAGGAGCCGGCGTCTGCTGCGCGAGACGGAATGGACGGTGACCGCGATCGCGCTGGAGTGTGGGTTCGGCTCGAGCCAGTACTTTGCCAGGACCTTTCGCCGCTATCAGGGGCACGAGCCGACCGACTACCGCAGGCTGTCGCGCGAGCTGGGCAGCCGCACCGGTGTGCAGTACATCAAGGGAGACTCGGCGCGAAACGTCGTCTTCGCGCAGCACCGGCTGGGCGCCGGGGACTTCACCGTCGAGGGCGAGCTGACCCTCGACGAGCTCGGCGGAACGGCGGCCTCGGTCGAGATCGGGCCGGATCGATTCGGGTTCGACGGCCGGGAAGGTCGGATCTTCGTGGAGGGTGGGACTCTCGGGAAGGCGCGGCTGCTTGTGCACAGCTCGGACGTTGTCCGGGAGGGTGCCCCCTTTCGGTTTCGTGTGCTCCGACGGGGCGGCCGGCTGGGCTTCGAGATCGACGGCGAGTCGATCGTCACCATCGACGACGATGCGAAGCGAGAGATCGGGGCCGTGGGGCTGCGTCCGATGCGCAACGGCATTCGCGTATCCTGGCTGCGGATCAACGGGACCGACTCGGTCCTGCGGGAGCCGGATCAGGGCGCGAGCCTGCGGTAGAGGAACGGGCGGCGAAACAGGCCACCGAGGTGGTGCTCGCAGCTGGACCGCAACGTCAAGGTGCTCTTGCCCGCGGTCAGCTTCGCCGTCAAGTCGACGTCCCACTCGAATCGATAGTCGTTGCGCCACCAGAGCTTATTCTGCTCGCGGTGGGCCGCTTCCTCGCCGTTGACGTAGAGCCAGCACTCTCCGAAGACGCCCGGGAATCGGAGGTGGACCGCGCCTTGTAACTCCTCGGCGTCGAGGTCGACGTCGGTGCGATACCACAGGTCACCGGTGAAGCTCTGGCGGTCGGGGTGGCGGATGCCTCCGGCCTGCGCGTAGAGATCGGTGCGCAGCACTTCCCACCGGCTCGACGGGTGGTCCTTGCGGCTGTCCAGGTCGTACTCGTCCTTGTGGGCGTTCCAGTAGGACAGGTCCGGCGGCTTCACGTGGTGGCCCTGTGTGAGGCCCCGGCGATCGGGATCACGTCGGAAGGTCCACTCCAGCGGCAGCCTGGCGACGAGCTCGCCTCGCGTGCCGTTTGTCAAGGAGAGGAGCTCCCGGTACTGCCTCACCTCGCCGGGCCACCAGGGAGCGCCGTCGCCTTCCAGCCGCGTGGTGGTGAAGATACCGCCGAGGGCGGTCATCGCGGCACGGGCCTTCAATCCGCGCTCGCCTGCGGCGACGGCTGTCGCGTAGTCGACGTCTCTTGCCGCCGCCCGGACCATCTCCATGTAGGCGTCGAGGATCTCGTAGCTCGTGCGCGTGAACTCCATCCTGCGAAGAAGGAGCTGCTCGTTGCGCGTCAGCTCCCGGCCCCGGGTGGCGACGCCGGCCGTGATGCTCTCGGCGCTCTCGAGCTTGTCACGGAGCAGTTTCAGGAGCTCGGGCGTGTAGATGGCCGGGGCGACGAAGTACTCGTGCTCCGTGACGATCGTCTCTCGCCAGGCTCGATAGATCGCGCTCCAGTACTCGCGCATCGGCGCGGCCGCGGGACCGTAGAACTTCGGGTAGAACTCTTCCAGGAGCGCGTCGGTATCCTCGTCCGGATTCCACAGGAGCCGAGCGCGCAGGTAGAGGTTGAGAAACGTCGTGGCGAAGGCGCCTCGGCTCTCCGTGTTGACGCCGAGAACTCCCGCCTTCCGGTAATGCTGGACGTCCTGACGGAACGCCTGGTGGGAGGGGTTCGGAAGGTCGCGCCACACGAGCATTCCCTGGTCGTAGTCGTAGATCGCGAGCCGTCCCTGCATCACCTCGGCCCACCTGTACAGCATGTCCCGGAACTCGCGTCTCGGCGGCGACTGCGGGTCGTCCATGCCGTGGATCGGATCGATGTCGATCGGCGCGAGCTCGCAGAAGAGCGACCTCTCGGCGACCATCTTCCGCACCGGCGGGAGGGTCATGTTGGCGTAGGCGAGGAATCCGATCTTCCCGTCGCTGTCCGGGTGCCTGTCCCGGAGGATCCGTGCCACGTTGTTGTAGAGCTCGAGCATCGGGTCCGTCACCGACCAGCGCAGGAAGTACTTGTCCCACCGAAGCTTCATCAGCTCCTCGTCCTTCGCGTCCTCGCAGTCGTAGGATCCGTCCTCCATCCCGAGAGAGAGCGCGCCTCCGTCCCGGTACGTCGTCTCCACCTGTGCTGCCACGTGTCGCGCGGTCTCGGGGGCGGTGATCGGAAAGCTGAAGGTGCCCTTGCCGAGACCCTTCGTGTACCGGCCGAGCGCGTGCCCGGTCGGCGGCATGTGCCCGCGTCCGGTCAGCAGGTTGCGGGCCTGGAACTCGGCTTCGCCCGAGCGGTCTCCGATCCAGGAGATCCAGTAGGAGCGGATCTCGAACGGTGAGCTGTGGACGTGGTTCAGCTCGCTGACTCTGAGCTCGTCGTGCTCGGGGATGCACTCGCCGAACTCGGTCGGCAGGAACCAGCGGCAGCCCCAGTGGCGAAGGAGCTCCACCGCGGCGAAGTAGTGGCTTGCGTCGTTGTTCCCGGCCACGTAGATGCGGTTCGCGTCGCGCTTCAGGACGATCCCGTCGGTCCGCAGGTGCGGTCTCCTCTTCAGCACACGACTCAACGTCTTGCGCAGCTCGGGTCGAGCCCGGATCGCCTCCTGGCCGACCAGGAGGAGCGGAGTGTCGCGTCGAAGCGCAGCGTCGATGGCTCGCCGCTCGCTGACGACGGGGACCTTCGCGCCGCTCATCCTCTCGACGTATCGAGCGAGGTCCTCGGCGGCCCGGCGCTCGCGGGGCCCCGCGGAAGGCGACACGATGATCTGTGCGTGGCTCTTGCCGCCCGACGCGACGATCAGGTCGCTTTCGCCCCGGTCTTCGGCCGCGTCCGTTCCGGCACCCGGCAAGCCGAGAGCGGCCAGCCCCAACACGAGGAAGACGGACGACGCTCTCATCGCGATTCTCCTTCGGGGTCCTCGTGTCCGGACAACGCTCGATACGACCGTGGCGAGCGACAGGCTCCGGATCGAGTCCATCTTCAAGCCGGGCGACGTACGAGAATCCGTCGCGAAAACGAGTCGACGCGAGCCTGGCAAGTTGCGGCGTCAGCCCTGGCCGCGGGCGGGCCCTTCGTCTCAGTATGAGCGGGAGCCCCCTTGCGGGCCACCCGTTGCGCAACGAATTCGTCGTCGCTTCTCGACCCGGCGATCCCGGCCATTGCGCACGGTGGCGAGACTCGAGGCGGCACGCTGCCACTCGACAGGGTTCCGGTGATGGTGCAGACGGGGTCGACGCGACGGAGCAGCGTGGTGATTCAGGACTCCCAGGCGTCGCCGCGGGATGAAGGCATCTCGTCCGAGCAGCACGAACTGTCCCACCACCGCCGGGAGGCCGTCGGGCTCGAGCGGAGAGAAGAAGATCGAGAAGGCCCTGCTCGGCTGCTACGATGCCCGCGTCGACCAGTCGCGTCGGACGCAGAACGCCGGTGCCGGGTCGCTCGACAACACGGCGGTGCTCTGCGGCACCAATCCGGGAAATGCGAACGCGCGTGACCCGAGCCATCTGCCCGTTCTGCTCGCGGGTGGAGGACACGAGCGCGGCCGGTGTGTCGCTCGCGACCGGAACGACAACGCACCTTCGTACCTCTGTTCGCCGGCGTGTCGCGCAACGCGGGGTCGAGGCCGGCTCCTTCGCCGTCGGCACGGTCGAGCTGAAGCGCGAGCGCGCGTCTCTTCACGAGTCCCTCGTTCACATAT
>CAYMLL010000189.1:0-15277 GCA_964390645.1 uncultured Planctomycetia bacterium | reverse complement strand
CGCATCGGCACCCCGGTATCGGTTCGCTTCACGACGACGCAGGACCTGACGCAGTCGAGCCCCTCGATGGCCTCGTCGGTCGTCGCCTTCAGCGGAATCGCCTTCGGGCCACGAAGACCCTCGTTCGCCGTGATGACGACGCCGCAGGTCGAATCGAGAATGCGCTGGCGCAGCGAGTCGGCGCTGAAGCCACCGAAGACGACGCTGTGGACCGCACCGATGCGAGCGCACGCGAGAACCGCGAACGCCAGCTCGGGGACCATCGGCAGGTAGATGCAGACCCGGTCGCCCTTCGCGACACCGAGCCCGCGCAGAGCCCCCGCAAAGCGGCAGACCTCGCGGTGCAGCTCCACGTAGGTGAAGGTCCGGGAGTCACCCGGGTCGTTGCCCTCCCAGATCAGCGCCGTCTGCCCGCCGCGACCGGCGTCGATGTGACGGTCGATACAGTTCACCGACGCGTTGAGCTTGCCGCCCAGGAACCAGCGAATCGAGGGCTCCTCGAAGTTCCAGTCGCGCACCGTATCGAACGGCTCGATCCAGTCCAGGCGCTTCGCCTGCTCGGCCCAGAAAGCGTCCGGATCGTCGAGACTTCTGTGGTAGAGCTCCCGGTAGGCCTCGAAGTTAGAAACATGAGCACGTTGACGGAACGCGTCCGACGGCGGAAACTTCGGGCTCTGGTCCTTGGACATCGTCCTCTCCCTCTCTCCCGGAAGTGAGACTCGCTGAAGAATGGTCAAAATATACGGGTTTTCCAGGCTGAAGAGAAGCACATGAGGACCCTTGTCGCCGCGCTCCGAGCCGCGGATCCGCGACAGTGCGAGGAGAAGGTCTCGGCCATCCTCGACGTCGGATTCGACGGCGTCATCGTCGAAGAGCCACTCCATCTACCGACCTGGGAAGCCCTCCGACGCTGCGTGCCGCGAGACCGCACGCTCGCCATCCGCCTCTTCACGCCCTACCCGCGAGCCCTCCGGGTCGGCCGGCGACCGGACGTCGTCCTCGGCAACCCCGGTGGTGATGAACGCCGTCAAGCATTGCGTCGCGGCCTCGCGACGCTCGAGGCCGCGGAGGGCCTCGGCATCCCGCGCGTCCTCGTGCCGACCGTCGACCTCGATCTGTCCGGCGCTCCACGCGGCTTCATGCCGGTGACCTCCCCACCCGACGACGATCCGCAGACTCGTGGCGCACGTGACGCGGAGGTCTCGGTCCGCATGAGCGCCTATCTGTCGACGCTGTCGCGGCTCCTCGACCACGCCGATCGCTACGCCGTACGGCTCTGTCTGACACCGTCGAGCCGCCCGACCGAGATGCCGAGCTTCCCGGAAACCCGGGCCGTTCTGGAGGAGCTCGCCGGTGCTCCTCTCGGCGTCTGGCTCGACACCGCGCGCTGGCCGGCCGAGCAGCTGGACGTGCCGACCATCGGGGTCCGCGGCGACGATGGCGGTCGTGGCGATGACGATCGGGGTGACGACGCCGACGGTGTCTCGATCCACGACGCACGCGGCATGCACGAGCACCTGGAGCCGGGGACCGGCGACATCGACTGGCCACTTCTGGCGAGCTCGACGAGGCGTCACGAGATCGGCTGTATCGACGTCGAGGCGGCACGCGCCGCCGGAGACTTCGCGCGCGGACTCGAGTTCCTGCGCGACCTGGGGCGAGACGCGCCGCCGGAGCACGGCGTCGACGGCGGGCTCGGCCCCGTCTCCTGAGGGCTCCACCCACGCGACGGCCCCTCGGTTCCGCGACGGCCCCTCGGTTCCGCGACGGCCCCTCGGTTCCGCGACGGCCCCTCAGTTCTGCGACGGCCCCTCCTCGAGCGTATCGAGGATGCGTCGCGCCCGAGCCACGAACGCGGGACGGCGGTCGTTCTCGATGAAGAGCTTGAAGAAGCGGCGCGACTTGTTCACCGTCTTCGTCTGGAAGTGGATGTACCCGAGATTGAAGTACGAGTCCGGGTCGACATCCTCGGTGGCGTGCATCGCGACGTGACGCTCGAGGACACGAGCCGCTCGAGCGTAATCCTGCGTGCGCAGGAGCTGTTCGCTGAGCTCCTTCTCCACCTCGACGCGGAACTCTGCCGTGCCGTCACGCTCGATCACGCTCGTGTAAGCCTCCCACGCCCCGTCGAGGTCTTGCGAGCTCAGGCACTCCTGGAGACCGCTCTCGTCCGCGTACACGCGGCCGGTGTGCGCATCGATCTCCTTCTGCTTGAGATCCTCCTCATCGATGACGAAGGCGTACTCACGATCCGTCTCGACCTCCTCGGTCAACACGCCGCTTCCCGATAGCCGCGCGTTGACGTCGGCGGCACGCAGGCGCGTGCTCGAGAAGCGACCAGGACGGGCGGCCGGGCTCCCGGAGAGTCCTCTCTCGATCTCGTCGTCGAGCGGCTCGAGGAAAGGATCACCACTCCTCCTGCGCACCCGCGGTCCGAGGAACTTCCAGCCGACGACGAAGAGCACAACGACACCGAGCCCGCTGAAAACCCACACCTGGTTGTCCACAAAGAAGGCGACCACCGCGCCGATCCAGCTCCCGTCCGCCTCCGTCCCCGTCTTCCCGGCTTCCGTCTCCCCGGCTTCCGTCGCCCCGGCTTCCGTCTTGCCGTTCTTCTCGCCACTCTCGACGGGCCGGAACGAGGCGGGCTTTCGCAGCGAATCGGACTTCTTCAGCAAGCTCCGACGAGGGCTCTCCTTGCGCGGCGAGGTCTTGCCTTTCGCGGACGGCGGAATCTGCTTCGGTGTGCGCCGACCGGTGCCGGCGGCGCCGGAGCGCAGGCCGCGAGTCGCGGGCGTCTTGGAGAGCGAACCGCTCCTGGTGGTCGCCGGTTGCTTGCGAGCGGAACCTGGCTCGTCGTCCTTCGCACGGAGCGACGACGGAGCGACGAGACACGCGAAAAGGACGGTCGAGGCGAGAGCCGCGCGGGCAAGGTGCATGCGATTCATCGTCAGCTCGTGGCGGGATCCGGTGAAGGGAAGTCGCAGGACGCTCGGGGCCCGACACGCGAGAAACGTGCGAAGGGCCGCTGGGGGGATCTTCGATTGTACCAGACGAGTACCAGGAGCCCGGTCCGTTTTCGCCGCGGGCGAGCGGCTGGAAAAAGCCGGCAGGGCGAGTAGGATAGGGGCTCCGAGTTGCACGGACGGTCGCCGAGCCGGCCCGCCCGGCGCCCGTACCGCTTCGAACCGACACCCAGAACTGACAGCCGTGACCGCAGCCGAAGAGACGACCAGCAAGCCGGACGAGAGCGCCGCCAAGGCCGATGAAGCCCCCGCCACCGAGAAGCCCCGACCGAGCGGCCCCTTCGAGCTCGTCCCGGGCGCCAGAATCGAGTACGGTCAGCGCAAGGGCAGGGTCGCCGAGGTCAGGGGCAACGGAGCCGAGCCCTACGATGTCGAGGTCCGCTGGGAAGGCGCCAAGTACCCCGAGTGGTTTCTCTTCGCAGCCCTGCGACAGGGGTGGAACGAGGGCGAGTTCCGCATCGTCGAGCAGGGCCGCGAGTCGCTGCTCGCAAAGCTGATGCCGTTCTGACCCCGGGACCCGAGCCCAGCGCCGCGAACCGCGAGGATGAGCCGGAGCTACGGTGACGGTGCGCGCCCGCTGCCTTCCTCGACGGTGACGATCCTGTCGACGCCATCCACGGTGAAGATCTCGACCTTGCGCGACGGCCACTCGATGCGAAGCTCGTCGACCTGCGTCGAGTCGCGGAGGCCGAAGCGCTGCGTGAGCTCGCAGTGGGACGCGTAGCCAGCGCTCGACTGCACCCGCCGCGCCTGCGTCTTGCCGGCAGCCGCGAGCACGATGCGCGCGCCGATGCCGGAGCGATTCGACCTGGTGCCGACACAGCGCACACCGAGCCAGTGGCCGCGCGGCTCGCCCACGCACTCCAGAATTGTCGCCCTGTCGTCGATTTCGTTGACCACGATGTCGAGGTCCCCGTCGCCATCGAGGTCACCGCAGGCAGCCCCGCGAGACGACTTGCTCACCGCGAGCCCGGAGCCCGCCCGTGCCGTGACGTCGACGAACTTCCCGGTGCCATCGTTGAGAAAGAGCTTGTTGGGCTGCCGGTAGCCGGGGCTCGACGTGACCTTGTCGACCTGCGGGACCACGTGACCCTGCGCGACGAAGAGGTCGAGGTCCGCGTCGAGGTCGAAGTCGGCGAAGAAGCACCCCCAACCGAGGTACTTGAAGCTCGGTGAGCCGAGACGGGTGGCCGATGTCGTCTCGGTGAAGTAGCCGCCGTCGTTGCGGTAGTAAGTGTTCGTGTCGTCCTCGTAGTTGACGACGAAGAGATCCTCGCGCGTCGCATCGCGCACGTAGGCGAACTGCACGCCCATGCCGGCCTGTGCGATGGCCGCGTCGTTGCGCGCGACGCCGACATCGAGCCCCACCTCCTCGAACCGCCCGTCACCGAGATTGTGAAAGAGCAGGTTCTCGGTCGAGTCGCTGGCGACGTAGATGTCGGGTCGCCCGTCATCGTCGTAGTCGCCGACCGCCACGCCGAGCCCGTAGCCGTCCTTGGTCCGGATGCCTGCCTTC
This sequence comes from uncultured Planctomycetia bacterium, assembly GCA_964390645.1. Classification (GTDB taxonomy): domain Bacteria; phylum Planctomycetota; class UBA8108; order UBA8108; family UBA8108; genus CAYMLL01. Next base: position 10,735 of record CAYMLL010000189.1, on the reverse strand, counting down.
TCGGTGACGTCCTCGAACTTGCCACCGCCCAGGTTGCGGTAGAGCACACACGGCACCCGCGGCAGTCCCTTGGGGCCGCAGAGGATCTTCTGGCCCTTGTAGTCGCAGGAGTCGGGACCGCGTGGCCGCACCTTCTCGCGATCGAACTCGAGGTAGTCGACCACGAAGAGATCGACGAGCCCGTCGAGGTCGTAGTCGACGAACGCGCAGCTCGCTCCCCAGCCAGGGTCGTTCGCACCCGAACGGGCGCCGACCGCCTCGAAGGACCTGCCATCCTGGTTCTCCCAGAGCTCATCGGCGCCGAGGTTCGTGACGTAGAGGTCGAGGTCGCCGTCGTTGTCGTAGTCCGCGACACAGCACCCGCATCCCCACGCGCTCTCCAGCAGGCCGACCTCGCGCGTCACGTCCGTGAAGCGCATACCACCCTCGTTGCGGTACAGACGATCGGACGGCGAAGCGCCGGCACCCTCCGGATCGTCCGGCAGCCGACCGCCGTTGACGAGGAAGATGTCGAGGTCACCGTCCATGTCGTAGTCGAAGAGAGCGCATCCCGCCCCGTTGACCTCGACGATGTAGTCCTTCTCCGCGCTGCCGCAGACCGTGACAAAGTCGATCCCTGTCGTCGCCGTGACGTCGACGAAGGTGAGCCTCTCGACCGCGGGAGCGCCTTCGTCGAACGACGGCGCGGGCCCACCGTCGCCGCACCCGCAAGCCAGCAGGGCCAGCCACGCGAAGGACTTCGAGGCTGCGCGGAGGATCATCGATTCAGCTCCGATCGTGCCGCGGAGGCGGCGACGCGTTGCGGTCCGGGGAAGCCGACCGTGGTCCCCTCTGCCGACACGGCTCACGACCGCTTCGGACGCTCGTCCGTTTTACACCGCGGAGCGTGCGAAGTGAACCCGCCCCGACACCTCGAGGTCGCCCCCCGCCCGACCGTGACGACTCCCTTCGAGCGCCGCCAGGCTCGTGATCACCGTCATGGCAACGCGGCACGGGTGAGGACAGAACCGACGCCGCCGGGTCGCGGAGCCCGCGATCCCGAACGGTCGCTCGACCACCGTCGTCGCCCGGTCGATGCCGCGTGCGACCGTCGTCCGGAGCGTGGGAATCGCCACTCTCGGGGCCATGCTCCGCGTCGTTCGCGAACAGATCGTCGGGCCACGGGCCCTCTGCCGGAATCTCGCAGAGGCGGTGAGCGTCGAGCCTTCCGGGCCGGACGCCCACCTCTCTCGAGGGCTTTTGTCCTCGCGAATCCCCTCGTCGTCCCCGACGATGCCGGTCGCGGCGCCGCGATGTCGCCGGCACATCTCTGGCGGCCGCACGGCGACATCGGAAGAACCACCGCGAAGGCGCCTGGAGGAGGGCCACGGGTGATGGGAGTCCGGACCGTATCCGGGAAGAAGGCCCTGACGTGCAAGCTCTACGGCTCTCTCCTGCTGTGCACGTGGATTCCCGGCGCGGCGCCGGCCGAGGGCCCCCTGGTCTTCGACGAGAAGATCGGCCACTACAGGGACCTGTCCTTCGATGCGCTCTCCGATGAAGGACTGTCAAGGGAGCAGCGCACGCGTCTGTTCGGCGGGGAGACGGTTCACTACGAAGAGCTGACCGTCGAGGAGCGCAAGACCGAGACGAGGCGGCTTCGAGACCTGCTGGCGAAGATCGACCGCAAGCTGGTGAGCCGGTGCGAGGCGGACATCCGGAAGTGGCTCGACGGGCAGGCAAACAAGCTGCCGACGGCCTACACCGGCAGAGATGTCCACAGTATCCGCGCCGGCGCGGTCGTTTTCTTCCGGGCTCACGAACTCTTCGGTGACAAGAAGTACCTCGATGCGGGACTGGCCCGGGCGAACCTGATCCTGGAGAAACAGTGGCCCAGGGGCCACTGGCCCTGGGGAAACTACGGGGAGGACTTCGTCCGCATCCAGGACGGCTACAACGACGGCCCCTTCTGGATCATGCTGTACGCGCACAAGCTGACCGGCGACGGGAAGTACGTCGATTCGGCAAGACGCTGCGCCGACGTCCTGCTTTCGCTGCAACGCAGCACCGGCGGATGGCCGGACCAGTGGACGTTCAGCGGCAGAGGAACGGGTCATACAGGGGTGCGAAACGGCACGTCGTTCAACGACGGCGGCACCAACGCCCCGTTCCAGATGATGGTCCTGATGTATCACATGACCGGGGACAGGAAGTACGTCGCCGGGCTCGGCAACCTCGGACCGTTCATCGCCCGGGCGAATTGTGGAGAAGGCGAGGTTGTCGGCTGGGCGGAGCAGTACCGCGACAACGGCAAACCCGCGCGGGCAAGGGGCTACGAGATCGAGTTGCCCTACCCCAGAACCATGACACGCGCGGTCGGTCCGCTGCTGACCTGGCTCTACCTGATGACCGCTGACGAAGCGCACATCGAGCTTCTCAGGAGAGCCTACGCATGGCACGAACACGTCAGAAAGCAGGAGCTCGATCCGCAGCAGCTCGACGCATGGAAGCTGATGGCTCGAAGCTGGACGAAGGCCGGCAGGCCGATGCACTACCGTCCCGGCTGGCCAGACGCCTGGCTGACGGACGGCAGCAACTGGGGACGGGTGACCGCCTACAAGATGATCCCCTGGTATCCGGTGACCGCCGCGATGAAGAAGAAATACGGCAGCCATCTTCATTCGTCGGAGCTCGATGCCGCGACCTTCCCCGGCAATTGCGGCTACCTGCGGAAGTGGGGCGAGGAGATCCGCGCGGGCGGAAAGCACCCCGAGTGCTCGATGGGCTTCAGCCATGCAGCGCGTGGAAACTCACTGTCGGAAATCCGCCGCGTCTTGCTCGAGTACAAGCGCGGGGGCCACGCGGGACTGCTGCGGTATTACACCAACCCGACGACGTACGACGCGGACCAGTACCTGCAGGCGCGAGTCGACGCGGCACGCAGAGCGCTCGATGTGCGCAACGTCCGGCTGGCGAGCGATCCGGATGGCAAGGGAATGGCCTTCCTGACGGACGCCAGCGGAATGGCAGGCCAGAAGGCACGCTGGTACGGAGAGAAGCTCTCGAAGTGGGGCACGGCCTACAACACGAGCGGGCGGTGGGGGAGCGTCGTGTGGTACCAGTGGCAGCTGCTCCACGACGCGATGCTCGCGGAAGGAAGGATCTCCGCCGACGCGGCCGCCCGCGGCGGACGCGGCCTGGAGACCGTCGCCATGCAGACCCACCTCGACTCCTGGGACGTGCTGGGAGAATGGGGCATGCACACCCTCGAGATCGAGAACTACTTCGACGTGCCGATAGCGAGACAGTAGGTCCGTTGTTCGATGCGGCAAGAGGTCGCCCCTCCGGCGCGCTCGCCCGGGAACGGCTGGAGCGCGCCCGCACGTGATTGACTTCAACGCCGTCGTCAGTAGGCTGGCATCCGCCGTTTCCCCGGGACATACCCGTCCAGCGACGACCGAGGTGAGAGAAATGATGGGGCGACTCCTGGTCAGCGCGACACCGCTGCTCCTGCTCGGTGGCTGCACGGGGCTCGAGCCGCAGAGCCACGGCGCCAACCCCGTCGGCTGGCCGGCGAAGATCCTCGGCCTCGGGCAGGAGGCGGCGGATTCGGAGACGTCCCTCTACCGCGAGCTCGGACGCACTGCCGCCGCCGCCGGAGATCTGCTCGAGAGCCCGGCGCTTCTCGTCGAGGGCGTGCTGACATTCGACGGCGACAAGCTGCTCGGCGGCGGTGAGAAGCTGCTGACCGGAACCGGCGGCACGCTGACCGCGGTGATCAACGCGCCGTTTTTCCTCGTCACCTCGGAGAACATCGACCTGGGCGAGGAAGCCGCCCTCGTCAACGACGCCCTCGCGCACATCGAGTCCGTCGACCCCGCCGTCTGGCAGGGCCCCCGGGACGCATCGCGCGGGAGTGTCTTTCCGCCCGGCACACGCGTGCGCGCCTCGGGCAGGAACCTGATCTGGACGATTCCTGGCGATGGCGAGGTCGGCCAGTCCGCCGAGGTCAGTCCGGCGCTGGCGCTGGCGCTCGGCATCACCGGCATGGCTCACGTCGCACAGGCACGAACCTGGGGCTTCGTCGTCGGCGACCACCACAGATGGCGTCAGTGCGACCCACGGCTGCGAGCCGTCATCATCATCCACGAGTTCTTCCACCAGCACCTGCAGATTCGCCAGGGCTTCCAGGCGTGGTCGGCGCTCTACTGGCCGGCCTACGTCATCGGCGCCATCTCCGGAGACGACTCCGAGCACTGGGCCGAGATGGGGGGGCCCGACGGCGCGTACGTGGTCAACCGAGCGCTCGAAAGCTGGCGCACGAGGCCGGAGCACGACCCCGAGGGCCCCGCCGACTGGATCGAGGCCCGCGACCGATAGCCGCCGCTGCTCACGGCTGCGCTGTCGCCACCCTCACGATCTCGCCGCAGATCCCTCAGAGGGAAGCGACTCTCGCCACGATGAGGTCGGCCAGCTCGCGTGTGGTCCGCTGGCCGCCGAGGTCGGGCGTGCCTTCGCCGCTCGCCAGCACCGCCTCGGTCGCGCGACGAAGAACCCTGGCGGCTGCGGTCTCCTCGAGCCACTCGAGCATCATCGCGACGCCGAGGATCGCGGCAACGGGGTTCGCGATTCCCTTGCCGGCGATATCGGGCGCGGACCCGTGCACCGGCTCGAAGAGGGACGGGTGCCGGCGCTCCGGGTTGATGTTGGCGCTCGGCGCGAGGCCGAGCCCGCCCGAGATGATGCCGCCGAGGTCGCTGAGGATGTCTCCGAAGAGGTTCGAGGCAACGACGACATCGAAGCGCTCCGGACAGCGAACGAAGTTCATCGCGGCGGCGTCGACATGCTGCTTGTCCGTCTCGATGTCACCGTAGCTCGAGGCGACGTCCTCGAGCACCTCGTCCCAGAGCACGAAGCCGTGACGCTGCGCGTTCGACTTCGTGATCATCGTCAGCTTGCCGCGTCGCGCTCGCGCCTGCTCGAACCCGAAGCGCAGCACCCTCTCGACGCCACGGCGCGTGTGAATGGCCGTCTGCAGCGCGAACTCACCGACTTGCCCCCGCTTGAAGCGACCGCCGTTGTCGACGTACTCGCCCTCGGAATTCTCGCGGATGACGAGGAGGTCGACATCCTCCGGTCCGCGCCCCAGGAGCGGACACCGCACACCCGGGTAGAGCTTCGCGGGTCGCACGCAGGCGTACTGGTCGAAGGTCTGGCGGATGGAGATCAGCGGGGCCAGTGTGACATGATCGGGCAGCACGGACGGCATGCCGACCGCACCGAGAAAGATCGCATCGAAGGGCGCGAGGGTCTCCAGGAAGTCGTCGGGAACCACGCTCCCGGTCCTCTCGTGGAAGGCGACCCCCCAGTCGAGCTCCTCGAGGTCGAGAACGAACCCACCGACTCGCTCCCGGGCCGCCTCGAGAACGCGCAGGGCCTCGGACGTGACCTCCACTCCGATGCCGTCGCCGGGGTAGATCGCGATGCGATGCGTCGCCGCCATGCGACGGATTGTAACAGAAATCGCCAGGACGGACGCTCACCTCGAGCCATCGAGGAGAATTGCCCGCAGGAGCAACGGGAACGTCGTGTGCGACCAGGATCGGTACTGGGGCCGGAAGCCGAAGAGGTGCACGCGCCCCTTGCCGACCGGCACGCGCATCCATGCCGCCGAACGGGCGATCGTCTCCGGCTTCGCGCAGTAGCCGGAGAGCAGGATCCGGGTCGCTGGAAACTCCAGAAGCGTCTCCGTCTCCACGGGCTCTCGACGACCCTTGGCGAGGGCCGACTCCGGCTTCGACCTCGACTCCGGCTTCTTCGCGCGGAACGCGCGCGAGTTCGAGAAGAACACCGGCTGCGATACCGGCAGACCCGCCGTCCAGTACGACGGGCCGCCCGCAACCGTGCGCAAAATGGAGCCGGGACAGCTGAAGCCCTCCTCGTCGTTCTTCTCGCGCGTCGCGACGTTTTCGAGCCCGAGATCGAAGAGCTCGACGACGTAGTCGCACGACCTGTCGGTCGCGATCAGCGTGCCGCCCCGGCGTACGAACTCCTCGATCGCCACCGAGCCTTCGGGATCGAGGCCGCCGGCGTAACGCGGAAACACGGTCCCCTCCGCGCGCCCCCCGCGCAGCGTGCTCGCGCGCACGCTCGGAATGACGAGGACATCGACGAGAGAGCCGAGGTCACCGGCGCGAATCGTCTCGTTGCGCATACGTCGGTAGGGGAGACCGAAGTGCTCGAAAACCCAGCGCGTCCACCCCTCGTCCATGCTCGCCGCCCACGGTGCGTAGAGACCGACACGCGGCAGGCGAGGGAGCTGGTGAAAGCCGTCCACCTCGAGCGGCGCGTCGCCCGTCCCGGATCCGTCGACGGGGACGAGGTCGCGACCCAGCACGTCCTTGACGCGCCCGAGCGTGTCCGGGTCCCCGGCGGTCAGCCAGGCGCCCGGGCGGCCGTCCTCGGTCCCGTCGAAGAAGACCTCGACGCCCGCGGCGAGCAGCCGGATGACGTCACCGAGCGAGCTCGACTCCGCGCCGTCGAGATGCGGCCACCGGTAGGGCTTCGCGGGAGCGCGCGGCAGACTCGCCAGCGCGTGGTCGACCGAGCGCATGCGCTGGAGCTCGGCCTCGAAGCGGCCGACGACCTCGACACGCCGCACTCCGAGCAGCAGCGACAGCGTCCAGCCGCTGACGTCGTAGGGGGGCAGCCCTTCCGGATAGCGTTGCACCTCTAAGAGGTCCTTGACGTAGGAGCCGTAGGGCTGAGCTCGCCGGATAACCAGCGTGCCGGCAGCATATTCGCGCTCGTCGGCCGTGAACGCCGCCCTCGCCGCGTGGACCTCGACACCGCCGGCATCGAGGATCTCGAGCATCCTCCGCAGAGCCCCCCGATCGGCGATGTCCGCCGGCAGGATCCACGCGAACGGCGGATCCTTCTCGCCACGCACCGACGAGCGCTCGGCGGCCTCGAGCCCTCCCTCGAGCCAGTAGCGCCGTTCACGCGTCAGGCTACCGAGCAGTGACCGCGCGACCTCCAGCTCGTAACGGATGATGTCGCCAATACGCCACCAGCCCCCGGGCCACGGCGCCGGAAAGCGGTTCGAAGGACGGTAGCCGTTCTCGAGCCCCTTCGGGGCCTGCAGACGCGACAGCGGCAGGAAGATCGGGCTCGCGAGGTTCGCGGAGGCGGCCTCGCTGAGGATACCGATGCGATTGTGGCGCACGGGCACGTTGCGGTTGCCGCCACTCCACCACATGTCGTAGGTGACGCCGGTCGACACGCCGGTCAACCCGCGACGCGAGAGGTCCAGCAGCATCCGCTGCCCGAGCAGCCCGATGCCGGCCATCACCGCGGGGTCGAGGTTGGGGTTCAGTGGATCGCGAAAGGGCGGCACGAAGAGGCGCTCCCGGCCCGAGCCTTGCTGGTGAACATCCCAGAGCACCTGCGGATGCCACTCCTTGTAGAGGAGCCGCGTCGCGATGCGGGTCTCCTTCAGCGACAGCATGAACCAGTCGCGGTTGTTGTCATGACCCGCGTAGCGCTGGTAGAGCTCCGTGAGCCCGGCCGATTCGTACGGCGTGCCGACGATCCGGCGATACCACTCCACGACGCGCTCCATACCGTCGGGGTTGAGACTCGGCGCCAGCAACACGACAACCTCACGCCGTGCCGATCGCCACGGCTCCTCGTCCGATGTCGCGAGCCGGTGGGCGAGCTCCAGAGACATCTCCGCGGACGCGATCTCGGTCGAGTGCATGTTGCACGAGATGAAGAGGATCAGGCGCCCCTTCGTCAACGTCTCCTCGCGGGCCTCGGGCGAGAGGCCCCGTGGATCGGCGATGCGCCGTGCGTACTCGCGCAACTCGTCGAGACGACCGAGGTTGTCCTCGCTCGAGATCACCACGAGCCGGAAGTCGCGCCCCTCGGTCGTCTTGTCGACCTTCCGGACGAGGACCCGCGGGCTCATCTCGCCGAGGTGATAGACGTAGCCCGAGATCTGCGACCAGTCCGCGCGCTGGAAGTCGGTGCCGACCATCCGGCCCAGGAATCGCTCCGGCGAGAGGATCTCGTCGCCACGCGCCGGGGTCGCGACAACGACGACGACGAGCGAGGCGAGAATCGCGAGCGACTTCACGAGCCGCGAACGCGCCACGTGCGCCTTCGCCGGGTGAGTTGCGGTACGGTGTTCGACGGACAACAGGGTTCCTCCTGGGGGGGAATGGTGCACGCGACGCTCGGCTCGGCGCGCCGACGAGCTTATCGGAGCCGGCCACAGGCGGCGTCTCGTTTCTCTGTCCATCCTTCTTCGGCACGAGACGGTCGACAGACTAACGGGCTAACGGAGCTCGCGAACCTCGGCCCTGGAGCGGGCCGGTCGGGGCCGCGGCGACCGGGTCGTCGGGGCCTCAGATCTGGTCGCGCCACCAGCGCTCCTCGGCCGCCGCGTTGAACGCCTCCCGCCGCTCCCTGATCCTCCGCGAATCGGCGCCGGATTGCTTCAGGAGTCGCCAGAGGAAATCGAACTGCCGGGCGGTCTCGGGACTGGCGAGCACATCGTCCACGCTCCAGCCACCGTATTCGAGGATCGCGGCAAGCGGATCGCTCCAGGCCCAGGTGACGGAATGGCTGATCGGCTCGTTCATGGCTCGTTCATGGCTCGTTCACGGAGTCTCGCCGCGTTGGAGCGTCGATGCCAGCGCCGACCTCGCATTTCCCGGGCCCGACGTGAGATCGAGCTGGTGGTCGAGCCGTCGGAGCGCGCACGCGATCACTCCATCCGATCTCCGCCTCCCGCCTCGAGATCCCGCAGTCGCGCTCGCGCCTGGCGAGACTCCGTGTCCTCGGGATCGAGCAGCAGCACTCGGTCGTAAATCCCGACCGCGTCCCCGATCTCCCCCAGCTCGGCGAGGACCTCTGCGAGCTCGACCAGAGCCTCGAGGCTCGACTCGTCGAGCTCGATCGCAGCCTCGAGGTCCTCGCGGGCGCCCTCGAGGTCACCGAGATCGGCGCGCGCGAAGCCGCGACCGATGCGCGCATCGAGATGCCTCGGGTGTGCGTCGAGGACCGCGCCCCACTCCTCGACCTCGCGGCGCAGATCCTCTTCGGACACCTCGGTATCCTCGTCACCGACGGTCGGCCGAGAACAGGGCTCGACGCCCCCCGCGGGCTGCTGCCGGTAGAACTCGGCGAGGATCGTGTAGAGCGCCGGCCGCTGGCGACGAAGCTCGACCGGATGCTGAAAGAACGCCTCCGTCGCCACGGCGAAGAACTCGCCACGACTCTCGACGCCGTAGAAGCTGACCACCGACCGACGGCCCTCGAGCTCGTCCTCGATGAGGCGCTCGTGCTCCCTTCCGAGGACGCTCTCCCAGCGCTCGCGAAGCTCCGCATCCGGGATCGGCGGCGTTCCGTCGCCCCGCTCCGGCGAGTCGTCCAGCATGTGCGCGAACTCGTGGAAGACGACGTTCAAGGACTCCTCGCCGGAAGCCTGCGGCAAGCTCGCATCGTCCCAGGACAGCACGACGGTCGAGTCGTCGATCGCCTCACCGACCGCGTCACTCGCGACGCCGTCGATCTCGCGTACGAAGGTCGAAGGATAGACGAGCACGGTCCGGACGTCGTCGAAGTAGAAGTCCTCGAAGCCGAGCGTCAACAGACAGGCCTGCGCGGCGACCGTAACCCGAATCTCGTCCGTCATCTCGAGACCGCCGCATCCTTCCCAGCTCTTCTCGGCCACGAAGATACGCACCGCGTCCCGCAGCCTGGCCTTCTCGGCGTCCGCGAGCCGCGCGTAATACCCCACCCGCCGCTCGAGACAGGCGAGCCACTCGGCCGGAAAAGGGCCGCTGCAGAGCTTCTCGCGACGTCGTTGCGCGCGCTTGCGAAAGAACTTCGACAGCATCACGAGAGCCGATCTTACGCCATCAATCCGCCGCGCGCCGCTTGATCACCGGCGAACCGTATCCCAAGATGGACCCCATGAGCCTCCCGCGACTCCTACCGATCCTGCTGCTCTTCCGGATCGGCCTCATCGCCGACGAGCAGCGCTTCGACCCACCGCTGCGTGGCGGGCACCTGGGCATCCGTGTCAGCGAACGCCAGGAGGGCCTCCTCGTCACCTCGGTCGATGCCGAAGGGGCCGGCGCGCGCAGCGGGATCGAGAAGGGCGACGTCCTGCGACGCTTCGGGGCCCGGGAAGGACTCGGCGAGCTCGGCATCCGCGAGTTCGTGAAGTTCCTCCGCAGCCTCCCGGCCGGCCGGACTCACGACGTCGAGATACTGCGCGCCGGCGAGTCGCGGACGCTGCGAGTGCGGCCGGACGCGTCGATCGTCCAGGACGTGCGCGAGCTGGCCGAGCGACTGCGCGAGCATCGCTTCCTGCGGACGCTCGAGGACCGGCTCGAGAGGCTGGAGAAGCTCGACGCCGAGCTGCGAGCGGCGGTGGCCGGATGCCGCCGCCACCAGGAGGCCTACGACGCGATCAACCGGATCATCGACGGTCTCGATGTCTCGCACATGGCGGTCATCCCGCCGTGGGTCTACTCGAACATCTTCGCGTCCGACAGGCAGGGCAAGGGTCGCTTTCACCTCGGCGCGTTCCTGCAGGCGTCCGTCGTCGACGGTGAGCGTCGCTACTTCATCCACAGCGTCATGTTCGGCAGCCCGGCCAGGGCCTCGGCGCTGCGCCTCGGCGACGAGATCGTCTCCGTCAACGGCCGACCCTTCCGCGAGTCGCCGCGCAGGACGCTCGCAG
>CAYMLL010000188.1:0-15306 GCA_964390645.1 uncultured Planctomycetia bacterium | reverse complement strand
CCGAGAAGACCGGCTATCCCGCCGAGATGCTCGAGCTCGACATGGGACTCGACGCCGATCTCGGCATCGACTCCATCAAGCGCGTCGAGATCCTCTCCGCTCTCCAGGAGCGCGTACCGGGCATGCGTTCGGTCGACTCGGAGAATCTCGGGAGCCTCGAGACGCTCCGCGACGTCGTCGACCATCTCTGCGACGCGCCAGCCGCACCGCCGGCTCCCGCGGAAATCGCGCCGGCGGCGGAAACCGTGCCGACCTCGCGGAGCACGCCGCCCCCCGCCGTCGCCACCACCGTATCCGCGGAGCCTTCGGACGTGTCCCCGAAGTCCTCGACGACGAGTGAGACGGCGAGTGAGACGGCGAGTGAGACGGCGAGCGCTCCGCTGGCACGATCCTGTGTCCGTCTTCGTTCCCTCGACAGCGCACGCCCGCGATCAGGTCTGAGCGCAGGAGACGCGATCTGGGTCGCGGGCGACGACGACGCCTTGACACAGTCCGTCGCGGAACGTCTCCGCCTCGAAGAGCTCGAGCCCCGGATCCTCGGGCTCACGTCCCCGCTGCCTTCGAATCCGCCGGCGAACTTCCGCGGTCTGATCATCGTCGCGCCGGCAGGCGATCGGTTCGACGACCCTGCGGTCAAGACCTCCTTCCGCCTCGTTCAGTCGGTGCTTCCTGCGCTCGAGAGCGCTTCGAAGAACGGCGCGGCCGCCCTTCTTCTGGTCTCCCGTCTCGGCGGAACTTTCGGGCTGGACTCGACGTCGCCCGTGACCGCACCGCGAACCGGCGCGCTCGTCGGATTAGCCAAGACGGTGCAGATCGAGTTCCCGAACCTGCAGGTCAAGGCTCTGGATCTCCCGGCACTGGATCTCGCGAAGCAGAGGGATGCCGGCGAACTGGCGGCCGCGGTGGTCGAGGAGCTCACGACGGACGGGCCGGTCGAAGTCGGATATCGCGCGGGCGAGCGGTTCACGATCGATCTCGAGCGACACGACCTCGGGGTCGACCTGACGCCCGCCCCGAGGTCGCTTCAGCCCGGCGACGTTGTCGTCGTGAGCGGCGGCGCGCGTGGCGTCACGGCAGAGACCTGCATCGAGCTCGCGAGACGCAGCGGCGCGACGTTCCTCCTTCTCGGGCGCAGCGCGTTGCCGGAGGACGAACCGGAGTGGCTCACGGGGCTCGCCGACGAAGCGGCCATCAAGGCGGCTCTGGCTCGTAGAATCAACAGCGCGACCGGATCTCCTCCCACGCCACGCGAGATCGAGGAGCAGTTCCGCCGCGTGCGCGCGGCACGGGAGATCGATGCGACCTTCCGGCGGATCGAGGAAGCCGGTGGGCGCGTGCTCTACCGGGCACTCGACATCCGCGACGCCGCGAGCGTTCGCGCGGCGGTGGACGAAGCGCGCGCCACGGGCCCCGTGCGCGGAGTCGTTCACGGAGCAGGCGTGCTGGCGGACTGTCTCATCCTCGAGAAGACCGCCGAGCAGCTCGACCTCGTTTACGACACGAAGGTCCTCGGACTCGAGAACCTCCTCGCGGCCACGGCGGCGGACGACCTCTCCCTCCTGGCCCTCTTCTCGTCATCCACCGCGCGCTTCGGTCGACGAGGCCAGAGCGACTACGCCATGGCCAACGAGGTGCTCAACAAGCTGGCTCAGCTGGAGGCGCGCCGCCGCAGCGATTGCCGGGTCGTTTCCGTCAACTGGGGACCGTGGGAGGGAGGAATGGTGACGCCAGCCCTCGCGGGCCTCTTTCGGCGGGAAGGCACCGAGCTGATCCCGCTCGCCGCCGGCGCCCAGCACCTCGCTCTCGAGCTGGACGCCGCCGACGGTGCCGTCGAGGTCGTCGTCTTCGGACGTTCCCGGACCTCCGAGCCACCGAGCAAGAGAGTGCCGAGCCCGTCCGCGGCGGCGTCCGGGCCACGCCTGGAACGACCGAGCCACGGCGCCGCTGTGGTCCCGCTCGAGGAGGGCCTTTCCCACTGTTTCGAGCGTGTCCTCGATCTGGAGCGCTTTCCGTTTCTGCGTTCGCACGTGATCGATCGACGACCGGTGCTTCCCATGGCGATGGTCATCGAGTGGCTCGCACACGGCGCGGTACAGCGGAACCCCGGCCTCGTCTTCTCCGGCGTCGCCGATGTTGGCACGCTCAAGGGCGTCATCGTCGACGAGACCCGTCCGACGACTCTGCGCATCCATGCAGGAAGGGCACGAAGGGACGGCAACTCCTGGCGGGTTGCTGCCGAGTTGCGTAGTCGCCGCCGGGACGGACGCGAAATCCTCCACGCCCGAGCCACGATGGTCCTCGCACCGCGTCATGGCGTCGCCCCTCGACCGCGGCTCGAGGCGCCCGCGCAACCCTACAACCGCTCGCGCGCGGCGATGTACACCGACGTGCTCTTCCACGGTTCCGACTTCCAGGGAATCGAGACCGTCACAGGCTTCGCCGAGGAAGGCATCGCCGCACGCGTGAAGAGTGCGCCTCCGCCGCAGGACTGGATCAGCGACCCGCTGCGGAGCGTTTGGCTCAGCGACCCGCTGGCCATCGACTGCGCATTTCAGCTGATGATCCTGTGGAGCTACGAGGAGCGCGGCGCGGGATCTCTCCCCTGTTCGGCTGGAAGCTTCCGACAGCACCGACAGACCTTCCCGCGTGACGGCGTCGACATCGTCATCGCGATCCGCAAGCACACCGAGCACAACGCCATCGCGGACATCGAGTTCCTCGATGCCAACCGGGACGTCGTGGCGACCATGACCAGCTACGAGTGTGTCATCGATCCGTCGCTCTGCGACGCCTTTCGTCGCAATCAGGTGTCGCAGCAGCTGCTGCCATAGCAACGCGATCTGATCGACACGCTGCCGAAGACGAGGACTCCGCGAAATGACCGGGCCCCGCAATCCTGACACTGCCGTCGCCATCGTCGGGATCGGAGGAGTCCTGCCGGGCGCCAGGGACCTCGAAGAGTTCTGGCGGAACGTCCGCGACGGCTCGACCGCGGTGCGCGAAGTTCCTCCCGAGCGCTGGTATCTCTCGACGGACGAGGTTCGAGGAGAACGTCCCGGTGGCGCGGATCGGGTCGACTCCTTGCGCGGCTGCTTCATCGAGAGCTTCTCGCCCCAGCTCGACGGACTCGCGATCGACAAGGCGCTCGTCGACGAGCTGGACCCTCTCTTCGCGTTCGCGCTCTGCGCCGGCAAGGCGGCTCTCGACGATTGCCACCTCGATGGGGTAGATCGCTCGCGAATCGGCGTGGTCATCGGGAACATCGTCCTGCCGACGGAGACCGCGTCGGCCCTCGCACGCGAGACTCTCGGACGGACGTTGGAGGAGACAGTCCTCGGTGAGGCCTTGCCGCTCGATCACCGGACACACCCGTTGAACCGCTACCCGGCAGGTCTGCCGGCCGGTCTCCTCGCGCGTGCCCTCGGCATCGGTGGTGGCGCGTACACTCTCGATGCAGCCTGCGCGTCATCTCTTTACGCCCTGCAAATGGCGGTACGCGAGCTGCAAGCGGGTCGCGCGGACGCGATGATCACCGGCGGCGTTTCCCGACCGGATTGCCTCTACACGCAGATGGGATTCTCGCAGCTTCGCGCGCTCTCCCCCACCGGTGTGTGCTCACCGTTCGATCTGCGAGGCGATGGACTCGTCGTCGGCGAGGGAGCCGGGTTCTTCGTCCTCAGACGACTCGACGATGCGCTGCGGGCCGGAGATCGTGTCTGGGCGCTGATCCGCGGCATCGGCCTCTCGAACGACGTCGGAGGGAGTCTGCTGGCGCCGGAAAGCGAAGGGCAGCTCCGAGCGCTGCGGGCCGCGTACGAGCAAGCTGGCTGGCGACCGAGCGACGTCGACCTCAACGAATGCCACGCGACGGGAACTCCGAGGGGCGACGCGGTCGAGTTCAACAGTCTGCGCTCCCTCTGGCAGCACGAGGAGTGGCGGAACGGACAGTGCGTGATCGGTTCGGTGAAGTCGAACATCGGACACCTCCTGACCGCCGCCGGGGCTGCCGGCCTGCTGAAGACGCTGTTCGCGATGCGTGACCGTGTCTTGCCGCCGACAGCCAACTTTCGCTCACCGTCACCGCGCGTGGAGCTCTCCGGAAGTCCCTTCGCCGTGCTCACCAGAGAGCGACCGTGGGAGCGACGCGCCCCTGGCAAGCCACTGCGGGCCGGAGTGAGCGCGTTCGGCTTCGGTGGCATCAACGCGCACGTCCTCATCGAGGAGTGGCCGGACGGCGAGACGGGGTCCGGCGCACTCGGAAAACGCGACATCGACGCCGTCGAGATCTCCACCGGACGGCCGAAGAGACCCGAGCCTCCGGCGATCGCGATCGTCGGCATGGCGGCGAGCTTCGGAAAGTGGACGAGTCTCGAGTCCTTCGGCCGCCGGGTCCTGGGGGAAGTTTCGAACGGTGCAGAAGCCGACGAGACAAGCACCCCGCGCTCCTGGGGCACACTCGAGAGCCGCTGGCTCGAAGCGGACGGCGTCGACGCCCGCTCCCTGCGCGGCTACCCGATCGACTCCCTCCGCATCCCGCTCGATCGCTTCCGGATTCCCCCGAAGGAGCTCGCCGAGACTCTACCCCAGCAGCTTCTCATGCTTCTTCTCGCCGGCGATGCCGTCGCGGACGCGGGAGCGCACGCCGAGCACCGGCCACGTACCGGAGTGTTCGTCGGCATCGGACTCGATCTGAACACGACCGACTTCCACGTACGCTGGTCGCTGATCCGCAAGGCCCGCGAGTGGGCGAAGCGGCTGTGTCCGACCGCGACGGATGAAGAGGTCCGTCGCTGGGGAGACGCTCTGCGAGACGCGTTCGGTCCGGCGCTGAGCGCCAATCACACGATGGGCGCCCTCGGAGGGATTGTCGCGAGCCGCGTGGCGCGCGAGTTCAAGATCGGAGGCCCGAGCTTGACGGTCTCGAGCGAGGAGACCTCGGGCCTGCGGGCGCTCGAAACCGCGACGAGGGCGCTCCAGTCGCACGCGCTCGACCAGGCGATCGTCGGTGCCGTCGACCTCACCGGCGACGTTCGAATGCTCCTGGGTGCCCACGCCGGACGCCCGTTCTCTCGATCCGGCCAGGCACGCCCGTTCTCGGCCGATGCCGACGGGACCGTCTTCGGCGAAGGTGGCGCCGCGCTGGTCGTCAAGCGACTCGAAGACGCTCGACGCGACGAGGACCGCGTCTATGCGGTCGTTCGCGGATTCGGCTCGGCGTCCGGTGGCGCTCCCGCCGACGTCGTGCCACCGGCGGAGACCTATCGTCTCGCGCTCGAGCGAGCGTACGCTGACGCCCAGGTCGATCCGGGCGCCGTCGACCATGTCGAGGCACACGGGAGCGGCAACCCACAGGAAGACGCGGCCGAGCTGGACGCTCTCACGAGCTTCTACGATCGAGCGACGCGGCACGCGACGTGCACACTCGGAAGCGTCAAGGCCGTGATCGGACACGCGGGCGCCGCCAGTGGACTCGCCGGTGTCGTTCGAGCCTGTCTCGCGCTTCACCGTCGCGTGCTCCCACCGATGAGCTCCAGAGCGGCTCTCCCGTCGGACTCGCCCTTTCTCTTGCCGCCGTCTCCACGCTACTGGGCGCGTGACCGTCATCGGGGTCCGCGCCGCGCGGGAGTCAGCGGAATGAGCGTCGACGGAAACTGCGTCCATGTGGTTCTCGAAGAGGGCTGCGGCGAGTCCAGCTCTCGTGGTGGCCGATCGTTCGCCGAGCCGCTCGACGACGAGGCCGACGGGCTGTTCCTCGTCCCCGCCGACGCGGCCTCCTCGCTCGGCGACTCGATCGACGAAGTGGCGCAGTTTGCGCGCGCTTCGAGCGTCTCGGGCGGCGCGCGACTGGCCCGTGCCTGGCGTCAACGTCAGCGACGAGACACCGCTCCGCCGAGCGCGGCGTTCGTGGCACGCGACCGCGACGAGCTGCTCTCGCTCATCGACGGTGCGCGGCGAGCCCTACGCGGCGATCCTCCCGAGGCGAGCGCTTTCCACGGACGTCAGAGATTCTTCCTCGCGCGACCGGAACGAGCGCGCCTCTCGACGACGGGCAAGCTCGCGTTCGTCTTTCCCGGATCGGGCAACGAGGTCCCGGGGATGGGACGACGCCTCTCCGCCCGGTGGCCGGAGATTCTCGAGCGCCAGGATCGCGAGAACCTCTTCCTGCGAAGCCAGCTTCTTGGCGATGTCGTCTGGGATGCCGACGAAGGCAAGCTGCTCGAAGCGGACACGCGTACCCTCCTCATGGCTCAGGTCGCCCACGGAACGGTCCTCGCCGATCTCCTGAGGCAGCTGGGCGTCGCGCCGCAGGCCGCGATCGGCTACAGCCTCGGAGAGACCACCGCGCTCTTCGCGCTGCGGGCATGGACGGCACGCGACGAGATGCTCCGACGAATGGTTGCCTCGCCGCTCTTCTCGACCGAGCTGGCTCCGCCTTACGACGCTGCTCGTCGACTCTGGCAGCTTCCTGCCGACGAGCCCATCGACTGGGTGGCGGGCATCGTCGACCGAGGTCCCGACGAGGTACGGAAGGAGCTGGCGGAACGCAAACGCATCTACCTCCTGATCGTCAACACCGGACACGAGTGTGTCGTCGGTGGACGACGACAGGAGGTCCTGGATCTCGTGGAGAAGCTCGGCGCGAACTGGATCCCGTTGACGCGACCGTCCACTGTCCACTGCGAGATCGTCGACGTCGTCGCCGGATCCTATCGCAATCTCCATGATCTCCCGACGACCCCGCCCGCGGGAGTCGACTACTACAGCGGAGCGCACGGTAGCCGCTACGAGCTCTCCGACGCAGCGGCCTCGGACGCGCTCCTGGCGCAGGCGGTCAACAGCCTCGATTTCCGCGCCGTCGTACGCGCCGCGTGGGACGACGGCGTACGCACCTTCGTCGAGGTGGGGCCCTGCGCCTCGACGACGCGCCTGATCGATCAGATTCTCGAGGGGCGCCCCCACTTCGCAGCGTCAGCGCAGCGGATCGGAGTGGACGAGGTGACGGCCGTCCTGGAGCTCCTCGCCGCCCTGGCGGTGGAGGGATTCCCGATCGAAATCGACGTTCTCTACCCCGGGGAGCGAGGCGACGACGGCGAGAAGATGCTCGCCGAATCGCCCGCCCTCACCGTCACGCCGGGAGGAGCGCCGCTCCGGCTGCCACAGGCTCCGGCTCGGTATCCCTCTCCCGCCGCCGCGGCAGTCCCGAGCGGTCCGGAAAGTGGAGAGCAGGGCGCCGGCTTCGCGGTCGCGGCATCGCCGTCCCTGACGTCTCCGTCCGGGTCTCGGTCTGCCGCGTCACACGTCGAGCTCGGGCCCCTGTTTCAGCAAACGCTCGCGACGCAGCTCGCGGTCTCGTCCGCGCACCAGCGCTTCCTCGAGACGTGGGACAAGCTGGCCGGCACCTACGCGCATGCTCTGGAGTCTCGCGCGGACAACCGAGTGGAGGAGCCGCGCCTCGAACAGCGCCTCGAAAAGGGCCCCGGGACACCGACATCGGCGCGGCACGAAGTCCTCGAGCCGACGGCGCGCTCGATCGCGCTCGATCGCGACCAGTGCCTCGAGTTCGCGATCGGATCCATCGCGAACGTGCTCGGTGCGGAGTTCGCCCCGATCGATGCCCACCCGACACGCGTGCGTCTCCCTGACGAGCCACTGATGCTCGTCGACCGAATCCTGACGATCGAAGGCGAGCCTCGCTCCCTCACCACAGGCCGCGTCGTTACCGAGCATGACGTGCTGAGGGGCGGCTGGTACCTCGACGCGAATCGCTTGCCGACTTGCATCGCCGTCGAGGCCGGCCAGGCCGATCTGTTCCTCTCCGGATATCTGGGCATCGACTTCGAGACGCGCGGTCTGGCGATGTATCGTCTTCTCGATGCAGAGGTGACATTTCACGGTGGTCTGCCGCAAGCGGGCGAAGTGGTGCGCTACGACATCCGGATCGAGCGGTTCTTTCGCCAGGGCTCGACCTGGCTCTTCCGGTTCCAGTTCGACAGCACGGTAAACGGTGAGCCCTTCCTCACCATGAGGAAAGGCTGCGCGGGCTTCTTCACTTCCGCCGAGCTCGCCGCTGGAACGGGTATCCTCCGTAAACGCCTCGACCTCGAGCCACAGCCGGGCAAGCTGCCGGACGACTGGCGCGAACTCGCACCGTTCGGGCCGGCCTCCTTCGATAGAGCCGCCCTCGCTGCGCTCCGCCGCGGAGAGCCGGCCGCTTGCTTCGGCTCGCACTTCGCTCGGCTTCCGCTCGCGCGCCCGCAGCGACTTCCGGCTGGTCGGCTACGATTGCTCGACGAGATCTCGCTCCTCGAGCCGGATCGCGGCCGCCACGGTCTGGGGCGCATCCGAGGAGAAGCGGATATCCGTCCCGGTGACTGGTTCCTCACCTGCCACTTCTCGGACGATCAGGTCATGCCGGGCACTCTCATGTACGAGTCCTGCCTCCATACACTGCGCGTCTATCTCATGCGACTCGGCTGGATCGGCGAGGAGGACGAGGTCGTCTGCGAGCCGGTCGCGGGTGTCACGAGTCAGCTCAAGTGCCGCGGACAGGTGACCGAGACCACCCAGCGCGTCACCTACGAGGTGGAGATCAAGGAGCTAGGGTATCGACCGGAGCCGTACGCGATCGCCGACGCTCTCATGTACGCGGACGGGAAACCCATCGTCGAGATCCGGGACATGTCGGTTCAGCTCACGGGGCTCACTCGCGAGCGTGTCGAGGCACTCTGGGACACAGCCGCGCCGCAGCCGGTCTCGCGACCGGTCGGAACGCCGCTCGCGAGACGCATCGTGTCCGCCTCGACGACCGCGCAGGAACGCCCCGCTCCCCTCTTCGATCGGGACCGCATCCTCGCCATCGCGACGCGCAAGCCGTCCGAACCGTTCGGAGAACCGTACCGCGTATTAGACGAGGAACGCATCATCGCGCGACTCCCCGGGCCGCCGTACCAGTTCCTCGACCGCATCACGGAGATCCGTGCAGAGCCGTGGAAGATGGTCGCGGGAGGCGACATTGTCGCCGAGTATGATGTCCCTCCGGACGCCTGGTACTTCGAAGCCAACCGCCAGGAGGAGATGCCTTTCGCGGCCCTCCTCGAGATCGCGCTTCAGCCCTGCGGCTGGCTGGCCGCCTACCTGGGTTCGGCTCTCACGAGCGACTCCGATCTGTCGTTTCGGAACCTCGGGGGCAACGCCGTGCTCCACGCTCCCGTGACGTCTCGCTGCGGTACGCTCGCGACGCACGTCAAGATCACGAGGGTCTCCTCGTCGGGCGGCATGATCATCCAGAACTATCAGTTCTCCGTCTCGTCGGCATCGGGTCCCGTCTACAGCGGCGACACGTACTTCGGTTACTTCTCGAAAGCGGCTCTCGGCCAGCAAGTCGGGCTGCGGGATGCTCGACTCCACGAGCCGGACGACGCCGAGCGAGCCGCAGCAACGTCGCTCTTGTTTCCGTCCGCAGCCCCGTTTCCGGACGAACGCCTGAGAATGCTCGACCGAATCGACGCCCTGACCCTGACCGGCGGTCCTTACGGAGAGGGATTCGTCCGGGGCGGCAAGGACGTACGGGCCGATGAGTGGTTCTTCGCCGCTCATTTCTTCCAGGATCCGGTCTGGCCGGGATCGCTCGGGCTGGAGGCTTTCCTGCAGCTCCTCAAGGTCTTTGCCGCCAGTCGCTGGGGCGCGGAAGACACCAGCCGCCTGGGCTTCGCCACGATCGCGCCGGGGCAGACTCATCACTGGGAGTATCGAGGCCAGGTCATACCCCGTGACCGTCACGTCACGGTCGAAGCCTCGATCCGGGAGGTAGATGACTCAAAGTGTCAGATCCGTGCCGACGGCTTCTTGACCGTTGACGGTCGCATCATTTATCAGATGAGCGACTTCTGCGCACGCCTCCGTACGTGATTGGCCAACCATGAAGTACTCCCGCGTCTATCTCGACTCGATCGGTTACGAGCTTCCACCCGTCGTCGTCACGACGAGCGAGCTCGAGAAACGTCTCGCGCCGCTCTACTCCACGCTACACATCCCGCCGGGACAGATCGAGACGATGACCGGCATCCTCGAGCGGCGCTGGTGGGGCGAAGGCTTCACGGTGAGCGAGGGATCTGTCGCCGCAGCACGCCGCGCGCTCGACGACAGCGCGGTCGCGCCCGAGGATCTCGACGTCTTGATCTACGCCGGCGTCTGTCGGGAGAGCTTCGAGCCTGCGACCGCCTGCCACGTTGCGGAGCAAGTTGGCGTCAGTCCTGGCGCGTTCGTCCACGACGTGTCGAACGCCTGCCTCGGAGTCTTGAACGGTGTCGTCGACATCGCCAACCGCATCGAGCTCGGTCAGGCGCGCGCGGGAATGGTCGTCTCGTGTGAGACCGCGCGAGAGATCAGCGATACGATGATCGAGCACATGCTCGAAGACGGGGGCATGGAAGCCTACAAGCTCTCGCTGACGACACTCACTGGCGGCTCCGGCGCCGTGGCGGTCATCGTCACCGACGATACGTTTCGAAAATTTCCGCGACGACGACTGCTCGGTGGCGCGTGCCAGACAGCGCCTCAGTTCAGCAGTCTCTGCAAGTGGGGAATGCGGAGTATCCAGCATCTCCACGCTCACCTGCCGCGCGTCTTCACGCAGTTCATGTCGACCGACTCGGCCTCCGTTCTCAAGTACGGAGTCGACCTGGGACTGCGCACGTGGAAATCGTTCCAGCACCGCCTCGGCTGGGTCGTCCAGAACGTCGACAAGGTGATCTGCCATCAGGTCGGATCCGGCCATCGCGATCTCATCCTGCAGACGCTCGACATTCCTGTCGAGAAGAGCTACTCCACCTACGAGTACCTGGGAAACATCGGCACGGTCTCGCTGCCTCTCACCGCCGCCCTCGCCGAGGAACGCGAGTTCCTCCTGCCGGGTGACCGCGTCGGCTTTCTCGGAATCGGAAGCGGACTCAACTGTCTGATGCTGGGGTTCGAGTGGTAGCGTCGGCGCACGTCTTCGATCCGGATTCCGAGACGGATCTCCGACGCGGAGACCGGGTCCGACTCGGACAGGGGAGGACGCGGTGAAAGCCCCCTACTTGTTCGCCAGCAAGTATCTCGAGTTCGACGGGCTACGATACCACTACATCGACGAAGGCGCCGGGGATCCCGTCGTCATGCTCCACGGCAATCCGAGCTGGTCGTACTACTTCCGCCACCTCGTCTCCGGACTCTGTTCCGATCACCGGGTCATCGTGCCGGACCACATCGGCTGTGGCCTCTCGGACAAGCCAGACGACCGGCAGTACGAATACACGCTCGAGCAACGCTGGCGCGATGTCGAGAGACTCCTCGACCACCTCGGCACGGACCGGAACGTCACGCTGGTGCTTCACGACTGGGGCGGGATGATCGGAATGACGTACGCCGCACATCACCCCGAGCGTATCGCGCGCCTCGTCATCCTTAACACGGCCGGATTTCATTTGCCCGCGGCGAAGCGCGTTCCACTGAGTCTGCGTCTCGCACGCGGCCCGATGGGCGCGTTCCTGGTCCGAGGGTTGAACGCCTTCAGTCGCGGTGCGGCGCGGTTCTGCTGTACGCGACGTCCGATGCTGCCGGAGGTGCGCAAGCAGTACCTGGCTCCCTATGATTCCTGGCGCAATCGAATCGCGGTGCACCGTTTCGTCCAGGACATTCCCCTCCGACCCGGAGATCCCGGCTACGATCTCGTGAGCTTCGTCGAGGAGAAGCTCGAGCGCTTCCGTCGGACTCCGCTCCTCGTCTGCTGGGGTGAGAAGGACTTCGTCTTTGACGACCACTTCCTCGCCGAGTGGGAGCGCCGTTTTCCGGAGGCGGAAGTGCACCGATTTCCCGACTGCGGGCACTACATCCTCGAGGACGCTCACGAGGAAATCGTCCCCATCGTTCGTGAGTTTCTCTCCCGTCACCCCCTGCACACGGAAGCGAACGCGTGAGCGACGAACCGACGGTCAACATCGCGAGCCACCTCCCGACGATGGCACGTCGTCAGCCGCATACACTCGCGGTCGTGTTCCCGTGCGGTCGTGATGCTGGCGACAGGGTACGCTACACCCACCTCACGTACCGCCAGCTCGACGAGGAGAGCAACCGCATCGCGCGTGGCCTGGCGGCGGTCGGTGTCGAGCGAGGAATCCGGACCGTACTCATGGTCAAGCCGAGCCTCGAGTTTTTCTCTCTGACGTTCGCCCTCTTCAAGGTCGGCGCCGTACCGGTTCTGGTGGACCCGGGCATGGGCGTCAAGAACCTGGGACAGTGTCTCGCCGAAGCGGCTCCGACGGCCTTCATCGGCGTTCCGAAAGCGCACGTCGCGCGCAAGCTCTTCGGATGGGCGAAGGAGAGCACGAAGATCCTGATCACGGTCGGTCGGCGATTGGGCTGGGGAGGACGGACTCTCGACGACGTACGGAGCCTCGGCGGGGCGGGCGAAGCGCTTGCCGACACGCACGCAGACGAGACCGCCGCGATCCTGTTCACGAGCGGCTCGACGGGGGTGCCGAAGGGCGCCGTCTACACGCACGGGATCTTCGCCGCACAGGTGGAATCAATTCGCACCGTGTACGGCATCGAGCCGGGAGAGATCGACTTGCCGACCTTTCCCCTCTTCGCGCTCTTCGCTCCGGCCCTCGGAATGACGGCGATCATTCCGGACATGGACCCGACCCGCCCGGCACAAGCGGATCCGCGCAAGCTGATCGAGGCGATCGAGGACTTCGGCGTCACGAGCATGTTCGGCTCTCCCGCTCTGATCGACCGACTCGGTCGCTACGGAGCGGAACACGGGGTCCGCCTCGAGAGTCTACGGCGTGCGATCTCCGCGGGCGCACCGGTGGCACCGATCGTCCTGGAGCGTTTCGCGAAGATGTTGCGCGAAGGCGCGGAGGTCTACACTCCCTACGGCGCCACCGAGGCGTTGCCGGTGTGTTCCATCGGAAGCGGCGAGATCCTCGCCGACACCCGTCGCGTGACGGAGCGCGGCGGCGGAGTCTGCGTCGGTCACCCGGTGCCGGGTATGGACGTGAAAATCATCCGCACCTCGGACGAGCCGCTCCCCGAATGGGACCCGTCCCTCGTGCTTCCCGACGAGGAGACCGGCGAGATCGTGGTGCGAGGGCCGGTTGTCAGCGAGGAGTACTTCCACCGACCCGAGTCGAACGCTCTCGCGAAGATGCGTGACACGGTGACGGGCGAGATCGTCCACCGCATGGGCGACCTCGGCTACCGCGACGCGAGCGGCCGCGTGTGGTTCTGCGGAAGGAAGACTCACCGGATCACCTCGGGCGACGAGACGCTCTTCACTGTCCCCTGTGAGGCCATCTTCAACACGCACCCCCACGTTTTCCGCAGCGCGCTCGTCGGTGTCGAGAAGAATGGCGCCGCCGAGCCGGTTCTCTGCGTCGAACTGGAGCATGACGCGCGCGTCGATCGCAAGCGACTGCGCGACGAGCTGCTCTCACGCGCACAGGAGCACGAGCACACTCGTTCGATCCGACGCATCCTTTTCCATCCGTCCTTTCCGGTCGATATCCGCCACAACGCGAAGATCTTTCGCGAGAAGCTCGCGGTGTGGGCAACGGAGAGACACTCGTGACCGCCGCGCGCAGGGCCCTCGTCACGGGCGGTGGCGGTTTCCTCGGTGGTGCGATCGTCCGTCTTCTACGCGCGCGCGGCGAGACGGTGCTGAGCTTCGCCCGTGGCACCTATCCCGAGCTCACGACGGCCGGCGTCGAGGAGCAGCGCGGCGATCTCGCCGATCCCGGCGCCGTCCTCGCTGCCACGGAAGGCTGCGACATCATTTATCACGTCGCTGCACGTGCCGGAATCTGGGGGCGCTGGAGTGATTTCCATCGTCCCAATGTCATCGGCACGCAGAACGTCCTCGACGCTTGCCGGGAGCACGGGATCCGCCGCCTCGTCTACACGAGCTCGCCGAGCGTCGTCTTCAAGGGTCGCGACATGGAAGGGGTGGACGAGTCCGTCGCTTATTCGTCGCACTTTCACGCGCACTACCCACGCACGAAGATGATGGCCGAACGAGCGATCCTCGCAGCCAACAGCGACGAGCTCGCAACTGTGGCGTTGCGACCACATCTCATCTGGGGTCCCGGCGACCGGCATCTGGTGCCGCGCATCCTCGAACGTGGCCGGGCGGGGCAGCTTCGCCGCCTCGGACGCGAGGAGAAGCTCGTCGACTCGGTCTTCATCGACGACGCGGCGGCAGCCCACCTCGCCGCGGGCGATCGTCTCGAGCCCGGCTCCACGATCTCCGGCAAGGCGTACTTCATTTCGCAGGGAGAGCCGAAGCCGCTCTGGGATCTCATCAACGGAATCCTGGCCGCCGGCGGGGTGCCCCCGGTCGAGCGTTCCATCTCGCCGCGCGTAGCCTATGCCGCGGGCTGCATCCTGGAAGCCGCTTACAAGCTCCTTCGTCGCCCGGACGAACCACGCATGACACGTTTCCTCGCCCGCGAGCTGTCGACCGCTCACTGGTTCGACATCAGCGCCGCACGCCGCGATCTCGGCTACGAGCCCCGTCACACGATCGCGGAAGGACTGGAGAAGCTGGCGGAGTCGTTGCACGAGGAGACCTCGGTCGAGGACGGGACGTCAACGTCGGACCTGATCTCGACGCCACGGCCGGGCGGGAGCAGGGGCTAGAAGGAAGCGCCAAATGGAACGAAAGCGGAGCGCGTGATACGCTGCGCACGAGATGTTCCCCTTGTTTCCGGCCTGGCAATGTCCCCCCGCTCCTCTCGACTCGCTCCGTCTCGAGGCGGGCGAGCTTCACATCTGGCGCGTCCCGCTCGATCTCGATCCGGAGCGGCTGGAGCGACTGGCGGCACACCTCCACGCGGACGAGGAGCGGCGCGCACGGCGCTTCGTGCGACGACGTCACGGCCAGCGCTTCAGGGCCGGACGCGGTGCTCTGCGCGAGATCGTCGCCGCCTACCTCGGAGACGAGGCGGAGGACCTCCGTTTCGAGTATGGTCCTCGAGGAAAGCCACGCCTCGGCGGCGATCCGCCCCCCCTCTCTTTCAACCTCGCCCACTCGCACGGCCTCGCCCTCTGCGCTGTCTGCCGGGAAGGTGAGGTCGGCGTCGACATCGAGCGCCTCCGTCCGATCGAGCAGGCGCGAGGCATCGCCGAGAGCTTCTTTTCATCGCGGGAGAGCCGGTTCCTGGAGACACTCGAAGGAGCTGGCGAGCACACCGCAACGTTCTTTCATCTGTGGACCTGCAAGGAGGCCTACCTGAAGGCGTGCGGGAAGGGCCTCTCGGGACCGTT
>CAYMLL010000187.1:0-15316 GCA_964390645.1 uncultured Planctomycetia bacterium | reverse complement strand
CGACCATGTCCACCTGTACCGTTTGCGCCGTGGCCCAGACGTCGTGGGATCCTGACAGGCGTTCGTCACTATCGAGCTGGGAATTCCACGCAGCGGAGACTTCCTGATCGACGGTGGCCTCGACGAAGCCCAGACCGGCGGGACTCGGTGTCACGGTGATCGTACCGACCATACCCCTGGCAGCGTGTCCTCTGAGCGTACAGTCGACGTCGTATACGCCCGCCTCAACAGGAACAAAATAGAGTTCGATTCTTCCGCCAACCAAGAGCTCGAAGGCCTTGAAGTAGGGCGCCTTGTACTCGCCGTGGGACGTCTGAGCCTTGCGCCAGGCCACAGACTTGTAGAACTCCTCCGCGGTATAGTAATGCTTGCTCGTGTTGCTCGCGGAGCTCTCGAGGGTGAGGATTACGGGCACTCCAGCTTCAAAGGTGAGATCCGCAGGCGAGAAAGCCAAGGTACCGTCATCGTGCTCCAGCATCTGCACAGTCTGAGTCACGGCTGCGCTCCAGTCCGCAGACCCGACAACGTCGGAGGCTACAAGCGTTGTGGAGAAGCACGACGGGTGATCGTCACAGCCGAGGTCGTCCTCGGTTTCGTCTACACCGCAACCGGGGAACGGCTGCGGAATGGTCCTCGTACCGAGAAACATGAAGGAGAGGCCGAATATCGCATCGCTGAGATCAAGCGTTCCGTCGTCGTTGCAGTCGCTCGCGTCCAAACACGAGCTCGCGGGGCCACCGCGGAAGAGCTCGTTGACGGTGAATATTGCGTCAGCGATATCCCTCTTGCCGTCGACGTTCGGATCGCAGCGAACGAAAGGAACCGAAGCTCCCTGCCCGGCGTAGGCGGGTCCGACGTTCAGACTCGAGACACAGAAAAATAATATCGAGATAGTGACGCGCCTCGCTCGCTTCGCAGTGACGGCCTGTGCTCACATGGAAACTCCTTCCTTCCCTCTCGTTGTTTGTGGTCCTTGGTGGGACCACCGCTTGCGGGTGTTAACCTACTCTCTTCACTGACTTCAGGCGCATTCTCTTCCTTCGTTGGTGTCGTGATGTCGGAGGAGCGTGAGTGCGCTTTTTTCGTACAAGGCTCGTCTCTGTCGCGATCACTCGGATTGGCTCGCCGAGCATTCTGCGACAGGAACTGATCAGGCCCGAGGAGCATGTGCCCGTCGCGTTGTCGACCACGACGCTCGCGATACCACGGACGAAGATGGCGCCTGTCTGGCCGTCCGGTCCCGCGCCGCTGATCCGTGTCGGACCGGTGAGAGGGGGCCGCTCGATTATGCGAAGGCCTGGTTGCTTCCCGGCAAAGATATCGACAGGCTCAGGACGATTCCGAGCCGCAGTCTCGGCAGCAGCTTCCATTCCCGTGTGGTCATCATGACGTTTCCGCTGCTTCGATTACGAAAGTCTGGTTCATCGTTCGGGAATCGCCCGGCAGCGCCGGCTTCCCGGAGAAGCTCCTCGGGAATGATCCTCTGACGGACTTGGAGCTTCCGCAGACAGGGCGGCAACACGAGAATCGCGTGACCCATGATTTCACCGCGGCTCCGGCGTCGAGTACGGTCAGCGCCGTCTGGCCCCACCTGGGCGAGGACGGCATCTCGAGGCCGGAGGATCGGGTGAATCTCCTCGAGGCGCGAGCTTCCCTCGAAGCGACTTTCCACATCGCCCCGCACACGGCGTTCCAGTCATCACCTTGTCTCGAGAGAGTCCTCGCTAACCGACTCTGGATGCAGGGCTTATGTGTGTGCGGGGGGGTGGAGGACAGGGGCTGGTGGGGTCGATATGTCGTCGACGCGACGAGATCTCGTCGTCGGGTCCGCGTCTCGAAGCGGCTGTCAGAAGCCGGAAGATCGCCAGCCACCCGGGGCGAAGCCGCGAGCGTGGAACACTCGCGGCGTGACCGGCGTCCTCGTCATCGCCACGCGCCGGCCGGTTCGGGAAGCGCCCGATCGTGCGACCGCTTCGCCCACACCACCGACGTCCGCCTCCCGGACCGCTCGAGCGACATTTCGAGGGACGTGACACCGCCACGAACTACGGAGCGCGAATTCCACGGGTCTCGACGCCCGCCTGGAGTAGCAAGTGATTCTGACCGTGATCCTCGTCGAGTTCGTCCTGGTCGGTGCGCGATGCGCTACCGGGTTGCGGCGACGGAGAAAACGGAGCGCAGGGACGGAGTTCCGTCGAAACGTCCCCCGGATGTTCTCGTGGACAGCACCAGAACGTGGCCGGGTTCCACGCGTTCCAGTATCTTGACCAGACGGGGTTCAGGAGGGAGCCGGGGCAAGATTACTTGTCTCGACGACGCCGGTTGCGAGTACGGAATGGACAGAATTTCATCGAGGCGATCAGCTCATGGCTGGGAACTACTCCTTCGAGATCGGTCAACTTGTTCAGCATCGACGGTACGGCTACCGTGGTGTCGTGGCTGGGCGCGATCCGTCGTGCCGGGCCCCGGACGACTGGTACCAGAGCAACCGGACGCAGCCCGACCGTGCTCAACCGTGGTATCACGTCCTGGTTCATGGCGGCGAGCACACGACCTACGCCGCCGAGGATAGCCTGGAGGATGATTGTGGCGGTGAGCAAGTGGTGCACCCGTTCACCAAGGTCATGTTCGAGTTCTTCCATGGCGGCCGCTACACGAGACGAGAGGGTGCTCGCTTTCCGGACCTGCAATGACTTCGGGCGCTTCCATCGTCCGGTGTATCTACGCGGTCGGTCGCATGCGCGTGGGGATGGCGTCGACCGTGGCCGTGGAGCCGGAGAAGAGGGTCGCGACCACCGGCGGCGTCTGTGGTTCGCTGCTCCGCCCACACCATCGACGTCCGGTACGGTGCGTCCATTCGACCGGCGTCCAGACCCCGGCGGAAGGGGTCTTCGGCGCGTCCCCGACCCGGCGGGGCCCCGACGATTCGTCGCTTCCGGCACGGGGCGGCGGACTGTTCGGATGTGCAGGCACACCTCCGGCGCGGTTATCGCCGAGGTGTTGAAGTTCGGTCTACCTGGCGGTGATAGAACCTGAGTTGACGGCCGAGATGATGGCGGCGTCCTCACTCTTCACGGTCGATCGTCAGCCCCGTGATCGCCACCTCCAGCCTCTCGCGCGCCCCGCGGCCGATCCGGCCGCGGAGAAATCTCAGGAGGCGAAGCTCCGTCAACCCCTCGAGGTGCCTCAGGCCCTCGTCGGTGATCGCGGTGAAGTCGAGCTGGCGGCGTATGCCACCAGCGAGTCGTCTGGAAACCCGCGGCCCGCAAGCACCCGCGGGTGGCATGAGCGCAATCTGCGGAGGTGCGCCTCCCCGACGGAAGCCGTGCGTCAGATTCAACACGTCCTGGCGTCTTGCCGGACGTCGCCCAGGAACGCAGGCCGTCTCAACCAGCGGATCGTAAGTTCCTGGATTTTGTCCGTCGACGGTTTCAGGATGCCGGCATGCGGTGCAACCTCTGGTGGTTACTCGTCACCTCCAGATGGGCGACCGCTATCCGGAGATTCTCGAAGCGCGGTTGGCGGTGGGCGACCCGCAGCAGCATCCCGAGCTCACCGGGAGGGTAAAGAGTGTTGATACTCGGGACTCCTGGCGCAGCGTCGAGAAGTCTCCAGCCAACCAGGGCTACCACTACAACCGCAACGCGGAAACCAGTCTGCTTGTCGGCGACGCCCTGGACCGGGCGCTGATGGAGCTCCTCGACAAGAAGGAACAGGGAGCATGTTTGCCCTCACGGGTTCGACTGCGCGGAAGCCTCGCTCTCCGGGTCGGTCGGCGTGTGCAATTTCATCAACTGTCGAGGCTTCGAGCGCAATCAACATGAAGAAGACGTCGATCGCAGTTGTTCTGTCCCTGCTTGCCGGCCATTCAATTGCCGGCGCGGCCGACCGGCCGGATGTCGTTCTCATCATGGCCGACGACATGGGCTATTCGGACATCGGGTCCTTTGGTGGCGAGATTCGCACGCCGCACCTCGATCGACTCGCCGGCAACGGTCTGCGTTTCACGAACTTCTACAGCGAGAACATGTGCTGGGTCTCTCGGGCCGCGTTGCTGACCGGCGTCTACCACAGGACTTCGATGGTCAAGGGCGCGGTGCACGAGCGCTGTGAGACGTTGCCCGAAGCGTTGCGACGGAGTGGATATCAGACGCGGATGTCCGGCAAGTGGCATCTTGCCGGGAAGCCGTATCACGTGTTTCCGGCTGATCGTGGTTTTGACGAGTTCTACGGAATCCTCGGAGGGGCATCGAGCTTCTTCGCCCCGGCTCATCTGACTCGGAACCGGGAGAACGTCGAGCAGGAAGCCATTGATAATCCCGATTACTACTTCACCGATGCGATCAGCGACGAAGCCGTCCGGATGATTCGCGAGGCAACGGTCGACAAGCCGTTGTTTCTATCAGTCGCCTACACCGCCGCTCACTGGCCCTTGCATGCCCGAGAAAAGGACATCGCCGGGTACAAAGGCAAGTATGCGATGGGCTGGGATAAGATCCGGGAGCAGCGATTGGCATGCATGAAACGCATGGGGATCGTGCCGCCGGACACCCCGGTATCGCCGCGGCATTCGAAAGTGCCTGCATGGAAAGACGTCGAGCACAAGGAATGGCAGCAGCGACGCATGGAAGTCTACGCCGCCCAGATCACGGTCATGGATGCCGGCATCGGCCGGATTGTCGACGCGCTGGAGGAGACGAAGCGTCTTGAGAACACGCTGGTCTTCTTCACCATCGACAATGGCGGATGTCATGTCGAATACGCGCCGAATCGAAGGGGCGATTACTTGCCGAAGATGACTCGGGGTGGTCGAAAGATGCGCCCGGGAAATCTCCCCGAGATCATGCCCGGTCCCGAAGACACCTATCAGAGTTACGGGTACGGCTGGGCAAACGCCTCGAATACACCGTACCGTTATTTCAAGCAGTTCGACCACGAAGGCGGAATCCGAACCTCGATGATCGCTCACTGGCCGAAGGGAATCGAACGTGAGGGCGCCCTGGTTCGAGGCGTCTCGCATTTGATTGACATCATGCCGACCGTGCTCGAGGTCACGAAGACTCCGGCGGCTGACCAGCGAATCAAGATGGACGGCGAGTCCTTCGCAGCGGCCTTCGGTCGTGAAGATCACGCCGGGCGTCAGTCCATGTTCTTTGATCATGCACGAGGACGCGCGCTGCGTCATGGCGACTGGAAGATCGTCGCAAGGAAGAAAGGGAGCAGATTCAAGTGGGAGCTCTACAGTCTGAAGAAGGATCCGCTGGAACTGCAGGACCTCGCAAGGATGATGCCGAAGAAAGTCGAGGAGCTTGCCGCGTTGTGGGAGGCAGAATCAGCTCGTCACGCTCGTCAGGCGAGAATCGAGTGAGGAGCCCGGCATGACCAACGAGACCGGATGCATGATTCGTCCTTGCTCTGGATCGTTTCTTCCGTTTCTTCTGCGCTGCTTGGTCGGATCCTCGGTCTCGACGGGTGACGAGGCGACAAGCCCAACGTGCTGTTGATCACGTCCGGGTGCTTCCGTCAGCAGCTGTTACTACGCCGCCGGGACGACCGTGGCGGGAGTCGGTATCCGGCAGTCGCTGAGCGGAGTCGTCAAGAAGAAGGCCTCGGTCGCTGTCGGCAGCATGGATACGCGTGAGTGTTCGTGATCGCGGGCTGTCCGGTCGGGTTTCGAGCACCTACGGTACTTCTTGTCTCGACGATGGACATGGCGGTCGTGGACACGCTGCGGGCTGAAATCTGAACTACGTCTTCCAGCAAGGCTTGCGAATCGCTCCGGATGAATGCAGCCTGTGCCCCCCGGTAGGGTTGGAAGGCGAGTCTGGTGAGCCCGCGGCGCTACCCGGGGCCAGGCCTGAGCTGCAACCCGAGCGGGCGAGGACATGACCACGCGAGAATCCGAGATCCGTTCCATCACCCGCCTTGCATTGCCCGTCGTGTTCACGCAGCTCGGCGTGGTCGGCATGCAGATCGTAGACATGGTGATGATCGGCGGTGTACTCGGCCCGGGCGCGCTGAGTCAGGTGGTGGCCGGCAGTACCTGGGCTTTCGGTGTGCTGATCGTCGGCATCGGTGTGGTGATGGGTATCGACCCCATCGTCGCCCAGGCCCACGGCGCCGGAAAGGGCGATCGCGCCGGGCTCGCCCTGCAACAAGGTGTCGTGCTGGCGGTCGCGGCGGGCGCGGTCGTGTCCGTGGCCTGGTGGTTTGCCGAGCCAGTGCTGCTCGCCGCTGGTCAGGACCCGGAGGTGGCGGCGGGCGGTGCCGACTACTGCCGCGCGCAGGCGTTCAGCACCGTGCCTTTCCTGATCTTCATGACCATGCGCCACTACCTGCAGGGACGCACGCTGGTGCGCCCTGCGCTGCTGGTCATCGTGCTCGCCAATCTCGCCAATGTTTTCTTCAACTGGGTGTTCATCTACGGGCACCTCGGCGTGCCTTCGCTGGGCGTCGCCGGGGCCGGCATCGCCACGGGATTGACGCGTGTGTTCATGATGCTGGCGCTGCTGGGTATGATTGTGACCGCGGGTCTGCACCGCGAGGCGTGGGTGCCGTGGAGCCGTGCTTCCTTCGAGCTGCGCGGGTTGGGGGCGGTCCTGAGCAACGGAATTCCGGTCGCTCTCCACATCGGGCTGGAGATCTGGGCCTTCAACTTCACGACGCTGTGGGCCGGACAGCTCGGCGCCGTCGATGACACCTCCCACGGCATCGCCGCCCACGGCATCGTCCTCAAGATGTGCGCGTTCACGTTCATGATGCCGCTCGGCATCTCCGTGGCTGCCTCCACCCGCGTCGGCAACCTCGTCGGTGCCGGCGACCTCGATGGCGCTCAGCGCTCGGCGTGGACGAGCATCGGCCTGGGTGGATTCGTGATGATGTGCGCGAGCGCCGCGTTCCTGCTCTTCCGCGAGCAACTGCCGGCCATCTTCATCGATGTCGATGACCTCTCCGGTCCCGCAGTGATCGCCCTCGCCGCCGGCATCCTGCCCATCGCGGCCGCCTTCCAGGTGTCCGACGGGCTGCAAGTGGTGGCCTGCGGCGTGCTGCGCGGGATGGGCACCACGCGCCCCGCCGCGGTGATCAACTTCGTCGGCTATTACCTGCTCATGCTGCCGCTGACCGCCTGGCTCGCGTTCGACTGGGGTCTGGGCCTCGGACTGCGCGGTATCTGGTGGGGCCTCACCGCCGGACTCGTCTCCGTCGCCGTCCTCTTCGTCGCCTGGATCGCCGTGCGCGGCCCGAGCAAGGCAGCGCGCCGCATGTAACCCGTCCTGTCCAGGAGCTGGAACGACCGGCAACCTCCACGACGAGGCGGACTCGACCGGGGTCGATCAGGGTGAATCAGGATCGAGACTCCACGGCAGGTGGCGCGAGCGAAGGGGCGGGAGCCTCTCCCCCGGTGAAGTCGGAACAAGGCGGTGCGGTGGGGGAGGCTCGACGTGGCGTCGCGGAGTCACGATCCACGTCGACGCTCCCCGTCAGTACACGAGCAGCTCGGTTTTCTGGTTATCGATCGGCTCCTCGGGACACAGCCAGGTAGAACGAATGCGCCGGGGCGCGTGACGCCCTGATCCCGGCTGCGCGTTCGAGTCCCCGCCGACTCCGCAGACGACCAAGGGAACGTGTGCCATGCGTTGTTTCTCGAGGAGTTTCACCGTCATCGGGTGTCGTGCTGTCGTTCCGGGCGGGGCGCGTACGTCGATTCGTGCGCAAGTCGTCTCCGCGTTCGAATACGGCAACGCGTCGGGCGAGGGAGATCGAGCCAGAGTGGCCCCTGTCCGGGCCGCCTCGATGTCTCGGGACCTTACGAGACCGCGCTGGCGGCTCCCCACGCAAGCAACAACGTGCTGTACGTGAGGACGGATACGGTGGTGTTGCTTTGGCCCGTCTCTGTCGACCCCAGGAACAGAGGGCGTTCCTCGCTCTCATTCTTCCATGAGAAGGACAAGAGCGTCGACCAGGCGAAACGTGGTCGCCGACCTCGCGGAGCGAGGTTCGTTGTGGGTGGGCGGCCTGCGTGGCAGGGAGGGGCCCGCGAATGCCGAGAAGGAACGCGACGCGAAGCGTCTCCGTAGGCGGGCGGTCGTGTTCATGAACCCCGGGCCCGACTAGTTACGCCCCGCGTCCTTCAGATCCACGCGCACGACTCCCTGCCTCTGCCAGGCTCGTGGGTCCGCCTCCCAGAAGACGGATCCATCGGCGTTGTTGATGAAGAGCTTCGAGTACATCTCGTGGCAGAAGCCGGAAAGCAGAATTCTCCCCTCCTCGTCGGTCGTCGCGAGCGGTCCCCAGGAGATCCCGCAGCCGTGGTCGGCAAGCCGCCCCATGACGGACGTGCCTGTGAGCGGCTCGCCACCGTTCATCAACCGGAGATCGAGGGTGCCGGTCGCTCTCAAATGGAGCTGGACGACAGCCTCGCCGCGCTCGAGAACACCGACGAACCGCTTGGGGTTGACGTGGGAATCCACGACCACGTGGTGCTTCTTCTCGATCGTCAGGGCGTACTCGAAGTCCCCGTCCGGGATCCTCACTCGCCCATCGTCGTCGCTTACCCCTTTCCCCAACCAGTCCGCGCCACTGAGGACGCCGCAATGGTTGTCCGAAGACCAGAACATGTAGCTGTCGACCGACACCCCTCGTACCGCCTGCCTGTCGTCGTCGACGAAACGGACGAAGCGTGTTTCCGGCCAGCGGAGAGTGAGGTCAAGCTCGAACTTGCCATCCCCATCGACCGTCACGCTCTCACCCGACGGGAATCCGATCACGAGATGGCGAGCCCGCTCTGGATGATCGGGGTCCTTTCTCCAGAGAAACCGATCCGATCTGACCGGGGCGTGGCCGACTGATCGGAGATAGAGAAACACCCCGAGCACGTGCTGCCCGTCGGCGAAGCTGGAGTCCAGGAACCCGTGGAGCTCCTCGAGACCGAGCGTGAGCCGATCGCCATCCGCGGGTAGTTCCGTCCGTCTCACCTCACCCCAAGCTGCCGCGAGAACCTCCGCCTTCGAGAATCCGATCTGCAAGCCGGCCTCGTTTCTCAGGGTGACAACGATCTCTGCGTCGAACGATGGATCCGGCTTCCTCATCGTCGGCCCGGACTCGGGCGGCACGGGCTCGGGCGGCACGGGCAGAGCCGACGTGCTGACGCCGGATGCGACCACCGGCGGCGGATCCGACGAGATCATCAGCTCCTCGGGAGCTTGCTCTCGTGCGCAACTCCATGGAACGACGCTACACCATCCCGAGGCGACCATGATCGCGGCCCTCCGGACGATTGATGAGCGGTCTCTTCGCTTCCCCAGGACTTCACTTCCTTTCGATGTGCGACGGCGGAGGAAGAGGGCGTCGCGTCGACGGGAGTGATCATATCCGATGTCGCCCGATCATGGCGTTCCGTATACGCCGGTGCTTCCGCCGTCCGGTGTTCCCGCGTGGGCGGGGAACGACGGGTGGCTCGAACAGCCAACACGTGGACGATCGCGATCGCTGGTAACGCAGCAGCATTCGAAGAGAAGACGTCCGGGAATGAATCCCTTGGCGCCCCCGGATTTCGTCCCTCGAGCGCGTCGTTGCATGATCGCTCGGGGCACAACGCTCGTACCCGATGCACGGTCCGTTGCAGATCGGCTCCGATCGCGACTCCCCAGGATCGAGCTCCCGGTTCAGCACCTTGATCGCGAGTCCGAGCTCGCTGTCTTGTGCTGCGCTGTTTCGGCTTCCGAGCCGGCCGCCGATGAGCTGCCTGTACCGGTAGAAGGAGCTCTCGACTCTTGCTTGCTGATGGTAGCTGACTTGCTTCTTCCATGCCCTTCGACCGAATTCGCGCGCCGACTCGACCCTCGCGTCTCGCTCGCGTGCTCGGCGCGACAGCGTGCCGTGATCGGGTACGGGAGCGTGATCGAGACCCGGCAGGCGCAGCAGAGATCCGGCGAAGCCTCCGGTCTGTCGAGGCGCCAGGGCGAACACGGCGCTCGGCGTGAGCGAGGTCTCGATCGCGAGACTCGAGCAGAGCCGTTGTCCGCCTCGTGTTCCCGTAGCTCTGGAGGTCCGTCCGGCGATCGCCTCTTCGCCGAACCGGATCGTCACGTCGCGCTCGAACGTGTAGCCCTCGTGCGTACTCACGCCGGTTACGAACACGGCACTCCGTCTTGTTGTCCGGCTGGATCGGACTCGACGGCACGGCTGACGTGCACCCAGTCACCACGAAGCGATCGCAAAGCCGCAATGGTACGGCACTTCCGTCCGTACCGATCCATGCACCAGGGCCGCTTTCTTGCGGCCCATATTCGCTTCACCATGGCGTTCAGTGAAGGCTCGGATGAACGGTCTGGACATCGTGATTCGAGGGGCCTGGTGAACACGGAACGTGGCTGGTTTCAACGCGTGCGAATACTCTGACCACACGGGTGGCGAAGTTCCTTCCGAAGAGCCCCTGAGGTCGAAATCGACGGCCCGGGACTCCACCCGGGGAAAGTCGAGATTCAGTCTTCTCATGCTCCGACGTGCTCGTTATGCTGCGCGGTCTGCTGCCCGGGGTGGTCCCTCGACGCTGTCCGCTGCTGAGGCGTTCAAGGCGAACGCTGGCCGACCTCCCACGGAACAACCCGAGGCAAGAGGCCCCCGTGAAGCTCCGAGCCTGGTCGATAGCCGTCGTGGTCACTCTCTGCGTCTTCGCGGGGCTGTTGGTCTCGCGGCTTCGCGACGACGGTTCCGGGAAGACGTCGCCGAACGACGTCAGGTCCGTGCCCTCTACCACCGGCAGCGGGAATGACGAGTCGCGGCCGGGGAGCCGTCGCGATGGCCTCGATCGTGGTCGACAGGACGGTCCAGCGGTCGAGCCGGGTATTCCACCGGGAGATGCCGAGCTCGTCGCCGTGGTACTGGACAACGCCGGCGAGGCCATTCCCGGTGTTGTGGTGGTGCTTCGCTCCACGCGATCCACCGTCGGGTCTCTCGGCGTCGAGACGACTACCGACGGCAAGGCGGTGTTCGCGGACATCGGAGCAGGCTCGTTCGCCCTGCGCGTTCGACGCAACGGCGTGCCCGACCTCGAAACGGTGGACGATATAGCGGTTGGTCCCGCAGAGAGAACCGTCGTCGAGCTACGCGTCGGCGATTTCGACATGTCGATCCTGGGCCGGGTCGTCACCACGAGCGGCGAGCCACTCCCCGGAATCAAGGTGGAGGCGCGCGCTGCCGCATCGCGCGACGACCAGCCCGCCCTGGTCCCCGTCGGTCAAGGCGTGCTCCGGGCGACGACGACGGCGGACGGCCTCTACCGGATAGCCGGTCTCGGCGAGAACGCGTACGAGGTGAGCACCGTCGAGACGGAGCAATTCCCCTCGGTGCACCGCATCGTTCGCGCCGGTCTGGATCCGGCCGACCTCGTCCTGGAGGCAACCAGGATCCTACGAATTGTCGGAACCGTCACCCACGCGGTGAGCAAGCAACCGGTAGCTGGTGTGCTCGTGGTACCGATCGGCTTCCGTTCTCGTCAGGTCAAGACAGAGGGTGACGGCCGCTTCGAGACGATGGTTCCACTGCGTTCGACACAGGTGGTGTACTCCGTCGAGCTTCGCCTCGAAGGTTACAAGACCGGGCGCGAAACGCTACGTGTTGACGGTCTCGACGACCTTGTCGAATGGCAAATCGACGCGACGCTTCAGGAGCTGAGGTCGACGACGTTGCTCACGGGTGTTCTTGTCGGTGACGACGGCGAGGTCTTGCGGGGCGAGACGATTCACGTGCAATCGGCAAGAGGACTCGTGCGCAAGAAGGGGGTCAGCGATGAAAACGGCCGCTTCACGGTGCGTGGGCTCCTGCCCGGTGACGACTATCGCGTCTGGGTCTATCCGACCGGTGCCTACCGAGATCTGAGGCGAAACGGCATTCTCGTGCCCGGGGAGGGGCTCGACCTCGAGCTCACCTTCGAGTCTGTCGGAAGTGGCTCGATTCGGGGACGTGTTGTCGATCCGGAGGGCAATCCGGTGCGGAATTTCGGGCTCTGGGTCGCGACCTCCTCGGCGGTCAACAAGTCGCGTCGCCTGTCTACCGGTCCGCGAGGGGAGTTCCGCGTCGAGGACGTCCCCGCCGGAACCCTGACGTTCCAGACTCGCTCCCTGCCGCGTTTCACCGTGCGCGGCCTGTCGCTGAAGGAAGGAGCGGAGACCGAGACGGAGATCGTGGTCGACTGGGGCGACGGCGAGATCATCTCCCGCCTGGTCGACGCATCCGGCGAACCGATCGAGCTCGCTCGCGTCGACCTTCACTGGCAGCAGGAATGGGGTGACGGGAACACGACGTCCTACCGCAGCACGCAGACCGACCGCGAAGGGCTGTTTCGCTTCACTCAGCTCGGACGAGGAGTTCACCGGCTGCGCATCAACGCTCGCGGCTACGCGGGCTTACAGCTCGACATCGATGTCGGAAGCGAGGAGCCCCCCGCGACGGTGGTGCTGCAGAAGTAAGGCCGGCCGCGATTCCTCGTCGGCCTCGGCGGAGACCCTCTCGGCGGCACTCTTCAACAGCGGTGACGTCCCGTGACTCGGAGTCAGGGAGAAGGCCCGGGGCACTGTGATACGCTCCGCTGGCTGCTCGCGCGACGTCAGCCGCGCCGCGAGCGGTCGGCGCTCGGGTCACAGTCCCACCGGGATGTGGCGCGGCTCTCGTTCGAGCCGACAACTTCCCTGGTAGCCGCGACGAGCCCTCCGTGGCAGAGCGAGCCACCGGGTCGCGTCAGGGCCCGTTCCGGCTCCCGATCACGCGATAGAGTCGGTTGCATCGCTACGAGGGCTGGCGGCCGCTCTTCCAGAGCGAAGGAGCTTGATCGCCGCGAGGATGCCACAGAGAAGAACAGCCGAGCCGACCACGCTTGCCATGATCACCCGTCGCCTGGCGATCATCGCCTGCTGGCTCACGACGCGCTCGATCGAGCCTTCGACCTGCTCGCGCAGCCCCTGGAACAGTCGCAGCTTGCGACGCCTGGCCGACAGCGAGTCGATCGACGCCAGGGTCGACCGGTAAGCCTCGACCCCCTCCTGCCATCGTCCCGCAGCGACGAGGATAGCACCGCGCTCCGCGAGCCAGCGGGGCTTGTTCGGCGCCGTATCCACGAGCCGATCGACGCGACGCAGCGCTGCCTCGTTGGCCCCTTGCCCACGCACCACATCCAACGCGCGGAGCTACAGAGTTAACAGTGGCCCGAGCCACTCCAGACCTTCGTCCAGCCCGCGGACTGCCGCGGCCAGGTCACCTGCACCGGTCAGTACGTTCGCACGCTCGATGTAGTGCTGCGGAAGCGGCTGTCGCGCCTCACGGATGGCCCGCGTGTATTCGACGACGGCGTCCTCCACTCGTCCGACCCCGCGAAGGGCCCGGGCACGAAAGATCCGCGCTCCGAGGTGGTCCGGTTGCACGGTGAGGAAGCGCTCGAGGAGCCTCAGAGCCTCTTGCGGACGCTCCGCTTCGAGGAGCATCCTGCCACCGCAGAGGTCGACCAGCGCAAGCGCGGGAGCGAGCTCTCGAACCCGTGAATAGTCCGTCTCTGCGGCTTTCCAGTCGCGGTGAATGCGGTGCAGCTCTCCCCTTCTCAGAAGAATCTCCGCGTTGTCCGGGTCCTCTCTGAGCAGCGCGTTCAGCTGCTCGAGCTTCTCGTGCACGTCCTGGTGAGCCGACAGACGCGAAGCCAGACAGCATGTCAGCAAGAGAAGCGCCGCGAGACGACGCTCTGCTGTACCCGACGTTGCCCGGGTTCCGGGGGGCTCGACCCCGGTCCCGATGACTTGATTTCGCATCCGGAGCACTTTCTCAACAGGTTGCCACATCACGCTTGCCTTGTTGGCCTACGGACTCGTGCAGCCGGATCGCCGGCGAGAAGAAAACAGAGGCGTCGCATTTCGCTGACGCTGCCTGTCGTGCGACGTGTCAATTCAACAAATGCTCAATCTCCGGGCTGACCGTTGCCCGGTCTGCAATGTGCGTCATCCAGTCGCTGGGTTTCGATGGAGAGAGCCCGGCATACTACTCCTGGCCGTCCTGGTTGTCGAACACGATGTAAGCGACCTGCTCCGGGGCGTGACTGCGCTCGGTGTCGACGACCTGGTCCTCGTCATAGGCGAGCGAGAGCGTCGTGGCGCTCAGCGGGTTGACGTCGTACAGCAGCGCCCAGCCGCCGTTTCCTCCGTCCATGCCGGCGCTCGACACCACGGCAGAACTCGCCGCGCTCAGGCCGACCAGAGCGTACTGGAACGGTGGCGAGTTCGTCACCGCCCGGACGCTGTCCGCGCCGACCGCCGCCGTGTAGCCGACGGAGTCCAGGACCCCGGCTCCGGCCTCGATCACGATGTAGCCGAGAGTCTCCGGCGCGCGGGCCGTGTTGGGGTCTTCGCCGACGTGCTTGCCGATCGACAGGGAGGTCGCCGACGGGGGATTCCGCTGCGTCCCGTCGCTCGCCCAGAAGACCGACCACTCGGGACTGTTCGCGGTCATCACCTGACCGACGACGACGGGGCTCGTGTAGCTGTTCGCGTAGGCCGTGCCCTGGCCGTTCCACGACCCTTTTCCGTCGGTCACCGTCGACGTCGAACGGACGGCCTCCATCGTCACCCCGTGCAGGGCCTGGGTGTAGACGCCCTCCTCGACGACCATGTAGTGCACCGTGTAGCCGCTGAGGACGGCTCCGTCGCCGGGGTTCTGCACCCGCACATCGAAGCTGCTGCCCAGAGCGTTTCGCACCCGCGGCACCGCCGGCAGATCGCCCAGACTATAGTTGACGGCGCAGACCACGACCATCGACGTGTACGCACCCGGCAGAGCCACGGTCTGCCAGGTGCTGGCGACCGCGGTGAGCACGCCGGTCTCCAGGCGGATCCCACCCTCGCAGGCGTCGCCAACACCGTCGCTGTTGCCGTCGGTCTGTGTCGCGTTGCTCACGGTCGGACAGTTGTCACAGCCGTTCGCCACGCCGTCACCGTCGGTATCGACGTTGTCGTCGGAGCCGGGGCAAGCATCACAACCGTCCGCCACGCCGTCGCCGTCCGTGTCGGCGCTGTCGTCGAAGCCGAGGCAAGCGTCGCAGCCGTCGGGAACGAAATCGCCGTCGGCGTCGACAGAGTCATCAAAGCCCGGGCAGCTGTCACAGCCGTCGGGAGCCCCGTCGGCGTCGGCGTCGGCGGAGTCGTCGAAGCCCGCACAGCTGTCACAGCCGTCGGGAACGAAATCGCCGTCGGCGTCGACAGAGTCATCAAAGCCCGGGCAGCTGTCACAGCCGTCGGGAGCCCCGTCGGCGTCGGCGTCGGCGGAGTCGCTGAAGCCT
>CAYMLL010000186.1:0-15349 GCA_964390645.1 uncultured Planctomycetia bacterium | reverse complement strand
GAGCACGCCCCGCATCTCGCGACGGCGCCTGTGCCGTCTGGGATTCCATGGGCTCAGCGTCGCGGCGCTCGGTGGCGCCGGGTACACCGCGTGGACGGCGGCCCTCGAGACCACTCGCCATGCGGTGAGTCTCGGAATCCCGTATCCGCTGCGTGTCGTCGCCGTCTCTGACCTGCACCTCGATGGGAACCGCTCGAAGTACTTTGACCTCATCGAGCGGGTGCAGGGGGAGAAGCCCGATCTCATCGTGATCGTCGGGGATACGGTGGACTACCGCAAGGGCTCGCACGCGATGGGGATCAACGAGGTGATCTCCGCGCTCGACGCGCCGCTGGGCAAGATCGCCACCCTGGGCAACTGGGATCACGAGACGGTCGACGACATCGACGTGCTGCGCCGACAGTTCGAGGCGGCGGGTGCCCGGCTCCTGGTGAACGAGGTCTGCGAGATCGCCGGGCTGCGGGTTGTCGGCGTCGACGACATGGTCCTTGGCGACCCCGACCTGCGTGTTGTAGAGGAGGCCACCAGCGCGGGGCCGACCCTCCTGCTGTCGCACTGTCCCGGCTTCCACGACATCGTCCTCGACGCACTGCCTGCCGGGACGGACCGGCGCTTCCTGACGATCTCCGGACACACCCACGGCGGGCAGATCGCGCCGTTCGGGATCGTGCTCTTCACGCCGAGCTACAGCGGCAGCTACGTGGCCGGCGCCTACGGCGAGGAGGGGAGCTCGCTCTACGTCTTGCGCGGTGTCGGCACGTCCGGCCTCCCCTGGCGCATGGGGGCGAGGCCGGAAGTCGGGGTTTTCGAGATCAGCTGACGCCGTCGTGGCTCGGTTCGACGAGCCGCTTCACACTGCGACGGCGGCACGACATACTGTGCGCATGAA
Source organism: uncultured Planctomycetia bacterium (assembly GCA_964390645.1). GTDB lineage: Bacteria > Planctomycetota > UBA8108 > UBA8108 > UBA8108 > CAYMLL01. Next base: position 14,460 of record CAYMLL010000186.1, on the reverse strand, counting down.
GAAACCCGAGAGCAGCTTCTACATCACGACTGCCATCGACTATCCGAACAGCGCTCCGCACATGGGGCACGCGTTCGAGAAGGTCGTCGCCGATTTCTACGCCCGCTGCGAGAGGCTGCGCGGCAAGGACACCTGGTTCGTCATCGGACTCGACGAGCACGGCCAGAAGATCCAGGAGGCCGCCGAGCGCGACGGCGCCGAGCCGCAGGCTTTCGTCGACCAGAAGGCCGTCGTCTTTCGCGACCTCTACGAGTATCTCGGGGTCTCGAACGACGACTTCCTGCGTACGAGCGAGGAGCGCCACCATCATTTTGTGACCGAGCTCTACGAGCGCGTGTGGGCGGGCGGCGACATCTACAAGGGCGTGTACAGCGCTGACTACTGCATCTCCTGCGAGAAGGCGATCGCGAAGTCCGAGCTGGTCGACGGCAAGTGTCCGGTGCACGACCGATCGACGACCAAGGTCGAGGAGGAGTCGTACTTCTTTCGCCTCGGCAAGTACCGCGATGCGATCCGCGAGCACATCGAGGCGAATCCGGCGTTCATCCTGCCCCAGGAGCGGCGCAACGAGGTCCTGTCGCGGTTGAAGGAAGAGGTTCTCGACCTGTCGATCTCGCGCTCGACATTCAAGTGGGGCGTGCCGCTGCCGAATGATTCTCAGCACGTGCTCTACGTCTGGTTTGACGCGCTGTCAAACTACATGTCCGTGCTGACGGCGCCCGAAGACCGCCTCGATGCGACCTGGCCGGCGGACTGCCATGTCATCGGCAAGGACATCCTCTGGTTCCACACCGTGATCTGGCCGGCGATGTTGCTGTCGGCCGGTATGGAGCTGCCGCGGCAAGTCTACGTACACGGGTTCATCCTCGACAAGGACGGCCGCAAGATGGCGAAGCAGCTTGGAAACGTCGTCGATCCGCTGGAGATTGCGAGGGAGTACTCGGTCGACGTGCTGCGCTACTACTTCCTGCGGGCCTTCTCGGGCAGCCAGGACGGCAAGTTCTCGGTCGAGGATCTCGAGAAGCGCTACAACAGCGAGCTGGCGAACGACCTCGGCAACCTCGTCATGCGCGTGACCAAGATGGTTCAGTCGCGGGCAGGCGGCGAGATCGGACCGACCGGCGTGTCGGCGGAACTCGACTCGTCATCGATCGTCGAGAGCTTTCTGGGGTACGTTGACGCACGAGAGCACCACAAGGCGCTCGACGGGCTGTGGGCGTTCGTGCGGTCGATCAACGCACACATCAACGACAAGGCGCCGTGGAAGATCGACGACGACGCTGTCGTGGTCGCTGTCCTGTACGACTGCCTCGAGGCGCTGCGTACGGTGCTCCACCTGCTGTCACCGGTGATGCCCGAGATCGCGGCGGCCGCGGCGTCGGGACTGGGCTTCGAGCTCGGTGGCCTGAAGGGGCTGCGGGGAGGAGAGACGACGTATCACGTCAAGACAGGGGAGGCCCTCTTCCCGCGTCGCGAGGCGTCGAAGCGGCAGGCCGGCGGCGTCGAGAAGGGACAGAAGCCCGGAAAGAAAGTCGGAGGCGGAGTCGAGAAGGACCCCTTCGCCAAGCTCGCGCTGCGCGTCGGCCGTATCGTGGAGGTGGTGCCACACCCGGATGCTGACAAGCTCTTCGCGATGAAGGTCGACGTTGGCGAGGACGAGCCGCGCTCGATTTGTGCCGGCCTGCGCGGGTTCCTCGAGGTCTCCGATCTGCAGGGCCGCAAGGTTCTGGTTCTCACCAACCTGAAGCCCGCGGTGATGCGGGGGGTCGAAAGTCGCGGTATGATCCTTGCGACGGACCGAGACGACGGCAAGGTGGTGCCGGTTGACCCTGGCGAGGCGGAGCCCGGCGACTCGGTCGAGGTCGCCGACATCGAGTCGGCACCGAAGAAGAAGCTCTCCAGGAGCGAGTTCGACAAGGCGCCGCTCGTCATCCGGGGTGGCCGCGTGACCTACGACGGCAAGCCCCTGCGGAGCCCGAGCGGTCCACTCGTCTGCGACGCGCAGGACGGGGCCTCGGTGCGCTGACGGGGCGACCGACAAGGGCCCGATCGGAGTTCTTTCCTGCGGACTTAAGTATTTTCAACAGCTTAGTTTATGGGGTTTGAGCGGGTCTGCGCAAGGGGCGCGAAAGATGTTGCTCCGCGGGTCCGGTAGTGGTACAACTCTCGATCCTCCGGACCCGTGGGATTTTCCCGAGAGCGAGGTCCGGTGGGAGTTCCTGCCGCTCAGAGAAGTCGAGTTCAGACGCCCCGGGCCCTGGAGATGTTTGTACTCCGGACGGGATGTCGACGGTCGACCGTCCGGCGGCAGTTCCCGACGTAGCAAACAGAATCGAAAGAACGAGGAAAATCAGGTCGGAGCCCTGCGCCGTAGGCTACGCAGGGGAAGCCCTGTTTCTTCGCTCTGTCGCCGGCGCTCAGCGGGAGCGCTTGCGCTGGTATCGGTGACGAGCGTCGCGGAGGACCGTGCGGCCGTGGAAGGGCTCGGGTCCGCGACGACCTCGCTCAACCCTGGACGGGAAGCCCGGAGAGCCCGGCCGATTCACGAGGACACCGTCGCGAGAACGAGTCGACACGATTCTGGCAGGCTGCCGACGGCGGCTGAGGCCGCTCCGGTTGCTACCTCACCCGAGAGGGCCGAAGCCCTCGTCGCGTCGCCGTCGAGGCAAAGTGGACACTCTTTCGTGGACAGGTGTACCGTGATGGGGCCGGGCAGAGAACACGAGATCACGGCGCCACGAGCTCTGCGATCGGGGACGTCCCCGGCACTCCTCGTCTGCGGTGGTCGAGGTGGAATCGGTGGAGCGCGACCATGGCAGCGATGTCCCGGCGTGAGCCCCCCGTTCGGGGGCGTCGGGACGGACTCGTCGGCCCGAAGGAGACTCCTGGAAGGATCTTGGATCTGGTGAGACTGCAGAAGGAATTCGAAAGCCCGCTCGGTGTCTCGGCGCAGAGGCTCGACGCCGCGATTTCCTCGGCGACTCGGTGCCTGAACCGGCAGTTTCGCGAGGCTGCCGAGGAGCCGGTCGTGAGACGGCGTCATGCAACGCGCGGCCGGCTGGCGGAGGATCTGCGCGGCGAACGCGTTCGAGGTGCGCCCGCCGGCGGGTTCTGGTGCGGCGAGCTGGAGGCCGACACGACGCTGGAGTCGGACTACATCCTCTTCCTGCACTTGCTGGCTCCGGGGAAGCACCAGCTCAAGATCTCGCGTCTGGCGCGCTACGTCGCCCGGCACCAGCTCGAAGACGGCACGTGGAACATCTTTCACGGTGGACCGGGCGAGCTCAGTGTGACGGTGAAGGCGTATCTCGCGCTCAAGCTCGCCGGCTACCCGGTCGACGATCCGCTGCTCGTCAAGGCACGCGAGGCGATCCTGCGTCTCGGCGGCGCCGAGAACGTGAACAGCTACACGAAGATCTACCTCGCCCTGCTCGACCTCTACCCGCGAGAGGACGTTCCGGCACTGCCGCCGGAGGTCGTGCTGCTGCCGCGCTTCTTCTACTTCAACATCTACGAGATCTCGTACTGGTCACGCGCGATTCTGATCCCGCTGTCGATCCTGTATGCGAAGTGGACCGTCGATGAAAGTGCGGCGACGTTCACGATCGACGAGGTTTTCATCAAGCGACCGAAGCGTGGCCGGCGATCGTCGCTCGAACGGGAGGCCGCAAACGGCGCCAGGGTCGAGCCGCTCGGCAACGGCAACGGCAACGGCAACGGGTTGCGTGCCAGCGGCGACCGGAACGTCGTCGCGCGAAACGGCGGGCTCTTCAGCTGGAAGAACTTCTTCCTGACGGTGAACCGTGTGCTGAAGATCGTCGAAAGGACTCCCGTGAAGCCGCTGCGCAGCCTGGCGCTGAAGAAGGCCGAGGAGTGGATGATCGCTCGTCTCGAGGACTCCGACGGCCTCGGCGCGATCTTTCCGTCGATGGTCAACAGTGTCCTCGCGATGCGTTGCCTCGGGTATTCCGAGAACCATCCGCTCGTCAGCGAGGAGATCGAGAAGCTCGAGGAGCTCGAGATCGCCGAAGGTGACGAGATCCGTATGCAGCCGTGCTTGTCGCCCGTCTGGGATACCGCGCTCGCGATCAACGCGCTCGGAGAGGCCGGACTGAACGGAGGTGAGCACGAGATGGTCGAGGCGGGTCGCTGGCTCGTCTCCAAGGAGGTACGGCGTGCCGGCGACTGGCAGAAGCGGGTGCGTGACGCCGTCGAGATCAGCGGCTGGGCCTTCCAGTTCCGCAACGACTTCTACCCGGACATCGATGACACCGCCGCGGTGATCATGGCGCTCGGTCGCCTCGATCCGACGGGCGTCGACGGTATCGAGGCGTCCGTGGTCCGCGGGCTCAACTGGATGCTCAGCCTGCAGTGCTCCAGCGGCGGCTGGGCGGCGTTTGACGCCGACGTCGAGCGTGAGGTCTTCAACGAGGTCCCCTACGCCGATCACAACGCGATGCTCGATCCGGCCTGTGCGGATATCACGGGTCGTGTGCTCGAGATGTTCGGCCGCTTTCCGAGCCTGCGCCGGCATCCTCGGGTCCGCTCCGCCATCGTCAAGGGCGTCGAGTACCTGAAGAACACACAGGAGAAGGACGGCTCCTGGTACGGTCGCTGGGGTGTCAACTACCTCTACGGCACCTGGCAGGCGCTGAAGGGGTTGATCGAAGTCGGTGAGAGCTCCGATCAGGGCTACATCCGTCGCGCGGTGAGCTTCCTGAAGTGTCACCAGAATGCCGACGGCGGCTGGGGAGAGAGCTGTCTGACTTACGAGGATTCCTCGACCGCGGGACGGGGCGTCAGCACCGCGTCGCAGACCGGCTGGGCGCTGATGGGTCTGATCGCCACCGGCGAGATCGAATCGCCCGAGGTGGTCAGGGGCATGCGCTACCTTCTCGACACGCAGCTCGAGGACGGGGGCTGGCACGACGAGTCGTGGACCGGCGCCGGCTTTCCGCGCGTTTTCTACCTGAAGTACCACCTCTATCAGGTCTACTTCCCGCTATTCGCGCTGGGTCATTACCGCAATGTGCGCGACGGCGTATCGTCGATCGACGAGCGTGTCGAGGTCGATCTGGATCGGCGATTCGACGCGACGCAGACCATGGTTCCGGTCGATGGTATCCGCTACGCGGGGAGCGACGACAGCAGCGGCAACGGCGGTGGAGAGGACTCCGGCGGTCTCGCAGCGGCCGCGAGCACCCATCACCGACGTGACGGCGTCCGCAAGAAGGGCTCGTTCAGGGCGTTCTTCGGCCTGCTGATCTGAGCGATGTCCGCCGGCAGGGTTGCGGTGGTGGCAGCGCTTGCGGACGAGCTTCGGGGGCTCCGGTCGCGTCTGGAAGATCGAGACCCGGCTACTGCGGTCGATTTTCCCGTGCGCGGTTGTCTCGGCGGGCGTGACGTCGTTCTCTGCCGAACCGGCGTCGGCGCGCAGAACGCTCGCGAGCGCGTGGCTCGCTTGCTGGAGGCGGACTCGATCGATTCCGTGCTGGGGATCGGCTTCGGTGGCGGTCTGCGCGACCAGCACCTGAGCGGCGACCTCGTCGTTGCCGAGGAGGTCGTGACGACGCTGGCGGACGGCGTCGGACCATTCGCCAGCGACGTGAATCTCCTTTCTCTCGCGCCCCGGGAGGTGGACGCTCCCTCCGTCGTGCGGCGTGGGCGCATCGTCACCGTGGACCGTATCCTCCGGACCTCGGCGCAGAAGAAGGACGTCGCGCAGGCGACCGAGGCCGATATGGTGGATATGGAGTCGATCGGTGTCGCTCAGGCTGCCCGGGACGCCGGTGTTCCGGCGCTCTTCGCGCGTGCGGTCGTCGATGATGTCGAGTTCGACCTGCCGCTCGACTTCTCGCGGATCATCGACGAAGACGGACGTTGCCGACCCGCGAGGATGGCCGGCGCTCTGGCCCGGCGACCCTGGGCGGTCGTGGGACTCGTCGACCTCCATGGTCGAGCGCGCCGTGCGGCGAGTGGCTTGACGTCGTTCGTGCTTCGCTTCCTGGAGTCCACGGGGCCGGCCGAGGAGTGAGATGCTGAGTGACTCGCCGGACCTCGCTCTTCCCGAGATTCCTTTGCGACCCTTGCGTACACGTCTTCTGCGCGACCTTCTCTGGGCGCCCGAGTTCGAGAGATTCCTCGGCGTCGATCACCTCGACTTGTCGCTTCTCGACCAGATCGACTCGGTGAAGGTGAGGCTCGTTACCGGGCTCGGTATTCTCGAGCGTCGTATCCTCGCGTCGCTTGCCGCCGCGCTGCGGATTCAGATGTGGACTTGCGCGGTGATCGGCATCATGGCGGGTGCAGCGATCGCTGCGGTCGTGGCAGCATCGAAGTACTACCCGCCGCTGTGCGTCACCGTCGCGGTCGTGATGGCGAGCGGTGCGAGCCTGGGGACAGCCCGGTGGGTCTCATTGCGTGCCGACATGAAGCTCCTGCAGCGTCTGCACCGTCGCTACGAGGAGACGATCTCGTCCTGCGGGGAGATGGAGCCGCTGCTCGCGGTCGCTCGGGTGATCGAGTCGGAAGTTCGTACGCTTGCGGCGCGCGATGGTGAGAAGGAAGAGCGGGCAGCGAAGGGTCCTTGAGCCGGGTCCGGCCTCGTGCCGGCTTTCGTGAGATGGCCTGGCGTTGTCAGCGCTTGTGTCTTGAGCCCGGATCACCGACGATTTCATCTGCGACGGGCGAGTATTCGTGTCGTCTGGACTGCGTAAGGGCGGCAGACTCGGTTTCCGGCGGGTGGTTCGTTCATGCCGGCGGAGAGGGCTTGCCTGCGGCTGGAGCCGTCGTGGAGCCTTGCCAGGTTCGCGTCGACTCGTTCTCGGGACAGTGTCCTGTGAAGCGAGCTGGTTTACACGTACTCGCCTCCGGTCCGGCACATCCGTTCCGTGCCGATCCGATTGACCTCCGGTCCGAGCCAGCCGATGACCTCTCCGTACTTGCCTGACAGAGTTCGTGTGATCGACTCGCACACTGGCGGTGAGCCGACGCGGGTCGTCCTCGATGGAGCCCCTGATCTCGGCCCTGGGTCGATGTGCGAGCGCAGTGAGCGCTTCGGTCGCGACCACGACGCGTTCCGCTCGGCCGTGATCAACGAACCGCGCGGCTCGGTAGCGGTTGTCGGGGCTTTGCTCGCGAAGCCCGAGGACCCGGCGTGCGCGATCGGCGTGATCTTCTTCAACAATGTCGGCCTGCTCGGCATGTGTGGCCACGGGACGATCGGGCTCGCCGTCTCCCTCGCGCACGCCGGGCGCATCGGGCCGGGTCATCACGCTCTGGAGACACCGGTCGGCAGGGTTCGCTTCCGGCTTCACGAGGATCTGGAGCGTGTCACCTTCGAGAACATCCCCAGCTATCGCCACGAGCGGGCTGTCACGGTCGACGTGCCTGGACACGGGGCCGTGACCGGTGACGTCGCGTGGGGGGGCAACTGGTTCTTCCTGTCGAAGGACCATGGCCAGTCGCTCGATCTGCAGAGCGTCGAGAGCCTGTGCAAGTTCGCGTCGTCGGTGCGCAGAGTCCTGAGCGAGCGAGGTGTCACCGGCGCCGGCGGCGCCGAGATCGATCACATCGAGCTTCTGGCGGCCAGCGACACCGCCGGAGTCCACGGGCGCTGCTTCGTTCTCTGTCCCGGAGGTGCCTGGGATCGATCGCCTTGTGGCACCGGCACGAGCGCCAAGGTAGCCTGCCTGGCCGCCGACGGCGACCTCGAGCCCGGCGACCGCTGGCGGCAGGAGAGCCTGATCGGCAGCGTCTTCGACGCGACATACCGTGTCGACGACGCCGACGCCGTGATCCCGATCGTCACCGGCTCCGCCTGGGTCACTGCCGAGTCGACGCTGCTCTTCGACTCTCGCGATCCGCTGCGTACGGGATTCTGTTCGTGACAGGAGGCTCCCCGCACACGTTGATTGTCGGCGGTGGCGTGATCGGTGTAGCCTGCGCGCACTATCTCGTCGACGCCGGTTGTCGAGTTACGCTCGTTGACAAGGGGCGCGTCGGAGAGGCGTGCTCGCATCGGAACTGCGGGCTCGTGTGTCCGAGTCACGTGCTGCCGCTGGCGATGCCTGGTGTCATCCGCTCCTCGATCAAGGCGATGCTGATGCCGGGAGGCGCGTTTCGGATCCGTCCACGGCTCGATCCCGCCCTCTGGCGGTGGCTGTGGCGCTTCGCCCGACGCTGCAACCGGCGTGACATGCTGAGCTCGGGACGAGCGATTCAGCCACTCCTGGCTTCTTCGCGCAGGCTCTACCGGACGCTCGTGGAGCAGGGTGATCTTGACTGCGAGTGGCAGGAGCGGGGGCTGCTCTTCGTCTATCGTGATCGAGAAGCGCTCGACGCTTACGCGACGGAGAACGACGTGCTTGCTGCCGAGTTCGACGAGGGTGCGCGTCAGCTCGGGCCCGAGGAGCTACTCCAGCTCGAGCCGAGCGTCGCGGACGATCTCGCCGGTGCATGGTTCTACGAGGAGGACGCGCACCTGCGGCCGGAGCGACTGCTCGCGTCCTGGCGCACATCACTCGAGAGCCGCGACGTCCGCATCGTCGAGGGCCGAGAGCTCGAGGCCCTCGAGGTAACGGGTGGCGTGGCCACCTCGGCCCGTGTCTCGGGGGAGACGGTCGAGGCGGACCAGTTCGTCGTCGCGACAGGCGCCTGGACGCCGCAGCTCGCCGAGGTGCTGGGCTGTCGTGTTTCCATCGAGCCCGGCAAGGGCTACTCGGTGATCGTGCCACGTCCCCGGAGCTGTCCCCGCATCCCGATAATCCTGCCCGAGCGACGCGTTGTCGTGACGCCCTTCGAGCACGGTGTGCGCCTCGGCTCGATCATGGAGTTCAGCGGTTGGGACGAGCGCCTTCTTCCGGATCGTTTGCGGCTTCTCACGGACGGCGTCAGACCCTACTTGCGTGATCCGATTGCCGGGCCGATCTCGCAGGAGTGGTACGGATGGCGTCCGATGACCTCCGACAGCACGCCGGTCATCGGTCGGTGCCCCGGGCTTGCGAATGTCTGTCTCGCGACGGGCCACAACATGCTGGGTCTGAGCATGGCTCCGGCCACGGGCCGGTTGATCACCGAGATGATCACCGGGGCGGAGCCACACCTGGATCCGGCCCCGTACGCGGCCGAGCGGGTCGTTGCGTGAGCTTACCCGGTCGGTCCCGACCGCGAAGCGCCATCACCGTCGGCGGCGCGAGGGCGACGCACTCCGGTCTCCGCGTTCAGCCGCGTCCAGCCAGTCGAGCTGCGCCCAGGGATAGCCGACATTCGGCTGTCGGGGCCCCGGTGTGCTGCGTCCGCGTCGGACGTGGTCGGCGGCCAGGTCCGTCAGCTCCTCGACGATATCGGGGTGCCGGTCGACGAGGTTCGTCGTCTCGCCGGGGTCGCTCTTCATATCGTAGAGCTGTCTCGGTCCGGTCCTGGCGGATCGCTGCTCGGCGGTTCCCGCGAATCGTTTGGATCGTTTGCCGCCGCCGTATCCGTTGCCGCCGGATCCGGCGTGCAGCAGGAGCTTCCAGTCACCGCGGCGGATCGCGAATCGTCCCGATGAGGAGTGGTGGATGATCGCGTGGTCGCGTCGGTAGGCCGCATCGCGACCGAGGAGCAGCGGCAGGATCGACACACTGTCGACCCCCTGGTCCTCCGGCAGCTCGATCGAGAGGATCTCCGCGAAGGTCGCGATCATGTCGACGAGACAGAACGGGCTGCCGCTCCTCGAGCCTGGTGGGATGACGCCCGGCCAGCGAGCGACGAACGGGACTCGGTGGCCGCCTTCCCAGTTGTCCCGCTTGGCTCCGAGGAGGTACGAGGAGCTGTCGTGTCCGAACCTGGCACGGCGGGCGTACATGTTCGTCTCGGGACCGTTGTCGCTCGTGACGATGAAGAGCGTCCTGTCGGTCATTCCCTTGCTCTCGACGGCCTTCATGACCTGGCCGATGGTGTGATCGACCTCGACCATGAAGTCGCCGTAGACGTCCATGCCGCTCTTGCCGCGAAACGGTTCGCTCGGTGCGTGTGGCGTGTGGGGGGCGTTCAGCGGCATGTAGATGAAGAACGGCCTCCCGGTGCTTCGGCCGATCCACTCGATCGTCTTCCTGGCAAAGGTCGGCATGACGTCCCTGTGCCTCCAGCCGTGTACTGCCGGTCCCGCGCGACCACCCCTGTCCTCCTTCTTCAGCGTTGACGTCGGCTGTGCCGTTACGCGGTCGTTCTCGATGAACACGTAGGGCGGCATGTCGAGTGACGCGGCGATCCCGAAGAAGTAGTCGAAGCCGTTGGATGTTGCGGTGCGCCGGATCGGTGCGGAGAAGTCGATGCCGGCGGGGTTGTTGCGCATCGAGTAGGTCCTGTCGGCGCGATCGCCGCCCGCCCAGCTCATGCCGAGGTGCCACTTGCCGACACAGGCGGTCGAGTAGCCCTTGCTCCGGAATACGTGGCCGAGGGTCATCCGATCCTTGCCGAGCAGCGGCGGCGAGAAGCCGCCGAGAACCCCTCTCTTGAGCGGGGTCCGCCAGCTGTAGCATCCCGTGAGCAGGGCGTAGCGAGAAGGTGTGCAGACCCCCGAGGCGGAGTGCGCGTCGGTGAGTCGCATGCCTTCGGAGGCGAGCCGGTCGAGGTTCGGCGTCTTGATCTTCGACGCGGGGTTGAACGAGCTGACATCGCCATAACCCATGTCGTCGGCGAAGATGAGCACGACGTTCGGTCGCTCGACCGAATCCGCCGGGCGAGCCGGTGGCAGACCCGCTGCCACCAGGAAGAGGGGGCCGATCCATCGTCGTGTGGTCATCGATTCACCGCCACTGCTCGGTTCGGGTCGAGAAGACGCGACCACGGTGGCCGTGATCGCCGGTCTGTCGGGGAGCGCGTCATCGCAGCTCGTGAGGATCGCCGAGTCGCTTCATCTCCGATCGCAGCAGCTTCTGGAGCTCCCTGCGCTTAGCGGTGTACTCCGGCACCTCGGCGAGGTCGATCTGCTCGGCGCGAGGCTCGCTCTTCAGCAGGGATCGGAGCTGTTCGTCGTGATGCTCGGCGAGCAGCTCGTGCGGGTTCTTGTCGAGGTGGAAGAGCTGTGTCTCGCGGACCTTGCCGTCGAGCATGTCGTACTCGATCAGCTTCCAGCCGTTCGTCTTGATCGCTCGCATTCCGGGCTTCGTGCCGCCGCAGTAGACGCCGTAGAGCACGTCTCGGACACGCTCCACCCGGCCCTCGAGCACGGGACGGAAGCTCCGGCCCTCGACGACGTCCGGGGCGCTGATGCCCGCGAGGTCGCAGAGGGTCGGCAGCAGGTCGAGAAGGTAGATGTATCCGGAGACCCGGCTCCCGGGCTCGATTCCGGGGCCCCGTGCGATGAAGGGGACACGCCAGGAGTGTTCGTAGAGGTTCTGCTTTCCCATCAGTCCGTGGCGACCGACCGCGATACCGTGGTCGGCGGCGAAGAAGACGTAGGTGTTCTCCAGCTCGCCCATGGCCTGCAGCTTCTTCAGCACGCGGCCGACTTGTCGGTCGATGTTCTCGATGCAGGCGTACTCGCGGCCGATCTCGTTGCGGACCGTGGCCTCGTCGCGGCGCATCTTGACACCTTCGACTTTCTCCTCGTCGCGCAGTCCGGGATGGCCGTGGTGGAAGGGATGCTCGGGAAGGTAGTTGATCGGCAGCGGCGGAGCCTTCGGGTTCGGCTCGGCGAGATCGTTCTTGTTGGTCGCGCCGTACTTCGCGGCGAGCTCGGGAGTTGCGTTCCGGGGATCATGGGGATGCGAGAAGCCGAGGTAGATCAGAAATGGGTCGTCGTCCCGGCTCGCACGCCGCTGCTCGAGGTGCTCGACGACCTGATCTCCGTGCCAGCCGCTGCCCCTGGCCGCGATGGCCTGGCGGCTCGTCGCCACCTTGCTGACGGCGAAGAGGCGATTGGCTGCTTCGTAGCTGTTTCCTCGCTTGCAGGTGCGAAACGTATCGTAGCCGGCGCGGTTGAAGATCGCCGGCAGGCTCTGGCGGGCTGCGGGATCGTCGGCGCCACCTCCGGCTTCGGGTTTCTGCTGCTTTCGCTTCCGTCGCTCGGCCTTTCTCTCACCGCCCTTTCGCGCGCGCTTGCGCCCCTTCGGGATGTTCCAGACCGTGCGTCCGGTCATGATCATGGTGCGCGACGGCCGGCATACGGCTCCGACCCACGAACCCATGTGGTGTGCGTCCTGAAAGACCATTCCCTCGGCAGCAAGACGGTCGATGCTCGGAGTCCGGCAGACCTCGTTGCCGTATGCGCTCAGTGTATCGGGCGCCTGGTCGTCGGTCAGGATGAAGAGAAAGTTCGGTCTCTTCTCGGCGGCTCGCGCCGGCCACGGGGCGACGACGCAGAGCAGGAGCATGCAGGTGGCAGTGTGAAGCGACATGGAGTCCTCTCGGTCCGTACCGTGCGTCGGGCTCATCGGCTGAGCTGTCGCATTGTCTCGTCGAGCGTGTACTGGAGGTAGCCGTCCATCTCGTGGTTCAGCACATCCAGAGCGAGCTCGAGCGCGGCGTCCCCTTCGAGAAAGCTCAGGGCGCGAACGGCCTCCAGCCGCACGCGTGGATGTGCATCGTGGACCCTCGGCCTGAGCAGCTCGAGTGGTGACTTGACGCGGTCGATCCAGAACGACAGCACGCGTGTCGCCGCCGCACGTGCGCGATGGTCCTCGGCCCCCAGGAGGCCGAGCAGGAGGCTCTTCTCGATGACGTTGTGTGTCTGGAACATCCAGAGCGCCTCGAGCCGTCGATGCTCGTGGTTCTCGTGTGTGGGGTCGAGGGAGGTGACCCATCTCCTCAGCTCGGTGATGACGTCGTCGGTCTTGCGACCCGCAAGCTCGCGACGGGCTCGATAACGGGTGCGGTCCTCCGGGACCTTCAGCAGCTCGAGGAGCGCGGCAATCGGTTCGCCCGCGATCTTGGCAGGCTCGAGGAGCGGTCGGCCCTTGCACGTCACCCGCCAGATACGTCCATGGCTGTGATCACGGCTCGGATCGCGCAGATTGTGCTGCAGGTGGCCGATCAGCGCGTTGTGCCAGTCGACGATGTAGAGCGAGCCGTCGGGAGCGATCTGGAGGTCGACCGGTCGGAAGTTCCCGTCCTTGCAGGAGACGATCGGCGGAATCTCCCGACCGGCGAAGCCTGACTTCTCCTCGCGCAACCGGTGATTGAGCACCATGCGGTCGCCGATGCAGTTCGTCACCAGGAAGTTGCCCTGCGTCCGAGGCGGAAAGTGGCGGCTGGAGATCATCGCACAGCCTGCGAGCGGGCGAGTGCGCTTCTTGTAGAGGGTCGGGAAGCGGTACTTCTTCCCGTACTGCCGTCCGCCACCCGTCTGGCCCGCCAGTCTTCCGTGCTGCGAGCCGCCGGGGTGCTTGTCCGGGTACTCGATGTGGCCGGAGATCGGCGCGGCCCAGTAGCTGAAGCCCGGCGACGCGTCGCCGATGAAGTCTTGCCCCCAGCGGTCAAAGACGTGGCCCCAGGGGTTCGAGAACGAGAACGAGACGTGAGCTCCGATGCGGTGGGTGCGCGGCTCGTAGCGCCAGATGCCGGCCTCGTGAAGACGGGTGAGTCCGTAAGGGCTTTCGACCTGCGAGAACTTGAAGGTGCCTTCCTGAAAGTACAGGCCACCGCCGGGTCCCCACTCGAACGCGGCGATTCCGTGGTGAGAGTCCGCCGAGCAGAAGCCGATGAGCTGGCGTACGCGGGTGTCGGCCCGGTCGTCGCCGTCGGTGTCGCGGACAAAGAGAATGTCGGGCTGCTGGGCGATGTAGACGCCGCCGTGGCCCATCTCGAAGCCCGTCGGCTGATGGAGCCCACGGGCGAAGATCTTGCAGCGGTCAGCGCGGCCGTCGTTGTCGTCGTCCTCGAAGATCAGCAGCTTGTCGTCCATCGGCGTCTTCGGCCGCCAGTGCGGATAGGACGCCATCGTCGATACCCAGAGCCGGCCCTTGTTGTCGAAGTTGAGGGCGACGGGGTTGGCGAGCTCGGGAAACCGCTCCTCGGACGCCACGAGGTTGATCTCGTAGCCCGGTGCGAGCTCGAAGAGCTTCATCTGGTCCCTGGCGCTCAGGTAGGCGAGGGTGCCGAGCTTCCCACGCTTCCTGTTCTTGTCGTTCTTTCCGCCGACGTTCGTCTTCGGGGTGATGAAGGGAGGCGTGTTCGAGTCGTCGATCCGTTCGGGGACGGTTTTTCCCTGAGCCACGGATCCTATGCGCCGGTCCCGGTTCGCGCACATCCGGTCGAGGATCTCGCGCTCGCGTTCCATGACGTCGCGGTTGCGGTAGGTTCCGTCGAAGCCCGCCTTGCCTCGAGCGCCGTAGATGGAGTAGCCGTTGACGGCGCGATAGCGGTGCCACCAGTGAAAGCTCTTGTCGTCGAACTCCTTCTTCAGCACGACATAGATCCCGGTCGCCCCACCTGCTCCGAAGAGGCCCCGCTCGAGAATCGGTGCGAGAGCTCCAT
>CAYMLL010000185.1:0-15356 GCA_964390645.1 uncultured Planctomycetia bacterium | reverse complement strand
CAGCGAGGTTCGGCGCGGGCAGTATGAACTCGGCGAAGGTGTGACCGGCCGCGTGGCCCAGACCGGCGAGGGAGAACTGGTTCCCGACATCAGCGAGTCGCCCGACTTTCTCGACCGCACCAACGCGCGCGGCGACCAGAAGGTCGCGGTCAGGAAGGTCGTGCGCGGCTACGACCGTGGCGGCCGCTGGAGCCACGGCGACAGGGCCCGCGTCCTCGACGCGCTCGCCGCCGACGATCGTCACGGCGCCGTCGACTTCGTCGTCAAGATGGCCACGAGAGGCAAGCCCGAAGCGCGTGCACTCGCCGTCACCAGCCTGCGACTGTGCGCACGGAACCCGAAGGCCCTCGACGCGATCCTCGAATCGCTCGACCATCGATCCGCACCGGTGCGCAACGCGGCGCTGCGAGCGCTCGGGGAAGTGCGCGACAAGAGAGCCATCGGCGCGCTCGTGGAGAGGATCGGGGCCGAGAAGGAAGAGCACCTGCGCACCGACGTGCTGCGAAGCCTCGTGGCGCTCACGGGACAGAACATGGGCCTCGCCACGGAGGACTGGAAGAAGTGGTGGGCGGCGACGGAGCCCTCGTTCCGCTTCGACCGGGAGCGCAGGGGCAAGACCGTGGCGATCACGCCGGACCTCACCTACTTCGGCATCGAGGTCGCGTCGAAGCGCGTCGCGTTCCTCGTCGACGCGTCGAAGAGCATGGACCGAGGCACCGGTGGACGCGGTGGCCGGGGCGCCGGCCGCCGGGGCCGGGGTGGCGCAGGCGGCGGACGAGACGGGAGAGGCAGGGAAGGCAAGACGAAGCTGGCGCAGATGAAGGACGAGCTGACGCGCATCCTGAAGAAGCTGCCGGACGACTGCCTCGTCAACATCATCCCCTTCCACCGCGGGCCGATGCCGTGGAAGAAGGAGCTCCACCCGCTGCGAGGCGGCGGCCGCCAGGAGGCCATCACCTTCGTTCGCAACCTGACGACGGAGTTCAAGACGAACATCTACGACACGCTCGAGCTGGCGCTCGGCGACCGGCGCGTCGACACGATCTTCCTGCTCTCCGACGGCCGCCCCGTCGGCGGCAAGTACGTCAACCCCGCGGACATCCTCAGGGAGATCGACGGCCTCAACCGTGTCCGCGGCGCGAAGATCCACTGCATCAGCTTCGGACAGGAGACCGGGTTCCTCAGGAAGCTGGCGGCGCAGAACGGCGGGGATTACCGGGCGCCGGACTAGCCCCTTCTCGGAGTACGGCCCCCTCTCGGAGTACGGCCCCCTCTCGGAGTACGACCCGGCGTCGAGGCGGCCGGTTCACCGCGAAGCACCACGGACAGGAGCGACGCCCGCAGCATGATGAACCACATGGGGTCCAGGGCTTCCCCGGTCGCGATTCTCACGATCCTCTGGACTTCCCTCGCTGGCACCGCCCTCGGCGGTGACGCCGTGCGCATCGACGACCGACGCGAGCTCCTTGTCGACGACCACCTGATCGACCGGCTCGAAGGCGGCGCTCGCCTCGAGCTACACCACCCCCGGCCTCGAGAGAAGGTGCTGACCCTGGACCGACCGTGGGAGGGCCTCTACAGCGGCTACTTCACCGTCCTGCGCGATGGTCCGAAGCTACGCATGTACTACCGTGGTCTGCCGGTGGCCCGGCATTCGCTCGACACCGAGGTCACGTGTGTCGCGGAGAGCGAAGACGGGGTCCGCTGGACGAGGCCCCGCCTCGGCCTCCACGAGGTCGGTGGGACGCGCGAAAACAACGTCGTCCTCGCGCGCCACCGCGCGTGTCACAACCTCGCTCCCTTCATCGACACGAACCCGGACGCCCGTCCCGACGAGCGCTACAAGGCCGTCGGTGGCACCGGAGCCCCCGGGCTGGTGGCCCTCGTGTCGGCCGACGGGCTGCGCTGGCGCGACGTGCGCGAGGAGCCCGTCATCACGAAGGGCGCGTTCGACTCCCAGAACGTCGCGTTCTGGTCCGCGACCGAGAAGCGATACGTCTGCTACTTCCGGGTCTTCCGACGCGGCGTCCGCTGGATCGCCCGGTCCGTCTCGGACGACTTCGTCCACTGGACCGAGCCGGTCGACATGCAATTCGGTGACGGCCCGGCACAACACCTCTACACCAACCAGACCCTGGTCTACCCTCGCGCACCGCACATCTACCTGGGCTTTCCGACGCGCTTCATGCCGGGCCGTCGGGCGCTGTCGAGAAAGCTGGTCGCGACCCTCGGCACCTCGACGAAGACCTGGGACTTCCGCAACGACTGTGCCGACATCATGCTGACCTCCTCCCGCGGGGGCGATGTCCTCGGGCGTCACTTCCTGGAGGCCTTCGTCCGGCCCGGAACGGATCCCCGCAACTGGACCTCGCGCGCCAACTACGCGGCGCACGGCCTGATCCAGACCGCTGCAGATGAGCTCTCGCTGTGGATCAATCAGAACGTCGGCTACCCGACGACGCACATCCGTCGGTACACGATCCGCATCGACGGGTTCGTCTCCGCGTACGCCGGATGGAGCGGCGGGGAGCTGTTGACGAAACCGCTCGTCTTCGCGGGCAAGCAGCTGACGATCAACTACGCCACGTCGGCTGCCGGTGGCCTGCGGGTCGAGGTCCTCGGCGGCGACGGCAAGCCGCTCACCGGCTACGGTCTCCACGACTGTGTCGAGATCATCGGCGACGAGATCGAACGCACCGTCGTGTGGAAGAATGGCAGTGACGTCAGCGCACTGGCGGGAAAGCCGGTGCGACTACGATTCGCCCTGCGCGATGCGAACCTCTACTCGCTGCGCTTCGCCCGATGACCGGTGACTTGACCGGCAGCCCGGCGAGCAGGTCCATCCCGCGAGTGTCGCCGGCAACGCACGACTACGTCGCCCGGGTCCTGGAATTCGGCATCCACAACACACGCTCCCTCGGCTTCGCCGCACGTCTGGAGCAGGCGTTCGCCGAGCGCTTTGACCGCCGCTTCGGGATCCTGCACTCGAACGGCACCACGACGATGCACTCGGCGCTGCTCGCGGCCGGCGTCGGAGCCGGGGACGAGGTGATCGTGCCCGCGTTCACGGTCTTCATGACCGCGTCGCCGGTTCTGTACGCCAACGCCGTTCCCGTCGTCGCGGACGTCGACCCCGACACCTGGACGCTGGACCCGCGAGACGTGCGCCGCAAGATCACCCCCCGGACACGGGCGCTGATCCCGGTATCGATCTGCGGACTGGCTCCGGACTACGACGCGCTCCTCGACATCGCTCGAGAGCACGGGCTGACGCTGATCGAGGACAACGCGCAGTGCTTCCTGGGCGCCTACCGCGGCAGGCTCGTCGGGTCCTTCGGCAGCTTCGCGAGCTTCAGCTTCCAGGGCTCCAAGCACATGACGTGCGGTGAGGGAGGCATCCTCCTGTGCGATGACGAGGACCTCGCCACGGCGGCCCGCAAGGCCTCCACGGTCGGCTTCTCGACCCTGACCGCGCGGCCGGGGGACTCGACAGTCCCGAAGGAGGTGCGCTGCCACCCATCATTCCAGCGCCACGACACACTCGGCCACAACTACCGCATGTCGGAGCTGACCATCGCCATGGCGCTCGGAGAGTTCGAGAGGCTCGACGAGCTGGTGGCGATGCGAAGGAAGGTCGCCGGGCTCTTCGACGAGGTCGTGCGCGGCTGTGACTGGCTGGTGCCGCAGGCGGTGCCCGAGGAGCGCGAGCACAGCTACTGGACCTACGGCGCTCGAATCGCCAGGGACGATCTCGACTGGGCCGAGCTGCGCCGCAGATTTGTCGAGCTGGGCGGAGACGGCTACTACGGGTCGTACCTGCCCGTCCATCGCGAACCGGCTCTGGCGCGGCTGAGCGACGAGGTCCGCGCGCGCCCGCAGCGCTATCCACAGTGGGCCGGTCGGCTGCCCGACTACCGCGAGACCAGCTGCCCCGTCTGGGAGGGGATACAGCCCCGCGTGATCCTCCTGAAGACGAACTGCTTCGACCTCGATCACGCCGTGAAGCAGGCGGACGTCCTGGCGCGCTGGATCGACGACGTGTCGAGATCGGCAGGAGAGCCGGACCGGGATCGGCCCTGACGTGTGAAGCGTCGCCTCGAGCTCGAGACGGTCCGGCGCTATCGGCTCTTTCCGGTGAGCACCCGGAGCAGTCGGGTGACGGGGTCGTAGAACCGATCGACGACGCGCTCCTTCAGGGGAATGATGGCGTTGTCGGTGATCGTGATGTGCTCCGGGCAGACCTTGGTGCAACACTTCGTGATGTTGCAGTAGCCGACACCGTGCGCCTGCTTGAGCTCCTCGAGACGATCCTCCGTATCGAGCGGGTGCATCTCAAGCGCCGCCGCGTGGACCAGGAAGCGCGGGCCGATGAACTCGTCGTGCTTGTGGTGGTCCCGCAGCACGTGGCAGACGTCCTGGCAAAGGTAGCACTCGATGCACTTGCGGAACTCCTGAACACGATCGACGTCCACCTGCTGAACCCGCCAGGTGCCGTCCTCCGCGTCGGGAGGTCGCGGCTTGAACTTCTTGATCTTCTTCTTGACCTCGAAGTTCCAGCTGACGTCGGTGACGAGATCGCGGATCAGCGGAAAGGCCTGGACGGGCTCGATGGTGACCGGCTCGTCGAGATCGAGCTCGTCGAGGCGCGTCATGCACATCAGCCTCGGCATGCCGTTGACCTCGGCAGAGCAGGATCCACACTTCCCCGCCTTGCAGTTCCAGCGCACCGCGAGATCGTTCGCCGACTCCGCCTGGAGCTTGTGCACGGCGTCCAGCACGACCATGCCGTCGCTCACCTCGATGGTGTAGTCCTCGAACTCGCCGTTGCCGTCGCGTTCGCTGCGCCAGACGCGAAAGGTCGCTGTCCGCGTCGAGCTCTCGGTTTCCATCACCTGTTTTCCTCGATGATCGCCTGCAGCTCCTCGGGCACGTCCATGACGGGCTCGCGCTCGATCGTCATCTCGCCGTCGTGCCCCTTGCGGACAACCAGCGTCGTCCTGCCGAACTCCTCGTCCTTCTGCGGATAGTCCTCCCGGAAGTGCGCTCCGCGGCTCTCCTTCCTGAGCACGGCGGCCCGGGCGACCGCCTCGGCGACGGTCAGCAGGTTGTGGAGGTCGAGCGCCGTGTGCCATCCGGGGTTGTACTCGCGACTGCCGGGCACGAAGACCCGTCCGGCTCGCTCCTTGAGCTCCCCGATCTTCTCGATCGCCTGGTTGAGCTCCGCCTCGTTGCGAACGATGCCGACAAGGCTCTGCATCGTGTCCTGCAGCGCGAACTGGACATCGAATGGCCCTTCCGAGCCGCTACCGACGGAATCCTGACGCTCGAGCGGCTCGAGGACCTGCTTCGTCACGGCGTCGAGCTGCGCCTCGGCGTACTTGCCCACGCCGTGCTCCCTGGCGTACGCGGCCGCGTGCTCGCCGGCACGCTTCCCGAAGACGATCAGGTCGGAGAGCGAGTTGCCTCCCAACCGGTTGGCTCCGTGCAAACCACCGGCACACTCTCCCGCTGCGAAGAGACCGGGAACCGAGGACATCTGCGTGTCGCCGTCGACACGGACACCTCCCATCGCGTAGTGCGTCGTCGGCCCGACCTCCATCGGCTCGGCCGTGATGTCCAGATTCGCAAGCTGCTTGAACTGGTGGTACATGCTCGGCAGCTTCCGCCGGATGTGCTCCGCGGCGTTCGGGAGGTTCTCCTTGATCCAGGCGATGTCGAGATACACACCCCCGTGCGGGCTTCCACGGCCTTCGCGGATCTCGCGGACGATACAACGAGCGACATGGTCGCGTGTCAGGAGCTCCGGAGGACGACGTGCGTCACGATCCCCCTGCGTGTACCGCCATCCCTCCTCCGGGTTGTCCGCTGTCTGGTTCTTGTAGAGCTCGGGGATGTCCTCGAACATGAAGCGCTGGTTCTCGCTGTTGCGCAGAATGCCGCCTTCCCCGCGCACTCCCTCGGTCACCAGGATGCCGCGGACACTCGGAGGCCAGACCATCCCGGTCGGGTGGAACTGGATGTACTCGATATCGATGAGATCCGCCCCGGCATCGTACGCAAGCGCGTGACCGTCACCGGTATACTCCCAGCTGTTGCTGGTGATCTTGAAGGCTCGCCCGAAGCCACCGGTCGCCAGCACGATGGCCTTGCTCTTGAAGACGCGGAACTGGCCCTTCTCGCGATCGTACCCCAGGGCACCGACGACGCGGACCGGCCCGCCCCCGGAGTCTCCGTCGCCCTCCTGCAGCAAGCGCACGACCGTACACTCCATGTGCACGGAGATCCCCTGGTGAATGCCGTGATCCTGCAGGGTGCGGATCATCTCGAGGCCGGTCCGGTCTCCGACGTGAGCCAGACGCGGATACTTGTGCCCGCCGAAGTTGCGCTGCAGGATACGGCCGTCGCGAGTGCGGTCGAAGACCGCGCCCCAGGCCTCCAGCTCGCGCACCCGGTCAGGCGCCTCCCTGGCGTGAAGCTCAGCCATGCGACAGTTGTTGACGTACTGGCCGCCGCGCATGGTGTCGGCGAAGTGCGTCCTCCAGTCGTCGCGCTCATCGACATTCGAGAGCGCCGCGGCAACGCCTCCTTCGGCCATGACGGTGTGCGCCTTGCCGAGCAGCGACTTGCAGACGAGCCCGACGGAGACCCCGCCGGCGGACGCTTCGATCGCCGCGCGCAGCCCCGCGCCTCCTGCTCCGATGACCAGGACGTCGTATTCGTGGGTGGTGAACTCGGTCATCAGAAGATCCTCCAGTCGGCCCAGACGCCCGAGGCGCAGAGACGGACGTAGACGTCGGAGAATCCGACCCAGAAGAGGCTGCACCATGCCCAGCGCATGTGACCCCGGTTCAGGCAGCTGACGCAATCGTAGGCCTTACTGCGACAAGGCGCCTTCGACAGGCAGTCGAGGGATCCACCGACCAGATGGCGCAGGGAATGGCACCCGAGTGTGTACCCCGACAGGAAGACGACATTGGCCGTCAGGACCAGCGTGCCGATTCCGACGCCGAACTCCCGACCCCCGCCGTCCCCCGTCGAGAACCACATCGCCCGCCAGGCGTCGTAGGCGAGAACGAGAAGAAACAGCATCGCGACGTACAGGAAGTAGCGGTGGACGTTCTGGAGAATCAGTGGCAGCGAGTGCTCGCCGAGATAGGACTTGCGCGGCTCGCCGACAGCACAAGAGGGGGGATCGGCCCAGAACGCCTTGTAGTACGCGCCGCGGTAGTAGTAGCAGGTCAGGCGAAAGCCGGCGGGAGCCCACAGGATGAGGAAGGCGGGCGAATAGGGCAGAAAGCCGGGCCACCACGAGGGCGCCGCACCGAACCACGCGTGTCCCGACTCCACCCCGGCCGCGTCGAAGAGCACCGGAGAGTAGAACGGCGACAGGTAGTCCGCGCCACCGCCGTCGAAGTGGTAGCTCGCCGCCTGGAACGCCGCCCATGTCGAGTAGATGATGAACGTTGAAAGCCCGAGGAGAGTGAGAAGTGGCGTCAGCCACCAGGTATCTCGTCGGGAAGTGACTCCAAAGCCGCGTCGGACGACGGGCGTCGGCGCCGAGGCCATAGGCTCTGCTCCGTTGCTGGGTTTCCCTCGACTGCGCTGAGAAACGAACCTTCCTACAATCGTTGTTCGGCCGTCGCAAGTCAAGACGACGGTTGCTCCGGTGTCGGCGCCTTGCCGTCGCATGCCCACCCCTCGCTGCGTCGTTTCGCCACACCGGCATCCTCGCCGACGAACCTCGGCGACGTCGGACCGTCGTCGCGGCCCGGAAAGGGCCGGGTCGACCCTGACGGGTGCTCGTTCGTAACAGGTAGACCGTCAATCATCCGGGTATGATCAACCCGTCGTCCGTCCCGCGTCCGGATCAACCAGAATCGAGAGCAGCACCAGACCATGTCGAGACTCTCCGTAAGCCTGCTCGGCCTGTGTCTCGCGGCCGTCGTATCGGTGAGACTGCCCGCGAACGAGGAGCCCACACCGTCGCAGAGCTGGAGCAGCTGGAGGGGACCGCTCGGAACCGGCGCAGCGCCCGGAGCCCACCCGCCGCTCGAGTGGAGCGAGACGAAGAACGTCCGCTGGAAGACGGCGCTGCCGGGAACCGGCCACTCGACGCCGGTCGTCTGGAACGACCGCATCTTCCTCACCACCGCGGTGCCCTTCGGCAAGGCCGTGAAGCCAAGGCCCGACACCGCGCCGGGAGCGCACGACAATTCACCGGTCACGCACCACCATGGATCGGTCGTCATCTGCGTCGCGCGGGACACGGGGAAGATCCTCTGGGAGCGCTCCGTGGATCGACGCCTGCCGCACGAAGGCGGCCACTACACCGGCAGCCTGGCGTCGGCGTCGCCCGTCACGGACGGCGAGCACGTCTACGCGTTCTTCGGGTCGCGGGGGCTCTACTGTCTCGATCTCGGCGGGAAGCTGCGCTGGAAGAAGAACCTCGGCAGGATGTCGACGAAGCACGCGCACGGCGAGGGCAGCTCGCCGGCGCTACACGGCGACACGATCGTCGTCAACTGGGATCACGAAGCGCAGTCGTTCGTCGCCGCGTTCGACAGGACGAGCGGCGAGGAGCGCTGGAGGGTGCCGCGCGATGAGGTGACGTCGTGGGCAACGCCGATCGTCCATGAACACCGCGGCACGCCGCAGCTGATCATCAGCGGCACCAACCGAGTGCGCTCCTATGACCTCGCGAGCGGCAAGGTCAACTGGGAGTGCGGCGGGCTGTCGCACAACGTGGTCGCGTCACCGCTCGCCGCGGACGGCATGGTGTTCGTCGCGAGCAGCTACGAGACGCAGGCACTGCTCGCGATCCGCCTCGACGGCGCCCGAGGCGATATCACCGGGACCGATCACGTCGTCTGGAGCCGCCGGCGCAGCACACCGTACGTTCCTTCGCCGCTGCTCTACCGTGACTCCCTGTACTTCCTGCGCCACTACCAGGGTATCCTGTCACGCGTCGACGCGAAGACCGGCAAGGAGCCCCACCCACCGACCCGTCTCTTCGGGCTGCGGGACATCTACGCGTCACCCGTGGCCGCTGCGGACCGCATCTACGTCACCGGACGCGGCGGCACGACCGTCGTCGTCAGCCATGAGGACACACCGAGACTGCTGGCGCGCAACCGGCTCGACGACCGCTTCAACGCGTCTGCCGTGCTCGTCGACGGTGAGATCCTGCTGCGAGGCGAGCGCCACCTCTACTCGCTCGCCGACTCATCGAAGAAGCCCTGACCCCGGCGAGCGAACACCGGAGCCGGACCGCACTCTTCACCAGCCGGTGTGGTGGGACGTCGTGGCTCCGGGCCCCGCAAGCAAGAAGTGGCGGCGATCGCCTCGCAGCCGCAAGCGGTGAGACAGGCGGACTATCTCTCGAGCTCCTTCTCGTTCGACGCGTCGGCGCCGAAGAGGAGCCGGAACGGCTTCGCCGCCGCGGAGATCGTCTTCGCCGGCCCGGTGAGCTTGAGGAAATAGTGCCCCTCGCTCGTCGGCAAGACCACCGCGAGCATACGCGAGCCCGGCGTCGGCTTCTTGCGCCCCTGGATCGGCGGGCCGATCGGCTTGTTGTACGTGCCGGTCGCATCGACGACGGTGTACTCTCCGCTCTGGACCTTGCCCTGGAGCACCCTGACCTTGCGGTCCTTCGCATCGAACTGGCCGACCCAGCGCCGCACGTTCGCGAGCACCCCGCCGCCTTGATTACGACCGAAGTAGTAGATGACGAGCTCGCCGTCTTCCCCGTCGCCCTTCTCCTTCGGCACCGTGAACTGCGCCAGACGCATGCGGCTCGAGGGACGGCCACTCTTCCACCCGAGCGGCACCTTCATCGTCAGCACGCCGACCTTCTCGTCGCGCGTCCCTCCCGCCGCCGGAGCGTCGGCCACCTCGACCGGCCTCCGCAACGCCGCGCCCCTCACGAGGAGGTCGATCGCGTACAGGCTGGTGCGCGCGGTGATGTAGAGCGTCTTGCCGGCCTTGCCGCCGAAGACGCAGTTCGACGGCGACTCGGGCACCGCGATCCGCCCCAGCAGCCGCCCCTTCGGATCGAGCACGGTGACACCCTTGTAGGTCGCGTAGATGTTGCCGCTCTCATCGAGCGCCATGCCGTCCGGCCCGCCACCGTCGAGCTCCCGGTCCCCGACGAAGATCAGCTTGCCGCCGGAGACCTTCCCCGGCGCCGCGATCGTGTAGCTGTGGAGCTCGCGACCGTCCGGCTCCGCGACGTAGAGAGTCTTGCCGTCAGCCGACACGAGAATGCCGTTCGGACGCCGGAGGCCGTCGATAATCTGCGTCACCTTCCCGGACACGTCGCGGTAGTAGACGGCCATGACGTCGATCTCGCGGCCCTCCGCACCGCCGTAGCGCGGATCGGTGAAGTAGATGCCGCCATGGTCATCGAGCGCCAGGTCGTTCGGGCTGTTGAGGCGTTTGCCATCCCACCTGGAGGCCAGCTCGGTGACCTTCCTCGAGGCCACATCGATGCGGGCGACGCTGCGGCCGCCACCCTCGCCCGCGCCGCGACAGGCGTAGAGCGTGCCGGCCGCGTCGAAGACGAGCCCGTTCGCGCGTCCCGACGGCCGGAGGAAGTCCTCGCTCGCACCGTCCGCCAGCACCCGGACGATGCGGCTGTTCGGAATGTCGCTGAAGAGCAGAAAGCCCTCCGGACTCCACGCCGGCCCCTCGGTGAACTTGCAGCCGCCGACCACCTTCTTCACCACCGCACCCCCGGGCAACACCCCCGAAAGGTCGGCGCGAGCGGTCGACGAGACGGTCAAGAGCGCGAACACGGCCAGGGCGACAGCATGGGTCTTCATCTCGGGAGCGACTCCTCGGGTTGTTCTCGGCGAAAGGGTCGCTCCATCATACGAACGCCTTGACGGAACGACAAGCCGGTGACCCTCCTGCCCTCTTGCGGTTCGAATGCCGACGTCGCATGATCGGACGATCCCTGAAGCTACCGATTTCGCCGGAGGACCTCGCAGGTGACGCGGTTCACCACTCTCGACTGGAGCATCGTCGTCGTCTACCTGATCGGGTCGGCGATTGCGGGTATATGGTGCCCCCGCTTCATCCGCGACATGAGCGACTTCACCGTCGCGGGACGCAACCTGCGCTCGTCGCTCGGCGTCGCGACGATGATCGGCACCGAGCTCGGCCTCGTCACCGTCATGTTCATGGCGCAGAAGGGCTTCACCAGTGGCCTGGCGGCTCTCCACATCGCCCTCCTCGCCGGCCTCGTGACGCTCATCGTCGGCTGGACGGGCTTCATCGTCGTGCCGCTGCGTCGCCAGGGCGTGATGACGATCCCCGAGTTCTACGACCGGCGATTCGGGACCGACGTTCGCGTCTTTGGAGGACTCGTCCTCGCGCTCTCGGGCATCCTCAACATGGGGCTCTTCCTGCGCGCTGGCGCGGATTTCATCGTCGGCGTCACGGGCATGCAGAGCGGTGACGATCTCGCCGTCGGGCTGAAGCTGATCATGACAGCACTCCTCGCGCTCGTGCTCTTCTACACGATGCTCGGCGGTATGCTGTCGATCATCTTGACGGACTACATCCAGTTCATCGTGCTGTCGATCGGTCTGCTCGTCACGTGTGCGATCGCCTTCGGCGAGACCGGTTGGGAGCGCATCGTCGACGCCGTCACGAGCGTCGAGACCATCACCAAGCCCGCCGGCGAAGCGGCCTTGAATCCGTTCTTTCGCAACGAGCTCGGCAAGGGCCTCGGCTCCACGTATGTCTTCTGGCAGGCCTTCCTCGCCATGGTCTCCTGCGCGATTTGGCAGACGGCGGTCATGCGCGCCTGCGCGGCAACCGACGAGACGGTCGTGCGCAGGATCTACATGTGGTCGTCGATCGGCTTCCTCGTCCGCTGCCTGGTGCCGATCTTCCTGGGTGTCTGCGCCCTTGCGTACTTTGCCAACGACGCGGATCTCACGGAGAGGTTCCTGCCCGGCCCGGTCGACGACTCGACACCCGAGGGTATGAAGGCGGCTGGAGCCTACTCCTCGACGTCGCTGTCGGCGATGCCGGTCTTCCTCGGCAGGATCCTCCCCCCCGGACTCCTCGGGCTCGTCACCGCCGGCATGCTCGCGGCGTTCATGTCGACGCACGACAGCTACCTCCTCTGCTGGAGCTCGGTGCTGACCCAGGACGTTGTCGCGCCGTGCGTCAAGAGCGGCCTCTCCCAGCGCCGACGACTCCTCTTGACCCGCTCCCTGATCTTCGCGATCGGCATCTTCCTCCTCGTCTGGGGACTCTGGTATCCACTCGGCCAGGACATGTGGGAGTACATGGCCATCACCGGCGGCATCTACTTCACCGGCGCCTTCTCGCTGCTGACCGGGGGCCTCTACTGGAAGCGTGCCAGCCGGGTCGGGGCTCACCTGGCGATCGCCTCCGGGATCTTCGCCGCCGCAGGACTGAAGCCGGTGAAGCTGGCCCTCGGGCACGAACTCTCGGCGGAGACCGTCGGACTCGGGTCCGTCGCCCTCTCGGTCGTCGTCTTCGTCGTCGGATCGCTTCTGTTTCCTGACCAGCGCGGAGGTGACGCCTGATGGAGCTCTGGGCCACATTCTGGGGGGTGTTCATCGTCGTCGGGCTGTCGATCTTCGCCGCGATCTCGATCCGCGTCGGGGTCGGCGGCTTCTTCGACCTGCGAAGGCTCTTTCGCGACATGCAATCCGACCACGAGGAGGATGATGGCGTCGTCTGAAGAGCGCCGATTCTTCGTCCCCGGGCGCCTCGAGGTCCTCGGCAAGCACACCGACTACGGCGGTGGTCAGAGCCTTCTCGCAGCGGTGAATCGCGGCATCGAGGTCGTCTCGAGTCCGCTCGACGAGCCCATCGTCACCGTGGTGGACCTCGTTCGGGGCGAGTCGGTCCGCTTCGATCTCGACGCCGGGCTGGTCCCGCGAAGAGGTCACTGGTCGCTCTATCCGATGACCGTGGCGAGGAGCATGGCGCGCGACTTTCCGCGATCGCGGCGAGGAGTACGGATGACGATCTCGAGTGATCTCCCGGCCGACGCCGGCATGAGCAGCTCGAGCGCCCTCGTCGTCGGCACGTGGCTCGCGCTCACCGCCTGGAATGAACTCCGGACCGTCGGATTCTCGCAACGGGATACGAGCGACCCCCTGGGGCTGGCCACCTACCTCGCTCGCGTCGAGACCGGGGTCGGTACCGAGGGCGGAAGCCAGGACCACACCGCAATCCTCTGCTCCAGCGCCGACACGATCACCCGGTTCTCGTTCCGTCCGACGCGATGCGAAGGGGAGATCCGGCTCGAGGGCGATCTCACCTTCGCCATCGCGCACAGCGGGGTCGTCGCGAGCAAGACAGGAGGTGCGCGACAGAGCTACAATCGCTGCGCCCGGCTCGCACGAGCCGTCGTCAACGCGTGGAACCACGTTCACGACGACCGCTCGACGACCCTCCTGGAGATCCTGCAACACTCGCCCGACGCTGTCGACTCCGCCGGACGATGGCTCACGGACGAAGCGCACCCCGAGTTTACTGCCGACGAGCTGATCCGGCGGCTCGAGCACTTCGCTCAGGAGAGCGAGCACATCGTCCCCGCGGCCTTCGACGCCCTCGAGCGCCGCGACCTCACGGCCTTCGGCAAGGAAGTCGATCGCTCGCAGGAGCTCGGCCACCTGCAGCTCGGCAACCAGGTCCCCGAGACGGTCGCGCAAGCACCCCACGCGCGCGAGCACCACCCACAAGCCGCCACCGCCATACGAGCCGGCATAGGCGGCAGCGTATGGGCGCAGGTAAAACGGAGACTCGCCCCCGGTTTTCTGCGATCCTGGAAGAGCAGCTACCACGACCGGTTCCCCGCGCACGCGGACTCCGCCGTGTTCTTCTCGACACCGGCAGGAGCTGCGGCGCACGAGATCTTGTGAGCCCCCCATGAGACCCATCCTCCTCGTCCTGCTCGCCGGCGTCGTCACGGCCACGATCGATGCTGGAAGCGTCGTCCTCGAACCCCGCACTCGACACCTCCGCAACGCCGGTGAACGCGAATGGACCGAGTTTGCCGAGAAGCCCGAGAGCGACCACCTCGAGCTGATCTTCCGCTGCGAACGCTCGCAGGAGCCACGCACCCTCTTCGTGCGTCACCGAGACGTCAAGCAGGCCTGGCGCATCGAGCTCAACGGCCGGCGTCTCGGAGGGTTGCCCCGCGATGAGAACGACGCCGTCAGTACCTTCGAGATCGCGCCCGGTCGCATCCTCGACGGCAGGAACGTGCTGCGCATCACCTCGCTGTCGAAGAGCCCCGATGACATCCTCGTCGGCGAGATCCGCCTCGTCGACGGCGCACCCGACAAGATCCTCGGAGCCGCACGCGTCTCCGTCACCATCCTCGACATGGACAGCGAACGTCCGATCCCGGGTCGGGTGACGATTGTCGACAAACGCGACTCCCTCGCGCCGATCGGCGCTCGATCCAACGCTCAGCTGGCAGTGCGCACGGGAGTCGTCTACACGGCGAACGGCTCGGCGTCCTTCGGGCTCGAGCCCGGCAAGTATACGCTCTGGGCCGGCCGAGGCTTCGAGTACGGGGTCGCCAGGCTCGACATCGAGGCTCGCGCGGGCAAGAGCGCGCTCCATATCCTGCGGATCCGTCGCGAAGTCGACACTCGCGGACTCGTTGCGTGCGATCCTCACGTTCACACGTTCACACACTCCCGTCACGGCGACTCCACGCTCGAGGAGCGCGTCATCACGATCGCGGGCGAAGGCCTCGACCTCGCGGTAGCCACCGACCACGACAAGCATATCGACCTCGAGCCCACGGCGAAAAGGCTCGGCGTGCGCCGCTGGTTCACGACGGTCGTCGGCAACGAGGTGACGACGAAGCGGGGCCACTTCAACATCTTCCCGATCGACGCCGGACAGACGCCGCCGGACAACAAGCTGACGGCATGGAGCGACATCTTCGCGGCAATCCGACAGGTGAGAGGAGTGAGGATGGTCATCCTCAACCATCCCCGGGATGTCCACGGCGGCTACCGGCCCTTCGGGCCGACGCATCACAACGCCGTCGTCGGCGCGAATCTCGACGGGGAGCTCCTGCTCGCCAACGGCATGGAGATCGTCAACTCCGCGGCCCTTCACTCCGACCCGATGCGGCTGGTCCACGACTGGCTCGGGCTGCTGGACCGCGGCCTGGCGGTCGCTCCGGTGGGCTCGAGCGACTCGCACGAGGTCTGGCGCAAGATCGTCGGACAGGGGCGCACCTACATCGAATGTGACGACGCCGATCCTGCCAGGATCGACGTCGCCGCAGCGAGCCGTGCCTTCGTGGAGGGCCGCGTCAGCGCCGGCCTCGGACTGCTGGCACGCGT
>CAYMLL010000184.1:0-15389 GCA_964390645.1 uncultured Planctomycetia bacterium | reverse complement strand
AGCTGGACCCGACGGGTCTCCAGAGAAGGGAGGCCTCTACCGGGTAGCCACGTTGCAGCGAGCGGGCCCGACGGGAAGGGCTCCGCGAACACGGGCGTTGGCGGCGCGAGCGCTTCTGCCGGAGCGTTCCGCCGCCGTGCGTCCTCGCGAAGAGGCGAGGGTCGACTCTCTCGACGGCGTCGGGCGGTGAGCATTCACCCCGAACGCTTCGTCGTCCGCGATCCGAGGTCGTCGATGCGCCGCCGGCACCCGACCCGCAAGATGAGACGATCCAGAGCTCTCGATCGTTGCGTACGTCGGCTGCCGACACGGACGATTTCAACGTCGAAGACGATTTCAACGTCGAACAGGAACAGCACATCACGTGCCGCGGTGTGGGTCGCCGTCCCCGAGCCCCACAAGACGCGAGCTTCCGGCCCGTCAAGTGCCCTCGGAACTGCGGCGGGCCCGTTGATCACGAGGTCGAGAGTGTGAAAACCAAACACACGAGCGCGGCCTCCGCAACACACGGTCGCCCCTGAGGACGACGGCCGTGCCGGCAGTCGCCATCTCCTCCGCGGTCGACCGACACGGCGCCCGGTCCGGTGGGCGCAGGACGCTCCATCATTGACCTGACGCGGCGAGCGCCGAATGATGAGCCTGCCCGCCCTTCGAGCTCACCCTTCGAGATTCCCCGACGAGGACTGCCACGATGCAACCGAATCACCGGCTCCCCACAACCGGTTCGCACCACGTCGGCTCGCTGGCCATCCTGACCACGTTCGCGCTGTCGACCTCGCTCGCGCTGCCCCGCTGCGTGGGTGCCAGCCCCGCCGACACGGAGATTCGCGTCGGCATGGCCGGGGTCGAGATCACTCCTCCCGTCGGCTTCCCCATCGCCGGCTACTTTCACGAGCGACTCGCAACCGACACGCTCGATCCGCTCATGGCGAAGGCCATCGTCCTGCGTGACGCCGGGGAGCAAGCAGCCCTGGTCGTCTGCGACCTCGGCGCCATCGCCGTCGACCTCGCCCGGATCGTCCGCGAGCGCGCAGGCGAGAGAACCGGTATCCCCGCCGCCAACATCGTCGTCGCGGCCACCCACTCCCACACCGGCCCCGACTACTTCAAGGACCTCTACCTCCACCTTGCCAAACGACAGACCGATCGGCGCCGCGCCGCGTACATCGAGAAGCTCATCCGGGGACCGGTCGAGGCCATCGCAAGGGCGCACGCGGCCGCCGAGCCCGTTGTCCTCGAGGCCGGAGACGCCCTGCAGACGACGCCCGTCGCGTTCAATCGTCGCTTCGTGGTTCGCGACGGCAGCGCACGCACCTGGATGAGCCTCGCGTCCCCCGAGGTCGTTCGGGCCGCCGGACCGATCGACCCCGAGATCGGACTCCTTCTGGTGCGGTCCCGGGACGGTGAGACTGCCCGCGGTGTCCTCAGCAACTTCGCGCTCCACCTCGACACCGTCGGCGGGCTGAAGTGGAGTGGCGACTTCCCGTACTTTATCGAGCGGTCGCTGCGCGAGGCGCTCGGGTCAGGCCTCATCTCGCTCTTCTCGCAGGGGTGCTGCGGCGATATCAACCACGTCGATCCCGCCGGCAAGCCTCGCAACAAGACCGACTTCATCGGCGAGAGCCTCGGAGCCACGATCGTCTCCCACGTCGGAAAGCTCGAGCGGCTCGAACGCACGACGCTGCGCGTGCGCTCGCGCACCGTCCCACTGCCCATCCAGGACGTCTCCAGGGATGAGATCAGCAGTGCGCTCGAGACGCTCGCGGCGATTCGTCGCAAGGAGACTGTCGATTTCCTCGATCACGTCGCGGCGCGTCAGTGCATCCTCCGGAGCCACCTCCGCCAGGGCCCGGACAGGGTCACGAGCGACCGGCACCTGTCCTGGGGATTGACCCACACATGGTCCGGCGTCGGCGACACGCTGCCGACGGAGGTTCACGCGATCTGCGTCGGGGACGAGCTCGCGATCGTCTGCCTGCCGGGTGAGGTCTTCGTCGATCTCGGCCTGGCGATCAAGCGAGCCTCCCCCTTCCGCACGACCCTCGTCGTCGAGCTGGCCGGCTGCGCCGAGACGAACTACATCCCGACTCGCGCCGCCTACGCCCAGGGCAGCTACGAGGTGACAAACTCGACCGTCAAGCCCGGTGCCGGCGAGATGCTCGTCGAGGCCGCCGTCGGGCTGATGCGGGACGCCGCCGCCGCCGCGGTCGCGAGCAGCCCGCGCCGCAAGTAGACGGCGGGAGGTGCTCTGCCTTCCGGAACCGTCACCACGCCGACGCGATCCATCGACCTTGTCGGCCGGCCGTCGAATCGCGCTTGGCCTCACGCCTGCCAGCCGATACCATCGGCTGGCATGAAGCGGCTCCGTCGAATTCACAAGCAGATACGGGCCTCCCGGGCCACGAGCGGCCTGCTCTGCCTGGCCCTCGCCCTGCTGCATCCGGTGCCCGAGTCGAAGCTCTACCACTGTCTCGTTACCGGACGGCTCCTCGAGGAGTGCTGCTGCAAGGTCCTGTCGTCGTGCTGCGACAGCGCGGAGCCGGAGCCGCCGCCGTCCTGCGAGCTATCGACCGCGGCCCTCCGGTCAGCGTCTCTGCGATCGGCTGGCGGGGGCGACCGGCGAAGCTCCCGCACCCCGCAGTCGGCAGCGACCGTCGGTGCCGCTTGCAGCTGCTGCGATGTGATCAGCCTGAAGAGCTCCCGCCCGCCGAAGCTGATCGCCTCGAGCGACGAAGGCGCGTCCCTCGAGCGCGCGGCTCACGCGCTCCCGCTCCCCGTCGAAGGTCCGCTCGTCGGGCTCACGCGACCCGCGATAAGGACTCCCCCGGTCTCGAGGTCGCGACCCGCTCCGACCACGGTATCACGCTACATTCTCCACGAGACCTTCCTGCTCTGATCCTCCGCGAACTCCGGAGCGTTCTTCGTACCCTCGCGCCGCGCTGCGGCGAGAGGGGCTCTCTCGAGCTCGACAAGGGAGGATCACATGTCTCGACCCCACACCGGCAGATTAGCCCTGGCGCTCGCGGCCCTCTGTCTTCTCGCCTTCCGCGGATCTCCCGCTCTCTCCCAGGAGGGCGGCATCGAGGTCTTCGCCGCGGAGACCCTCTTCGATCAGGGCTTCCGCATCTCCCAAAGCCATCTCTACCAGCGATCGGGTGAGCTGTACTCCGGATCGAGCCGCATCGGGGATGCGCAGGACCGGGTCTTCCAGGAGCACCGGTCCGTGACCGGAATCGACTACGGGATCCTGCCCGGTCTGACGCTTTCCGCGCTGCTGCCGGTGGTCTACAAGCAGCAGGAGCAGCTGAGCGGCGGCGGGCGCGAAACGCTCGAATCCTCCGGGCTCGGCGACATCGCGTTCCTCGGAAAGTACCGCATCTACAAGCGGGACTGGAAGCGCGGCGCGTTAAATTTCGCCGCGATCAGCGGGCTCGAGATGCCGACCGGCGCCACGAACGAACGGCACGACGGAGCTCGCCTGTCTCCGTCGCTGCAGCCGGGATCCGGCTCCTGGGATCCCTTCGCGGCGCTGTCGACGAACCTGGGCCTCGACCGGCTGCGATTCGACGGGCTTCTCTTCTTCAAGGCGAACACGGAAGGCTCGCAGGACTTCGCGGACGGCGACTTCTTCGCGGCCGAAGTGGATGCCGCGTACCGCTTCTGGCACACCAAGTACCCCGGGCCGACAGCGAGTGCCAGGCTCGGCGTTCAGTGGCGACACCAGGAGCGGGCCGAGGCGAACGACCGTGGGATCGCGAACTCGGGCTCCGACGAGACCATCCTGCGCGCCGGGCTGACGTTTCACCCGGTCCCGGGCATGGACTTGACGCTGTCGGTGGACGTTCCCGTCTACCGTGATCTGAACGGACAGCAGCTCGGGCGAGATTTCAGGACCTTCCTCGCGCTCGGATTCCGCTTCTAGCCCGGAAAGGAAACACGCTCATGAAACCGCTCCCGCCTCTGCCCTGTCTCCTGACGCTGACGGCGCTGGTCGTCGGCTGCCAGTCCGGCCCCTCGATGAAGGACTTCGACGCCACCGCCTTCGCGACCGTCACTCTCCTCTTCGAGACGTGAATCTGAAACGACAAGGCCTTCGGACTCGAGAAGGCCTTGCGGCGCCAGGCTGGCGCCGACACGATCGACTTCGACACACAGGAAGGTCGAGCTCACTTCACGATGCAGTCGCCGAAGAAGATCGACCTCGTGGCGATCCAGAAAGCGGCCCACGGCGCCGGCTACACGATCACGACTCTCGAGATCACGGCGGTCGGCCACGCCGCGACGCGCAGGTGCGAGGAGTGCAAGAAGAACGTGCCCTGTCTGAAAGTGGAGAAGACCGGACAGCTGCTCGAGCTGGCAGGAAGTCTGCCCGGCGGACGCCGCTTGCGCGTACGCCTGGCGGAGTCCGACTGGGGCAGGGACGTCCTAGGGCTCTTCACGCCGAAGAAGCACGTGCCACTGCGTGTCCTGAAGGTCGAAGAGGCGGCATCGCCGGATACACCGGAGCCGGCCCGGAGCCCGGAACCGGAGCCTCGAGGATCACCCACGACCGGAGGTGGCACCTCGTCGCGATGACCCGGGTGCCACGCGACAGCCGATCGGAACGGGTGCGGCTCCTCGTCGTCGAACGCTGCCGGCGAGTCCGCCCCGGGACGGATCCGCAAGACGGACGAACACCAGCACCGGGATGACGACAACGATGAAGCACCGCTCCCGTCCCGCAACGCAAGGGCCGCGCTGGCTTCTCCTGTCCACCCTCGCATGTCTCGGCGCGGCGGCACAGGCCGACGAGAAGGCGGGGCCGCTGCGGCCGTCGATGAGGTACCCGTGGTACTGGAGCCACCGGAACGAGCCCGTGCTGCTCCTGGGCGGCAGCGACGACGACAACCTGTTCCAGTGGCCGCAAGGGAAGCTGGCGGCACAGCTGGACCGACTGTCGGCCGTCGGCGGCAACGTGATCCGCAACACGATGAGCGACCGCAAGGACCAGGGCTTCGAGGTCTATCCGTTCGGTCGCCTCGACAGCGGGAAGTACGATCTCGACTCCTGGAACAAGGCGTACTGGTCCCGCTTCGAACGCCTGCTGCGCGAGACCTCCCGGCGCCACATCTTCGTGCAGATCGAGATCTGGGATCGCTTCGACTACACGGACCTCCGCGGCAGCAATCGCTGGCAGATCCACCCCTACAATCCCTCCAACAACGTCAACTACACCCACGAAGAGTCGGGCTTCGCCGCCAGCTATCCGGCGCACCCCGGCGCCAACAAGCAACCGTTCTTCTTCACGACTCCCCGCCAGCGCGACAACCGGGTCGTCCTGCGCTACCAGCAGCGGTTCGTCGACAAGCTGCTCGACCACGCGCTGAAGTTCCACCACGTGCTGTACTGCATCGACAACGAGACCAGCGGCGAGGAGGAGTGGGGCCGCTACTGGGCACGGTTTGTCAAGGATCGCGCGGCGAAGGAGCACAGGGAGATCCACGTCACCGAGATGTGGGACGACTGGGACCTCAGGGCCGAGCGTCACCGGAGGACCTTCGACCATCCGGAGCTCTACGACTTCGTGGACGTGTCGCAGAACAACCACAACAAGGGCCAGAAGCACTGGGACAACTTCCTGCACGTGCGGAAGTACCTGGCGCGGCGACCGCGGCCGATGAACACCACGAAGACCTACGGCGCGACGGGAAACAAGTTCGGTCACACCGATCAGGACGGCATCGAGAGGTTCTGGCGACACCTGCTGGCCGGCGCGGCATCGATTCGCTTTCACCGTCCCGTCTCCGGTCTGGGACTGAACGACAAGGCGCTCGCCTGTATCCGCGCGGCGCGCGAGGTGGAGTCGCTGGTGCCGCTCTGGACCGTCGAGCCGGCTGCCAGGCTGCTGCGCGATCGCGAGGCCAACGAGGCCTACGTGGCCGCCGCCCCCGGACGAGCCTACGTCGTCTACATCCCGGCAGGCGGCAAGGTCCGACTCGACGTATCGAACGCGAAGGGCCCGCTGCTCGTCCACTGGATCAGCATCGCGACCGGCCGACCCGGGCCGCGACAGCGCGTACCCGGTGGCGATCACATCTCGCTGTCCCCGCCCGACAGCAAGAACTGGGCTGCCGCGATCGTCGAGTCGCGAAACGACGGGTAAGGACTCCCGGCGGAGACGCTGCGACCGGCGGAGCCCACGCACCAGACCGACGACCGACGGCTCAGCCCGTCAGCGGGCTCCATGTGACCGTCGACCGCCAGGGCCTGCCCGGAGATCTTCGCCGCAGCGTCCGAGCAGACGAAGACCACGAGGCCGGCGACGTCCTCGCGGGTCACGAAAGTCCGCATCGAGACCCGCCGCAGGAAGGCCTCCCGCACCGCCTCCAGCTCGACACCCCGCGCCGACGGCTCGGCCGCGATGACCCGCTCGATCCGCTCGCCGGACGCAGTGAAACGCGCCGCCGAGATTGACCTCGATCGTCCGCGCCCAGTCCCACGGCGACCTCGTCTCGATGAGGCCCGCCGGCCCCGCCACTGCGGCGTTGTTGACCAGAACGTCCAACCCCCCGAGCTCCCCGGGAGCCGCACCGAACCACGCGTCGACCTGCCCGTGGTCGCGGACGTCGAACACCGTGGATGTGAGGCCCGGCACGTCCAGATCCAGCTTCGCGACAGCCTCCGGATCGAGGTCGCAGACGAAGACCCGTGCTCCCTCGGCGTGGAAGATCTCCAGGAGTCAGGGGCGCGCCCGGCGCCCGCACCATGCTACCCGGCGGAGAGAATTGTCGACGCAGGCCCCGGGATCCGAGCCCGCGTCTCGCTGCGGCGACGCCCCCGACCGGATCGAGCCGACGGACGCGTCGCCGTCGGGGTCCGGCGTCAGAACCCGACGGCGGGACGTGCTGTCTGCGTCACCCTCCCCATCATCTACGGAGTCTCCGGGTTGTCTCGCATCGGACGTCTGTGCCAGAATGCCCTCGTCGGCCCTTTGAACGTCGATCGCGGTCGACGCGGAAGCACCGTCGGTACGGTTTCTTACCAGGGACAAGAGATGGAAGCCGACCGCTGGCAGCAGATCCGTGAGCTCTTCGAGGAGGTTCGACAGCGGCCGGTCGAATCGCAAGCGTCCTTTCTGAAGGGAATCGACGACAGCGACGTTCGCAGGGCGGTCGAGCGTCTGCTCGAGCATCACTCTCCCGAGTTCCTCGAGGAGCCTGTGTTTCGGCGCCAGGCGCCCGGAGACGACCCCGAAGGCGAGTTCCCCACGATCCTCGAAGGCGAGGCGCCCCCCGCCACGAACGCCCTCGGCGGCGTGCCGCAGTTTCGTGTCCTCGAGGTCATCGGCGAGGGAGGCATGGGCATCGTCTACCTCGCCGAGCAAGTCCGACCCGTGCGTCGACGCGTGGCGCTCAAGGTCATCAAGCAGGGGATGAGCAGCAAGGAGATCGTGGCGCGATTCGAGGCCGAGCGCCAGGCCCTCGCGCTGATGAACCATCCGAACATCGCACGCGTGCACGACGCAGGCACGACCGGCGACAGTCGACCGTACTTCGCGATGGAGTTCGTTCCGGGCCTGCCGCTCATCGAATACTGCGATCGCCACCAGTTGAACCTGCGAGAGCGTCTCCTGCTCTTTCGCGACATTTGCATGGGGCTCCATCACGCTCACCTCCGGGGCATCATCCACCGGGACGTCAAGCCGTCCAACGTCCTCGTGACGTGTCCCGATGCCACGCCGATCGCCAAGATCATCGACTTCGGGGTGGCCAAGTCGACCAACGTTCGTCTGACGGAGAAGACGCTGCACACCGAGTTTGGACGGGCCGTCGGAACTCCCGCGTACATGAGCCCCGAGCAGGCCGAGATGACGACCGAGGATGTCGATCACCTCTCGGATATCTACTCCGCGGGAGTTCTCCTCTACGAGCTCCTCGTCGGCAAGCTGCCGTACGACTGGCAACCGCTGTCGAAGATCCCCTTCGACGAGGTCCTGCGGCAGATCCGCGAAGTCGAACCTCCGAGCCCGAGCACGCGCTGGAGCCGCCTCGACCACGATCAGACAACGCTGTCCGCACAGTCGCGCAAGACCACGCCCCGGATCGTTCAGCGGCACCTCAAGGGCGACATCGACTGGATCACGATGAAGTGCCTGGAGAAGTCGAGGAAGCGCCGGTATCCGACCGCGGCCCATCTCGCGGCCGACATCGAACGATACCTGAAGGGCGAACCGACCCTGGCGGGACCTCCCACGCTGGTCTATCGGACACGCAAGTTCGTCCGCAGGAACCGAGGACCGGTGACCGCGGCTGCGGTGATCTTCCTCTTGCTGGCAGCCGGACTCGTGGCCACGTTCCTGCAGTACCGCCGGGCCGAGGAGCAGCGAGAGCGAGTTCTGCGCCTCTCGGACTGGAAGCGCATCGAGGATCTCGTCGACGACTCCGACAGGCTCTGGCCGCCCTCCCACGACAAGATCGCTGCCCTCGAAGCCTGGCTCGTCGACGCCCGGGAGCTCGTCGAGCGCATCGACGAGCATCGGACCACGATCGACGAGCTGCGCTCCCTGGCTCGCGACGGGCGCAGGGGCACAGGAAGGGACGGACGACGCGAGCACGAAAGCTCTTCTGGCGACGACGTGGAGCTGTCGCGAATGCGGCAGGTCCGGGAGTCGATGAAGGACTTGCTCTCCGGACCGCGCGCCGCCAAGGAGAGCGTCACGAATCTCTCCTTCCGTCCGGACTTCGAACCGGAACGGGCCTCCTACCGCTTCCGACGCCGGTTCCCCGTCGAAGGCGCGCGGGCCGTCTCCGGCATCGTCGTCCGCATCCAGGCCGACGACGGCGCAGTGGTGTTCATCAACGGCGAGGAGCCGCTGCCTCGCCGGAACGTACCGGACGGACCCTTGACTCCGCAGACCCGGGCGAGCGAGCGCCTTTCCGGGGTCGATCAGGAGATGTACCACGAGCTCCGCGGACCGGCGGACGACCTCGTGGACGGCGCGAACGTGATCTCCGTCGCAGTGTACCAGGCTCAGCGCGGCGGCAGCGACCTTCGCTTCGACCTCTCGCTGGCGATCATCTCGAGCGACGGCGGCGAGACCGAGCTCGTCGCCCGTGGATCGGTCTGGCGCTACGACAGCCGCCCCGAGCGCCCTGACGATGACTGGCACGAGGCTCGGGACCTTCCGGGCTGGCCGTCCGCGAAGGCGCCGTTCGGATACGGGTTCTCCCGCGGCCTGGGGTGGGCCGAGGAAAAACTGTCGGAGCTCGAGGAGCAGATCGTTGCGCGAGAGTCACGCCTCTCCCCTCCGCGCTGGATGTTCGAGGACAAGGAAACGGACTGGTGGCACGGAACGCTCGTCGACCTCCTCGACCAGCTGGCCGAGAACGATGAGCCGGGCTCCTTCCGCGCGACGATGGCGGGCGTCGAGAAGAGGCTCGAGTTCGCACGGACTGTCCGTCGACTGACCATCGATGAGCGAGACGCCGACTGGGCCGAGGTCATCGAGGCGATCGCGAACGACGATCGCTACGGCGGGCTGCGTATCAAGCCGCTCGAGGGGCTCGTTCCCCTCGGCCGCGACCCCGGGTCGCGTCTCTTCGAGTTCGCGCACGTTCAGAGCGGCGCCATACCGGCGCGGGGGGACGACGGCAAGCTACGGATCTCGGGAGACACCGGCATCGTGCTCGTGCTGCTTCCCTCGGGGACCTTCTCGATGGGTGCGGTGCGCCCGCAGCCGGGCCTCCGCCCGGAGACACCCGTCGATCCCTCAGCCCAGGACGATGAGCACCCCGTGCACGAGGTCACCGTGTCGGCGTTCTTCATCTCGAAATACGAGATGACCCAGGGCCAGTGGCGACGGGCCACCGGCGAGAACCCGAGCGCGTACGGGAAGCCGATGGGACCGGTGGAGCAGGTGACGCGCGAACGCTGTCGCGAGGTGCTGGAGCGCCTGGCACTATCCCTGCCGACGGAAGCGCAGTGGGAATACGCCACGCGAGCGGAGACCAGGACCCCCTGGAGCTCAGGACCGTCACTGGAGTCGCTGCGGCAGGTCGCCAACCTCGCCGACGCCCGGTTCTGGAAGAGCGTCCGCGGCAAGCGTGAGCTTCCCCACGAGGAGTGGGACGACGGCCACACGATGACCGCTCCGGTCGGCAGCTATCTCCCCAACCAGTTCGGGCTCCACGACGTTCACGGCAACGTCGCCGAGTGGTGTCTGGACGAACACGGCCCGTACGACATGCCCGTGTCGAGGGGCAGCGCAGCGCGGCTGCTGCCGCCCGGACGGCGCGACCTTACACGTGGCGGCAGCTACTACCACCCCGCAACTCGGGCCCGGTCGGCGGCGCGGTCACCGATCGTGAGCGGGTTCTTCTACAATTACATCGGTGTCCGCCCCGTCCGGACGCTCGAGCTCGAGAGCCGCTGAGAATCGAGGCTCTACTTTCTCGGAACTCGTATGTCGCGCTCCCGGAGGGTAGCATGGGCTCGGTCTGGCGCGACAGAACGACGCGCGACGAGGACCATCGCGAGGAGGGGTTTCATGCGAACGTGGATTCGATCCGGAATTGTCACGGCTTGCCGTTCGTCTCTTCTTCTGTTGACCGTGTGTGTCACCGGGGTACGAGGCACCATCGTCTATCAAGACCTCTTCAACGACGGAGACGTCTCGACCCGGTACACCGCTCTCGGCGGCTCCACGCTCGTGGAGACGGGGGGGCGCCTGGACTTGAGGACGCCGGTCGCGGTGCAGGGGGACGGAATACGCGACGGCGTCCGCATCGACCTGGAGAATCTTCCCGGAGGAGAGGCCATCTGCCACAAGCTGGAGTTCTCGACCGACGGCAACGTGGACGGGTCGTTCATCACGTGGAAGTGGATCGTCCGGGAGCCGGGAGCTGATCCCTTCATGCTCCTCCAGTCCGAGTGGACGACCGAGCCGCCGCCGGA
The DNA here is from genome assembly GCA_964390645.1 of uncultured Planctomycetia bacterium. GTDB lineage: Bacteria > Planctomycetota > UBA8108 > UBA8108 > UBA8108 > CAYMLL01. The sequence goes on along the minus strand of CAYMLL010000184.1, from coordinate 4,457 downwards.
CTTCCCGGTCGATGCGGTGGAGGAGGACGGAGACGGAGCCGGCGTCAGCTTCTACGTCAAGACCACCAAGCTCGACGACACCGGTAATCCCAGCGGTACGGTCGTCTACGAGGTGATCCCGAAGGACATGAAGGACCTTCTCAACGCGAAATCCCAGTGGGACCGCCGCAGCCCCGTGCCGGACGAGGAGGAGGTCCAGCTCGAGTTCCTCGAGTCGGACGGCGTCATCGTCAAGCTCTTCCCGTGGCGAGATCCACCGCCCACCTTGACTGTGAGTTTCGAGATCTGCACCGACCTCGATGTCATCCACTTCGAGTCCGTCGTCGTCGAGGACGAGCACGTCGAGCCGGTGACCGACCCGTACTTCCTGGACCTGCCGAACACGCAGTTCGAAGACTGTCCGGAACAGTGCTACTTCGTCACGATGAGCTCCCCCACGGACGTGCTCGGCCTGACGATCGGACTCCGATGGGAGCCGGCGGACGCGATCCACATCCTCTCCGTCGAGCCGGGCTCCTCCGCGCCCCAGAATCCGCTCTTCTTCAACGTTAACATCGAAGGGCCCACGCTCGGTCCAGGGGCAGCTCTGATCGCCTACGCCGCGCAGCCGGGCGAGGTGATCCCGGCCGGCGAGAATCTACGGGTGCTCAAGATCACCCTCGAACGAAGTCCTGAACAACGCATCGGGACGCCGGTGAGATTCTGCTTCGCAAACGGACTGGGCGTCCCCCCGCAGAACACCATCCTCAGCGTGCTGGAGCAAGACTCTGCGGTGTCGATCACGCCGGGGCAGGCATGCGGCATCGTCTCCTTCTTCGTCGACAGCACTCCACCGATCATCACCACGCCCGAGAATATCACCGTGGAATGTCCCCTGGCCGGTGGCACCGTCGTCGATTTCGAGGTGACCGCCGAGGACGGCTGTGGATCGGTGAACGTCGAGTGCACTCCGCCCTCGGGGTCCGGGTTCCCGCCAGGGACCACGGTCGTCATCTGCACGGCAGTCGACGACGCCGGAAACATCGCGACCGCCTCCTTCGAGGTCGAGGTCGGCGGCGCAGGGGGGTGTTTCATACGCTCGGAGATCAACGGCGACGGAACCCTGGATCTCTCGGACGGCATCGCCGTCCTGGTCTGGCTCTTCCAGGGAGGAAGGCAGCCGATCTGCCCGTCCGCGGTTGACGTCAACGACGACGGCGGCCTCGACATGTCCGACGCCCTGTACATCTTCGGCTACCACTTTCTCGGTAGAGCCGGCCCTCCTGAACCCTTCCCCGAATGCGGACCGGACCCCACCAGGGACGAGATCGAGGCGACGTTCGGCCCGTGCGAGTATCCGCCGGTGCACTGCAATTAGGCAGGGACCCGGGAGCTTGACGCGGAGCCGGAAACCAGGGTCGGTTCGAGAAGGGCAGCCCCGGAAGGGGGAGAGCGGGTCGCCTCCGCGATTCCCCGCACGAAAGAAAAGCCCCCCGAGGACAACCTCGGGGGGCTCGTGATTTACGGGACCAGTCGACCGCTCACGGACACGAGAGATAGAGCGCACAACCGATCGAGTCCCGGGTCGGGTCGACACCGCAGGCGGGGAACGGTGGCGGTGGCGGCGAACCGCCCAGGAACAGGTGGGAGAGAACGAACACGGTGTCCGACAGGTCGACAGCCCCGCTGTCATTCGCGTCCGACGCGTCCATGCAGGTCGACGCCGGACCGCCGAGGAACAGGAAGTTCAAGTTGAAGACCGCGTCGGACATGTCGACCGCGCCGTCGTCGTTCGCGTCGGCGCGCAGGAACTCCGGCGAGATCACCGCGGTCACTCCCACCGAGGTCGAAGACGCTGTCGCGAACGCCGACTCGCCACGCAGCGTGACGAGGGTCTGGACGGGCTGTGCGCCGGACTTGAGCCCGACCTCCGAGGAGTCCAGCACACGGACGCCATGGAAAGGCGTCGTGTCGCCCGCCGCGGAGTTCCCCGTCGTATCGACATCCCCCGTCAGGCGCAGCACGAGCTCCGAGCCCTGAGGGGGAAGCGTGATCGGCCGGTTGAATGACAGCACGACCGCGGAGGTGACGCCCTCCCGTCCGGCGTTGTGGGGATCGGCGGGATCGACCAGGGAAGTCCGCTGGAACCCGTTCTGCCGCATTCCGACAGGCGCCACGTCGGCGATCGTCTGGTTGACCGTCGCAGCACGGACCTGGAAGCCGGGGTCCGTCAGGACCGAGAAGGACCATCCCTGCGCGCCGTCCCGACTCGACTGGACGTCGGACTCGAGGTGGATGCCGACCTCGACCGCCTGGCTCGAGGAACCGAGCGGCGCCTCGACGGTGACCGGGGCCGAGCCCGACACGAACCCGCCCGTCGGCCCGAGAACCTGCGGCGAGAAGTGGAAGGTGTCCCCGAGAGTCACCGGCCCCAGGTCGTGAGTGTTGTTCCCGTCGTCGAGCTCCGGGATGAGGTTCTCCGGATCGATGATGACGACGAGACGGGCCCCCACGGCAGCGCTGGCGGGAATCACGACGTCCAGTTCCACATCGGCCGGCTGGAAGCAGCCCAGCTCTCCGATCTGGTCAGGCCCCACTGAAGCGATCTGCACGTCGTTGTTGCCGGCGTCCGTATCCTCGCGGAGAAAGACCCCGACGGAGGGCACGATGGCCGCTGCGGTGCCGAGGTTCGCGAGCCGCAAGCTCAGCCGGAACTGGCTGCCCGGCAGAAGATCACGCGGCCCTTCCAGCGCCCCGGTACCGGCGACGACGAGGTCGGAGTTCCCCTGAGGACACTGATATTCCTCCTTCCACTGCTGGATCCAGCCGAACTTCCCGTTCGTGATGCGTACGCCCTGGTCCCAGGCTCCCGAGCCGCCACAGGTGAACCCGCTCGCAGAGTGAATCAGGCGGATCCAGCGGCTGACGCCGTTGTAGCGCCAGACGGGGGCACCGCTCTGTCCGCCCGTCGCGTCCATGCGGTAGCGCCCTCGGTTGCTGTTCTCGCAATCGACGACATCGAACGAGAAGTACTGGTTGTTTCCGCCGTCCCGGTTTCCCGGGTAGCCGGCGAGGTTGCGGATCTTGCCGTCGTTCGAGCCGGTGCAGTACCCGAACCAGCCCGTGGTGTTTCCGAGATCCTTGTCGAGCGCCACGAAGCCCCAGTCGTGCTCGAAGTCCCCACTGTCGGTCCAGGCCTTGTAGGTTCCCTTCATGATGGACTGCGCCGAGCCGTACGGCCAGCGGACGACACCGCTGGAGTCGCGGTACATCGCGGGCACGAAGATCAGCTTCTTCGCCCAGCCGATGGGGCCCGCGGACGCGTCTCGGTTGTAGACGATGTGGCCGGCGGTCAGAATGTGGCAGGGGCCGACGAGAGCGCCGGTGCCGCCGTAGACAGGTGTGTTCGGATCGTCGGGATCATCGAACCAGACGTAGACCTTGCCGATGCAGCGCCACGGGTACGAGGTCGTGTTCCCGACCTTGACACGGTCGTCCGCACCCTGGAGGCCCGCTCCGCCGCCCTGCTGCGCGACGTTGTCCGGCGGTATCCCCCCGTCCGGCGGGATGACGTCAGCCGGAGGGAGGATTTCGCAGGCGCCGGCCTCTCCGGGAGAGGTCTCGATCTCCGTGAGAATCTCCTCGAACTGCGGCGTCAAGGTCCGAATCTCTCCGGTGCGATCGTCGAGAAGCTCGACCTCGTGCTCCTGCAGCTGCGGCAGGTTGTCGACTCGAGGCGGAATCGGGATCTCCCGTACGTTCTGAAGCTCGAGCGGTGCGATGAGATCGGGGTGGTCGAGGGGACGACTCGGCTCCTGCAGTCCCGGTGGGTCGTCGAAGAAGCCGTCGTCCTGGGCGAGCAGACGGCTCGCGGACGCAAACGTGGCGATGGCGAGCAGCACGGCCAGGAAGCCGACGCCGACTCGCGCCTGATCTCGCTCGAGAGCTCCGGCAATCAGAACCCCGTTCTCGATGTCATTCTTGCGGTACATGTCAGTAACCTCTCTTTCGGGCAACCAGAAAAAAGAACAGGCAGGACTCGGAAAGCCGACGTTGGTCACACGACCGACCGGAAGCACGGTCGAAGTCGACGGCAGCCAGCCTCCAGCGCTCCCTTCGAGCCTGCCGACAGGAACACGGCGAACGCCGCTTTTCTCGACAGGGATCGCGCCGCGTCGGACGACTTCCCGGGAAGGGCCGTCCCGATCCGAGGCGCTCACAGACTCGACGGGTGTGCTCATCGGTGCATGCGTCAGCGGAGCCCGAAAGGGGCAGTTTTTCTCGAAGCCCCCGGCGAACCGCTCTCGGCCGCTTGTTCTGCACCGGGGCGCTGCTAAACTGAGGCCACCCGGTACTCGACCGAGGACGAATCTCATGCCGAACGACCCAGAGGACCTGTCCCGACTGTTCCGGGAGATCAACGACGGCAGCAGCGACGTGGCCGAGCGTCTCTTCTCCGCCGTCTACCAGGAGCTTCG
>CAYMLL010000183.1:8978-15409 GCA_964390645.1 uncultured Planctomycetia bacterium | reverse complement strand
CTCTGCTCGCCCCCCGGCTTCTGCTTCGTGCGCAGAGCCCTCGCTTGCAGATCGACTTCGGCCTTGTTGCTCGCGAGGGCGCTGGCGCGATCGCCAAGGCTTCGCGCCTCACGAATCGCACGTTCGACCTCACCGATCCTCTGGCGCAGTCTCTCGATCTCGCTGGAGGAGTTCCGGCTCGACGCGTCCTCAGCATCGTCCTTAGACGGATCGCTCTGGCTCTTCGCGAGCTCGTCAAGGCCCTCGTTGACGCGGTTCTGTGCCTTCTCGAGCGACTTCGCGAGATCCAGCGCCCGCTCCAGCACGGCCGAGTCCTCGGCATCCGCGGCCGGATCGAGTTCGTCCGCCGACTTGCCCTCCACAAGTCCCCGCTGCATCTCTCGCAGCTTGTCGAGCACGCTCTTGAGCCCCCGGAGCCCGTCCAGCCCCTCCTGCTCCGATCGCAGCTCTCGAGTCTGCTCGAGCAACTTCTCCTGACCCTCACGAAGCTTCGAGACCTGGCCCAGCGTCGAGCGCAGCTCGTCGAGCCTCTCGTCGGCGTTCTTCACCCCTGCAAACTGCTGGGCCTCAAGAACGACGAGGATCGAGTCGATCGTCTCGACAGCCCGATCCTGCTTCGACAATGCGGCGAGAAACTGCTCGTTCTTCAGCAGATCCCGGATCGTCGTCAGGTTCTCCGCCAGCTGCCGGGTGTCCATGATCTGTGCGGCGTCGCGCAGCTTCTTCGCTTCGTCGGGCGACGACTTCTCGAGAGTCTTCGCAACGCTGCGCATTTTCGAGGCGATACTGGCGACGAGCGCCCGGACCGAGTCCTGGTCTCGAGAAAGTTCTCGCGTGCTACCCTGGGTAGTCTGCGCGCCGCTGACGCCACAGAACACGCAAACGAGAACCAGCGCACAAACAGACGCCGAGGCGATCACCGGCACGGTCGATCGCCGCGACGATTCCCGACCCGGCCCCCTCGCGGCCCGCCGCGTGCGGGCGACTATCAACTTCGCCCGGTCGACCTCGCGACAAGGGCCCCGGCCCTCGAAGAGTGCGGCTCCCGCTTGCGACTGAAATCGCCGTCGCACCGTTCCGGGGCTTCGCGTCTCGCCGGACTCGTGCGTCCTCGTTGGCACGACGGTGTACTCGTGGCCGGCACGGGTTCGGGTCTGGTTCCTGTTCATCTCGGTTCATCCGTCCTGGCGTTGGATCGTCCCCCGGGCGTCCCTTTCGGCGAAGAGCCGTCGTCCTCGTTCAGGAGCTTCCTGGTTTCATCGCGAACGCCTTGCTGGCGCTGCTTGACCTCTCGCATGAGCTGAATCAGTCCCCGCAAGTCTCCGAACTCGCTCATACGTACGACGATCGAGGCGAGGTCGCGCTCGATATCCCGCTGCCTCTCCGTGATCGGTAGCAGTTCCGCGACGTCCCTCTCGGCGTTCTGCGCCTCCCTGCGCAAGCGGTCGATCCGCGAAACGACTCCCTGAGACTTCTCCGAGGCGACCCGATCGAGTTCCTCGCGCAGCCCGCGGATCCAGTCCTTCCACTTCTCCTCGCCGACCTTGTTGGCCTCCATCTTGTCGAGCAGCTCCCCCATCTGACTCGACAGGCTCTCCAGGCTCTCGGTGACCTTGCGCTGGTCCTGACGATGCCGAGCGAGACGAGGCCGATCGTCGGCAGCAAGCGTCTCTTGCGCAAGCAGCGACTCATAAGAATCCGTGAGATCCTTGCGCACCGATTCCTGTTTGCTGACGATGCGATTCGCGATATCACGAAAGATCATCGTCTCACGCGTGAACTCGTCCTCGAGGTAGTTCGCGTCGACGACGTGCAAGACGCGCGCCTGCGACGTTCCGAACTGGCCGCGTGGGCGCGACGTGCCGTCACCGTTGGTGATCGTCTGTCCCGTCTGGCCGAAGTCCTCCGCACGGACAAAGAACTCGAAGCGCGCACCAGGAGTCGGAGCCTCGGCCCCCGCTCCATCCAGCTTCGCCAGATCTGCGATCCGGAGGACATAGGGCTCGAGCTTCGGTTCGCTCCGCGACTTCGATGGGTCGCCGTCCGCGGACTCCAGCAGTCGCAGGCTGGTGGGAATCCGCTCCTGTGTGCCCGATGGAGTGTAGAATCCCTCCAGAACCACGTTGCGGACCGGATAATCGTCCTTCACGACAACCTCGATCGCGACCTCGGCGATCGGTGATACCTCCTCGCTCGAGCGAACCGGCTTGACGATGCGCACCCGCGGTTTGCGGTCTTCGATGGCCTGCACCCGAAACCGCTCCGGTTGCCGGCTGCGGAAGTGGTTCCCGTCCTCGAACTGGAAATAATAGTAGCCGCTCGCCTGCACGATGAAGTCGCCGCTGAACCGCAATCGCTGCTCGAGATCGAGCTCGACCGCGCCCGGATCGGGCCACCGGTCACGATCATCGCGTGCACGGCTCTCGTCGTCCTCGACCGTGTTGCGGAGCACGAAGTAGGCCCTGGAGACCGGAATGTTTGCCGCCATCCGAAACTCCACGTGCGTACCGACAGGGACCTTGATGTTGCCGTGCTTCTGGACGACCGGCTCTCGCGCGGCACCCGTGTACTCGGGAAGCTGATAGCTCAGCTCGATGGACATCATGTCGATGCGAGGCCTCAGGCGAACCTCCACGCGGTAGCCATCGTAGCCACCGATGCGATCGTCCCCTCCCTGGACCCAGAAACGAAAAGGCTGGCTGACGTTGTGGAACTCGTGCACGAAGACGTCGAAGGTCCGGGTGCGGATCACGGCGCCCGCCACACGAAGCTCCTTCTCCAGCTCCTCCAGCTCACCGGACCCGAGACCTCGAGCCACACGACCATCGCCCCTCTCGATCGCCTCCCGCGCCGACGAGTCCAGCAATCCCAAGCGCCCGATCACCGACGCGACCGCCTTCTGGTCCGAGCCGATCTCCTCGATGTAAACGTCCCGTGACGCACTCTCCCGTCGCTCCATGTTGCTCGCTCGCTCGCCGCCACCGCCCACCTCCCACTCAATCGACACGCTGCGTGGGTCGCCACGCAGAACGCGCACGCTGACAGGCAAGTCGTCTCCCTTGGCGACGAGGAGCGGGGTCGTCGGATCGAGCTCGAGCTCCGTACCCTTCGGCCAAGGATCGGCCAACAGCAGCAGATTTCGCCTGAACCAGATCTTCGCGAGGTCAGGCCGTCCGGCGCCTCCGACCACGACCGCAAGGGCCAGGACGCCGAGAAGCAGCGCGTTACGCCACAACCGGCGGAGTTGCAGGACGCGCCCGGAGGCGATATCCCCGACCCGGGACTCGACCTCATCCACCACGCTGTCGAGGAGCTCCCGCGAAACGTAGCGCCCACCGACGCTCTGCGGCCGACAGAGCTGCACGGCGGTCAGCAACGTCTGCCTCATGCCCGGGTGGGTCTCCTCGACAAGCATCGCCAGCTCATCGTCCGGCACACGTCGCGACAGCGGAGACACGAGCCGTCGCAGCACGATGACGATCGCGCCGACGAGCCCGCTAACGACGAAAAAACCTCGCACCGCTTGCGGCAAATGAAGGAAGTAGTCAAGCCCGAACGAGACGATACCCGCGAGGACGAACACGAGACCGATCCACGCCAGCCGGTCCCATAGAGTCGCAATCCGGATGCGGTGACGTAACCGGTCGAGCGCCGCAATACAGCGTCGTGGAGTCCGGCCGACGGCTTTAGCTGGTAAATTCGAGCTGAGTTCTTCGAAGGAGGTCAAGACGCGTGGGCTTCCGCTAGTTCTCCGTGATCGGCAGGTACTGGTTCGGAAACTGCAAGATGATCGCCGCCATAGCGGTGGCATAGTTCGGGCCGACCAGATCCGTCCAGCGTCCGTCGGCCTCCTGAAGCGCCAGCAGGTCGCGACGAATGTAGTCGTACCAGCGTCGCCAGTAATCGCCGCCGCGCTGGAAAGCCGCCTGAACCGCGTAGTACTGGAAGTAGTAGTAGTCGAAACGGTTCTTCGCCTCGAAACGGCTCGGCCGGTCCTTCCAGATGAATCGCAGACCATCGCGAATCTGGTACGCGTCGTACTCTCCCGCACCGTAAAGGGTCGTGACACCCGCCGCCGTGAGAGCCGGAGTCCAGCGGCTGGCGACGCCGCGATACTCGAGCCCGAGCTGATAGGTGAACGCCCCGACACCGTCGACAAAGCTGCGCTTGACGTAGTTCACCGCCCGCTCGATGGTCTGACGCGGCACCTCGATTCCGGCGTTACGAGCTGCGCGAAGCGCCATCACCTGGCAGACCGTAATCGACATATCCTCGTCCTGAGCACCGGGGCGGTAGCGCCAGCCGCCCTGCGCGGTCTGTGCGTTGACGATGAGCCGAATCGTGTTCTTGAGCGAACGCTTGACGCGACGGCTCTCACGGTACGATCCAACACCGTAAGCCTCCGCGAGAAAAAGCGTGGCGAAGGCGTGGCTGTACATCCGGGATCCATGCGCGGTCACGAAACCGTTGTCCTCGGACACCTGACTCATGACGAACTCGAGCGCCCTCTCGATGACATCGCAGTAGTAGACTCGCCGCCCATCGCGTTCGACATAACCGGAAGACCCCTCCCCCGGAAGCGCGCCGTGCGAAAGAAACGCGATACCGGCAAGTCCGGTGACGCCAACGTGCGGCGCCTCGGTGCCACGGTAGGCCATGTGCACCTTGCGTCCGACGCGGTCCGTCCACGAGCCGTCCTTATGCTGACGTCGGGCGAGAAACTGCAGCGCTCGCTCGATCGAGCGCCCGGTGCGCCGGTCCAGCTCGGTCGGAGCGCGGCGGACGCCCCCGCTTCCCTTCGTGGCACCGCCGGCGGGGACATCTCCGGCGGGGAAATCTCCCTGCGCGACGATCGGCCGCACGAAGGCGACCAACGCCACCAACACGAGCGCGGTCTGCGCCCTGCCCAATCGCCGATCCCCCGGACGCAACCGGAGCCTCATGTCGCCGCTCTGTTGTTCCGGTAGCACAGACTCCGCTCCCTGAGAGGCGCTCCTGGCAGGCCCGCCTGGACCCACATCATGGCCTCGCTCCTCGAAGATCGACACCCGACCGTCACGCCCTGCAGCTCTGCGAAAGCCCTTCGCGAAATGATGAACTCCCGGCACATCAGTAGACCGGGGATCCGTAGGCCGAGATCCAGAGCCGCGAGGTCACGAGGATCAGGTCACCTGCCATCGTGATACGTCCGGGGACGAATCCGGCGGTACCGGCGTTGGCCGGCGGCGGAACGAGCAGGTCACGACGCGTCAGACCATGATCCACGAGGTAAAGCCCGGTCTCGTCGCTGTACAACACGCCTCGGTCCGTCAGCAAACCGGGCGCCTCGACAACCTCGTCCGCACCCCCGTACCGCGACGGGACTCGCCGCGCGACCGGAAGACTCGCCAGAGGCTCGCGCCTGGGAAGCACGCTCGGCGCCGCCTCGTTGTCGGCAACCCGTTTCTCGAGAGCACCTCGGAAATCGCGCGCGAGCCGCCCCTGCGACGTCCCCTTCACCGCTGGCGCCTGCGCGACAGTCTCGAGATGACCGCTCGCAGTCCGCGACGAAATGTCGAGCGCCTCGACCCCGCCGACGCCTGTGAAGTAGAGCCATCCCTGGTGATGGCCGAGAAAGTCGCGCAAGAATCCGCGGGAGTTGTCGTGGTACCAGAGGACCTCTCCGGCGCGATCAGCTCCCTGCGGACCACGTCCCGTATCGATCGCGAGAACCAGCGTCGAGTCCCGCGGAGTGACGATCAGCATATGATCGAGAAGCAGCGGCGGATTCGTGCCCCAGACGAGGTCTCGCAGGATCGGTGTGCGGCTGAGCGTGGGCTCCGGCTGCAGGGAATCGTAGGTCGTCGTCCAGAGCACGTTTCCGGACTCTACGTCGAGCGCTGCAACGATGCCGAGATTCGACTGGTAGTAGAGGACGCCATCCTCTTCGGTCAGGAATGATGCGAAGGGTTCGCGCGCGAGTTCGCCGAACATCGTCTGTTCCATCTGCGAGGAGCCGATCGGCGTCTCCCAGATCATCTTCCCGGTGTACAGGTCGAGGGCACGAACCAACGAATTGACGTACCCACGCTGCTTCCAACCACCCGCGTAGACTCGCGATCCGCGCACCACCGGCGGAGACGAGTAGCTGACCTCGACAGGGATCTGGTTCGGACCGAAGGGGTCCGTACGACGCACCCGCCGCAGATCCTCGGTCTTCCAGAGCTGTCGACCCGTGGTGCGATCGTATGCGACCAGGGAGCGCGTCACGATCTCGGACGTGATGTCGTAGCCCATGTAGTGATCTCGCCGGACACCGGTCGAAATCGAGTGCGTGACAGCGATGGAGCCAGGAAGCCCGGCGTCGACCGCGACCTCGCCGTTGTCGAGCGTCCAGTCCCGATCGCGTCCCCAGAGCGTCGTCGCGTAGACCGGCGAGTCGCTCGATTCCT
>CAYMLL010000183.1:0-8968 GCA_964390645.1 uncultured Planctomycetia bacterium | reverse complement strand
GCCAGGCCGGCGCGGGGCCCCAGCGGGGGGGCGGGTCCCCGGGCGTGGCGCGCTATTCCTTCACGCGCCCGGCCTGGTCGCGGGGCGTCGGTTTGGGTAACTGCGCGAGCAGCTTGCCCGTCCCCGGCCTGACATCGAAGCGAAAGAGGCGAAAGACGCCCGACAGGAACACGTCGTTGCCGTCGACAACCGGCACGAACGGGAAGTCGATCCAACGACGAACGATAGCCCGACCGAAACGTCCCGAGCCGAAGTCGTGTCGAGGATCGTTGTACAGACTCCGTACGACGACCGTGTTTCTCCAGCTCAAGGTCTGCCACGAGGTCTCGATGGGGAGATCCGGCATCGTCGAGACGGGCGGAGACGACGAGAGATTCCCTCCGGGAAGCTCGCCACCCCAGCGACTGGGAAGCTGGACGACCGCCTTCGGCGAACTCGAGCCCCTCTGCACAGACACCGCAACATCGGCCGCAGGACCCGTCCCGTCCCCCGCAGGACCCGTCCCGTCCCCCGCAGGACCCGTCCCGCCGAAAGCCGTGGCCCTCTCCAGCCCCTCGAGCGTGGCGAGAAACGCCTCTCGCTGTTCCCCGGACTCGATCGCCGCGAGCACCTCGGAACGTTCGTGCGCGTAGCGCCGCTCGTCGCCGCGCAAACGAACCGCGAGGAGCAGCTTCGTGCGCAGACGGCTGAGCAACTGATCATCCCGAGGACTCTCCAGGGCCAGCTCATCACTCAGCTGAGCGAACCAGATCGCGGCGCGCTCGACCCTCGCGTCCTCGAACTCGAGGTCACCGAGAAGTTCACGAGCCTCACGACCACTGAGCGTCAGAGGAAAGCGAAGGGCAATCCGCTCGAGAGCTTCCCGATCGAGCCATTCGATACCGAAGCCGGCGGAAAGAGTGCTGACGAGCCGGGACGCCGCCGGCTCGTAGCGCGCGCGATAGACAGCGCGGGACTCCTCGGAAATGCGCGAGAGGAGAAAGCGTGCGAGATCCGAAACTCGACGGTAGCGGCTCCACGACGTCGGTGTGGACGCGCGGCCGTATCCGAAGTGGTTGAAGGCGCGACGTCGCAGAACTCTCGGACGCCCGTCCTCACCACTGTCGGACCCGCTCTTTGCCTGCTGCCCCTTCTTCCGCGTGGCGGCGGCAGCCTCCGGGCGAAGCGAAGAGAGCCGCTCCCGGAGCACGCTGACCGAGCCGTCGAACCCGGCCGGCACGCGAATCACGACATCGTCGCCCTCGACGATCGCACGCTGAAGGGCCTCGACTCCGCGACCGTGATCTCCTCGCTCGATCGCTGCAAGCGCCGTGACGAACCGAGCCTGCCAGTCGTCGCGCGCGCCCCCCACCAGCCCAGGCTGCGCGCGGACCCCGACAATGCACGCGCTCGACAGCAGAACCACCACCGCGAGAACGATGGATGCCGAGCCGTTGGCGACGTCTGCGGGTGGTCGTCCGACCTGGGGTCTCATGCGCCCGTACCTGCTCGCGCTCTCCAGAAGGGCCGGGAACCGAACCGCGCCAGGTCAGCCCCGGCGCCAGCACATATCCATCCTATCCCCTCAACGGGCCGATTTCTCGTCATTGTTCGGTCCCGGGTAACTTCGAGGCGGGTCCCATAACCTCGAGTCTGGCCGTTTTCCGGAGAAGCCGGGATCGCGAGGACCGCCGGGCTCGAAGAGCGACGACGACGTGATCCCGAAGGTGCATCGCAGAGCAGCCGCGACAAGGAGTTCGGCGATTCTCCGGCTCCCCGAAAGGCGGCGCAGGATTCTCGTGACACCCACCGTGTCCGAGGGAGGAGCCCGAAGACGTCCGGGACCCGCCCTTACACCGGCGTCGCACGACCCCTGGAAACCGGCCGGACCCGAGACACCACAGCGTTGAGAATGCGCCTCGGCCGAGAAAGCGAGTCATCGGATCCGAGACCGAGACATCAGACGGCGAGCGACATGGTGCATCGTCGAGGTCTGGCAAGACCGGTCCTGATGGCGAGGAGCCCCGGCGAAACGCCCTCTCTCGCGCCGAATCGACTCTTTCGACGGCCTCCGTGGCAAGGAACTGCCTCTCTCGACGAGCTGGCATCGCACGCCTCACACGAGCCTCACGAGCTTCCGGATGATCCACTCGGCGGCCAGGATCGACACGATCAGCCAGATGACCCACTCCTCGTCCCAGAGGTCGTCATTCTGAACGACGCCATCTTCCATGAGCGTGACGCCCTCGACTCGGTCGATCGAATCGAGCACATCGGGCAGGTCGACGTAGGTACCGCCGGAAACATCGGCGATGCGGCGGGCGAGCACCCGGTTGAGCCTCGTGTCGCGCGACTCCAGCGCCGGCACCTCTACGTTGAAGGTCGTGAACGCCAATCGCTCGCTCTCGGTCCCGACCCAGACGTCGTGAACACCGCGCACGGCGCCGTCGAGCGGTCCGAAGAAAACGCCCTCCCCCGTCGTGTCCCGATCGAGCTCGATTCTCTCCGGCGGCTCGCCATCTGCCCCCTGCCTCTGGTGGTAGATGATGATGCTGGGCTCGTCGGACGGACGCATGTTGGCGTCGAAGACCTGAGCCTCGATACGAACGGGCTGACCGATGTCGTACACCTCCTTGTCGGTCGAGATCTGATACCGCGGTGTCTTTCCGAGCAGACGACCCGACGCGACAAAGCGCGTGATCTGTCCCCAGAAGCGATAGAAGTAGAGGTTGTCGACACCAGCCCTCCAGCGCCACGTCGCGTCGACAGCGCTGAAGAAGGTCTTCCCCTTGCCGTAGTTCATGAACGCGAAGATCGGCAGTGGCTTCGCGTCCGGATCGAGCGGCGGGGTACGAGTCGGGTGGTTCGCGAGCACGACGGCTCCCGGCTTGCCGCGCTCGACCTCGGCGAACCAGTAGAATCCAGGAAGATGCTCGTAGAACTGCCCGTCGTCATTCTCCCAGAGACGTATGTTCTCGTCGAAATCACTGTCGAGCCGCATGACAGGATGCTGCTTGCCGACAGCGCTCAGCTTGACGTTGAAGGCGTCGGTGATCGGTCCCTTGCGCGGCTCGAAGACGCCCGCGTTCGGCAAGACGACAGGAACGAGAGAGTAGAGAGCGTCGACCGTTCGGTAGCGCGACGGATTCGAGTGAGGACCGGCGACGAAGACGAGCCCCCCACCCTCCGCGACGAAGTCGTTGAGGAGCGTGATGATCTCGTCGTCCAGATGCTCGACAGGATCGACGTCCCCGAGAATGATCACGTGGTACTGGAAGAGATCCACCCGCTCACGAGGAAATTCATCGAGCGCCGGAATACCCGGCGAGCTGTCCTGCGGAAACCCGGGATCGGCGGAGAAGAGAAAAATCTGCGCCTCCATGGTCTTGTCGCGAATCAGAGCGTTCTTCAGGTAGCGGTACTCCCAACGCGGCAGACGCTCGGCGTAGAGCACCTTGATCTTCTCGTCGAGGACGGTGATGGTCTTCGAGATCGAGTTGTTGTCGGAAATGACCTCACCACTCAGCCGTTCGACGTCGACGGTTGCGGTGAACTTGCCTGGCTTCTTCGGCTGGTGCTGCAAGCGCACCGACTGACGCTGCCCGTCCCCGAGCAGCGTGAGGTGCTCGGACTTGACGACCTGACCTCCGAAGGTCAATTCGACACGTACACGCTCCCCCTCGAATCCGTCCGAGACGATTGATGCGTCGAAGTCGACCGGGTCGTCGACAAGGACGACGTCCTGCACGTCGACGCCGAGAAGACGGACGTCCTTCGGATCATCGGGATTGCCGACACCTATCGTGAAGACCGGGCACTTGCGCTCCCCGAGGCGCCGCGCGACGTCCACAGCGGAAATCGTGTCGGCGTTTTGCTGGAAGTCGCTGAACAGGAGAACGCCCGAGACTCGCTCCTGTCTCTTGCCGAAGCCCATGCCGAGGACGCTCGCGACCGCGTCTCTCAGCCCCTCGGCGACACGGGTCTCCTGAACGCGAGGATCCTCGCGGATGCTCGAGTAGGGAGGCAGGTACTCGCCATCGTCGACTCTGAGCGCCTCGTCGACTCTGAGCGCCTCGTCGACTCTGAGCGCCTCGTCGACCCCGGGTGCCTCGTCGACCTCGGGCGCCTCGGGATCGGCAGAGGTACCATTCCCCTCATCGCTATCGCGTCTCCCGCCGTCTTCCTCCTCCTCACCGGAGCGAGCGAGGTCCTTCAAAGTGTACGGGATCTTCGCGAAGCTCGAGATTGCGACCTTGCCCTTCGCACGCAGCTTGTCGATGACCGCGAGGTGCTCATCCGAGAGGATGCGACGAACGAGATCGTAACGGGTGAGATCCTCGACGCGATCCGTCGAGACGCGAAGAAGCTCCGCGAGCCCTTCGACGGTGCCCCGATCGGAGTGACGATCCGCCATGTCCTGACTCAGGGAGTCGTCGACCAGAACCAGGATCGTGCTGTCACGCTCCTCGAACGTCCTCTTGTGACGAACCGGCTGCGAGAGCATCAGCAGAGCGAAGATGATCGCGATGATCCGCAAAGTGCCCAGCACCCACGTCCATGCCGGATGACCGGCCGGGCGCTCCCGCCGATAGAAGTAGACGACGAAGGAGATCACCGCCGGCAGGATCACGAGGATGGCGACCCACCCGGGCGGGAAATGGAGCCACCGAAGGGCCTCCTCGACATCTGTACGCACGGTCGGCGAGTCGACCTGAGCGAGGAGGCTCGAGCCCGTCCGGAGCAAGGCAGATGACTGGAACATCAGCCGACCCTCCGTCCGAACCACTGAGCCAGCGCGGTCTCGAAGAAGAGCAGCGCGACGACGAGCCCGAGGCACCACGGCCAGAACTCGTAGCCTCGCAGACGCTCCGCAAGCTCCCTGCGAGCGCTGATATCGGCGGACAGGTCCCGCATCGTCGGCTCGAATCCGAAGTGAGTTTCGAACTCGCTGACGCTGATCGGTGTCAGGTCACCCTCGGACGTGTCAACGTTGACCGCGAAGTACTCCACCGTGCCGTCGCGCGACTCCGAAGACTCCCCATCGTTTCCCTCACTCCGGTCGGTCTCCTCCTCGTCCGACGTCGGTGACGATCTCGACGTCGATCTCGATCGAAAGTCGGCACTGAAGTCGAGTCGGTAGAGCCCCGGTACCTCGATGCCATCGTGATCGTCGGAGCCCTCGTAGCCGACCTCGAAGCGACTGTCGTCCTCCATCGTCTTCATCGGCAGACGGATCGTACGCCTCGAGCCGAGACTCGCACCCGGCAGCGGCGGCGCGTGCAGTATCACGTCGGAGACGAATTCGGCGCTTTCGTAGAAACGCTGGAACTCCTCTCCGATACCGAGGTTGTCCGTGCGCCCACGGAATCCCACCAGGTACGCGACCGCCTCGTGGACCAGGACAACGAAGTCGCGCCAGGCCGGCAGCTCGTTCCAGTCGTCATCCGCGGTCGACATGACCCAGAGGACGCGGCCACGACCGTAAGGATTGTCGAAAAGTGCCGGGCTCGCATCGAGATCGTTGAATCGAGCGAAGACGCGCGTCAGGCTCGCCGCCTTCTGCGCGGCGCTCTGCGTGACATCCGATCCGGAAACCCCATCCTTCGACGACACCTGCTTCGACCCGATCAGCACCGGCTCCTTCGCCCGCACGAAGTAATAGAAGGGCACGAGGGCCTTGTGGAGCTCGAGCGTCTCACGGTGCTCATCGAAGTAGGTCGTGACCGGGTGGGCAGGGTCGGAGAACCGGATGTAGACCGGTGCGCGCGAGTCCCCCCGCCTCCCCACCAGAGGAAAGGGAAGAAGCCCCTCGCCATTCCGATGAAAAACGGCGTTGTAGGTCTCCGCCTGCGTATTACCCCCGAGGAAAACCAGCAGTGCGCCACCCTCCCGCACGTAACGCTCGAGCGTACGCAGCTCCGTCTCCGGAAGCTCGTCGACATTGGCGAGCACCACGACCGCATAACGCTTCCAGTCCGTGTTCGCCAGCAGCTCGGCGCTGCGCTCGATCGGCTGGAACGGTGTCACGCGGCCGCCGATCGCGCCGAGCCCGTCGTCGCGAGGCGCCAGGGCAACATCGAGAAAGAAGGTCTCCCGATCGGTCGGCTCCACGGCGGGCTCCCCGTCGACGAGCAGCACCTCGATCTCGTCGTGAACACGGACGACGAGGAATCGCTCGTTGTCGATGACCAGCCCATCGCTGCGAACCTCGGCAACGATGGAGTGATAGCCCCCCTCGTCGAATCGCAACGGCAGCGCACGCGTCACCGAGCTTCCGGCGGGCACCCGAATCACCTCGCCGAGCTGAGCCTCCGTGTCCGCCGCATCGATATCCGGGTCGATACGAAGACTGAGATCCAGGTTCTCCGCATCTCGCTTCGAGAAGTTGCGCACCGTCACACGCACCTCGATCGGCACGCCCCGGGAGACGAGTTCAGGTCGCACTGACAGCTCCGTCACCGCGACGTTGAGCTTGTCGTCTTCCTGTGACAGATCGGCGATGATGAGCTGGCTGCCGTCGCTCTGCAGCCTTTCGAGGATCTGACGGATCTCCGGTGACCGGGGGCCTGCCTCGCCGAGCCAGTCACGTCGCTGCAGGTCGGTAAAGAGCACGACCTCGCAAGCGTCCCGTTTCCCCGTCGCGCTGGAGAAGCGACCGAGCAGATCATCGAGCGAACGCAAGGACGTGACGAGCCGCACCGGCCGGTGATCGATCGTCAGTTGACGGAGCGAGAACTCCAGCTCCTCCTTCTTCTCGCCGGGATCGAGCAACACTCGCGGCTGATAGCCCATCGTCATCACGGCGACGCGGTCGTCGTCTTCGACCATGTCCTCCACGGTTCTCAGCATCGTCTCGCGGGCTCTGTCGAGGAGACTCCTCGGTCCGTCGCGGTAGTCCATGCTGAACGACGTGTCGAGAACGAGCACCCAGTTCTTGCCACCGCCGGAGGAAAGCAGAGGAGACTCCTCGAGAATCGGACGGGAGGCCGCGAGCACGAGCAAGAGCACGATCAGGCAGCGAACGATCAGCAGCAGCAGGTTCTGGATCTGCAGACGCCGCTGGCTCTTCTTCACCGCGCGCAGCAGAAACTCCATCGCCGCCCAGCGTCGACGCCGAAAGCGATGCCGGTTGATCAGATAGATGATGATCGGCACGGCGACAAGAGGCGAAAGCCACAGAATGCCCGGATTGACGAAAAACGAGCCCATCAGCGTCTCTGACTCCCGGCACGCTTCGCCAGATAGCTCGACAGAGCGACGTCGAGCTTGTCCCGAGTGTTGAGCGCGACGTAGTCGAAACGGTTGTTGCGACAAGTCCGGCGCAGACGCTCGAGAAAGACCTCCAGCTCCGTGAGGTAGGACTCCCGCAAGGGACGTGGATTCGCGAGCAGATCATCCATGCCCTCGAGCCCTTCAAACATCGTCATGTTCGCGAAGGGAAAGGTCAGCTCGTCGTGAGCGAGAACATGAAAGAGAATGACCTCGTGGTCGCGGTATCGCAGGTGCTTGAGCCCCCGCTCGATGTGCGAGATGTCGTCAAGCATGTCGGAGATGATGACGATCAACCCGCGGCGCGTGACGCGATCGGCGAACCCGTGCAGGATCGTCCCGATATCGGTCTTCTTCGCGAGATTCGGCCGACCGATGACCTCGACGAGGTTCTGCAGCTGCGATCCCGTCGAACGCGGTGCGACGAACTCGCGGACATCGTCATCGAACAGCGCGAGCCCGACCGCATCCTTCTGGCGCAGTAGAAGATACGCGAGCGACGCAGCAACCATCGAGGCGTAGTCGTACTTCGACACGCCACCTTCAGCGGCGTCGTCCGAAACGTACGACATCGACTCCGACGCATCGAGGAGAACGTGCGTCCGCAGGTTCGTCTCCTCCTCGTACTGCTTGATGTAGAAGCGATCCGAGCGCCCGTACACCTTCCAGTCGATATGACGGATGTCGTCGCCGGGAACGTACTCGCGGTGCTCCGCGAACTCGACGCTGTAACCGTGATACGGGCTCCGGTGAAGCCCGGAGATGAAGCCCTCCACGATCAGCTTCGCTCTGATCTCCAGCCGTGAGATCTTGCTCAGGGATCGCGGATCGAGGTATTTTGACGGGTTCTCTTCAGCCAAGGACTCGCCTCAGTCCATACCCTCACGCCATCCGTCACCGTCGACCGTGGTCACCGCGATGCCCCCCACCGTCGGACCTCCGCCCTCGAAGACCACGTCACGAGGTGCCGGAAGCTGTGACGCCCGTGACACCGCCGGTCTGGTGCACGGGAACGTCCTCGATCAGGCGCGAGACGATCTTCTCCGACGTGATGCCCTCGGCCTCGGCACTGAAGTTCGTCAAGATGCGATGACGCAGCACCGGGAACGCGACGGCCTGCACGTCCTCGGCAGCGACATGCTTGCGACCGTGAAGAACGGCGCGCGCCTTGGCCCCCAGAATCAGGTACTGGGACGCCCGCGGGCCCGCCCCCCAGGCAAGCCATTCCTTGATGTACTCGGGCGCCTCGTCCTTCGTCACCCGGGTCGCGCGTGTCAGTCGAAGGACGTAGCGAATGATCTCGTCGGCGACCGGAACTCGACGCACGATATCCTGCAGCCGCAGGATGTCCTCACCACCGAGGACCGCCTTCACGTCGGAGGACTGCGGAGTCGTCGTGCGCTTCATGATCTCGACCTCCTCGTCCTCCGACGGGTAGTCGACGAGAATGTTGAACATGAACCGGTCGAGTTGCGCCTCGGGCAGCGGGTAGGTCCCCTCCTGCTCGATCGGGTTCTGCGTCGCAAGCACGAAGAAAGGGTCATCGAGACCGTGCTTCTCGCCGCCCGCCGTGACCTGACGCTCCTGCATCGCCTCCAGCAGCGCGGCCTGTGTCTTCGGAGGCGTTCGATTGATCTCGTCAGCGAGGATCACGTTCGCGAAGATCGGCCCCTTGATGAAGCGAAAGTCCCGCTCGCCCGATCCCTTGTCCTCCTGAATG
>CAYMLL010000182.1:1897-15415 GCA_964390645.1 uncultured Planctomycetia bacterium | reverse complement strand
CTGACGGCGTCGGACGAGCACGTCCGCGGCTTGATTTCCCGACGACCGGGGGGCATCGTCGTCCAGCATGAGAATCACGCGCGTCGAGATGACGCCGGTCATCGTGCCCTCACGTCCGGACGCCATCAACTCTCCCGGCAAGACCGCGCCGCTGCACATGCTGAGCGTCGGCGCGAGGAAGGGCTGGTCGCACCAGTTCGACGAGCTCGTCAAGTGGATCCTGCGCATCCGGACGGACGACGGCATCGTCGGTACCGGCGAGTCGCTGCGCGCCGTACGCGAGGAGACGATGCGCGTCATCGCGCAGAGCCTCCTCGACGAGGACCCCCTCGAGATGAACCTCCGCGACCTGCCCGTCACCTACGGACGCGAGTACGACGGATTCGAATGCGCACTCTTCGACCTCGTCGGCAAGGCGCGAGGGCTGCCCGTCTACAAGCTGCTCGGTGGCGCCTACCGTGACCGCGTCTACTGCTCCGCCTGGTTCGGCCAGCGCGATCCCGACGACGCCGCACAGTGGTGCGCGAAGTACCGGTCGATGGGCTACGACTGCCTGAAGTTCAAGGGCTCTCTGTCGGAGAGTCCAGCCGAGATCTGCGAGGCCATCGCCGCTCGCTGCGGAACGGACTTTCGCGTCATCATCGATCCCAACTGCCGCTGGGAGCGACCGGCCGAGGTCCTGCCGTTCCTCCGGCGGCTCGAGGACGTCGGCAACGTCTGGACCCTCGAGGACCCGATTCCGCGCTGGGACCTCCGCGGCTGGCGCCACCTGCGCCGCAAGAGCGCCATCCCGCTCACCCTCCACACAGCGATCCCCTACGTCGAGCTCTTCCAGAAGCCCCAGGACGTCGTCCTGGCGCTTCAGAACGACGTCTGCGACTACTTCAACTTCAACGGCCCGATGGCCTGGGTCCAGAAGCTCGGCGACATCGCCGAGGTCGCCAACATGCCCTTCTGGCACGGCAGCGAGGTGGACCTCGGCCTGCTCGAGGCGAGCTACCTCCACGTCGCGGCAGCGTCCCGGCTCTGCACGCTGCCGAGTGACATCTTCGGTCGTCTGATCCGCGAGCACGATCTCCTGACGACGCCGCTGGAGTACGACGGCGACGGACATTTCCTGGTGCCGCGGGGTCCGGGACTCGGCGTCGAGCTAGACGAGGACGCCGTCGAGCGCTACACGGCGGGGGATATCATCCGGATCTGAGGGCCTTCTCGCCCGCTCTTGCGGATCCCTCCGGAGCTTCCCTCCAGCCCGTTTGCGGGATCTTCTCGCCAAGGCCGAAGGCCCCGGAGATTTCGCTGGACTGAACATGGTAAACCCGGTACGTCTTTTACTTGAATAAAGCCCCAGGAGGTTGTCATGATCCGATTCACTCTCGGACTCGCCGCCGTCGGCGCCGCCATCGCGACCGCCGTTCTCGTTGCCACGCGAGCTCCGATCACGGCGAACGCCACCGCAAAGGACGCGGCCCTCGAGCGGACCCGCAAGCAGGTTCGCATGCTCGACGACATCTACAAGACCGTGGTCGTGCTGATCACCGACAAGTACGTACACGACAAGGACGACTTCCCCGCCGGCAGCGCGGCCGTGGCGCTTTTCCAGGCGATCGGGAAGAAGGGCTGGCACAAGGTACGTCTCATCGACGCCAGCGGTGACCCCCTGCGCGCCAGGAACGTGGCCAAGGATGACTTCGAGAAGGCGGCCGTCACGGCGCTGGGAAACGGCAAAGACTACTACGAGAAGGTGGTCTCGACAGACGGCAAGCGCCACCTGCGCGCGATGACCGCCATACCGGTCGTCAGCGAGAAGTGCGTCATGTGCCACGAGAACTACAAGGCCGCCAAGCCCGGCGCCGCGATCGGCGCCCTCAGCTACACGCTCAAGGTCGAATAGCCTGGACAGCGGCACGGCACGGCAGCACAAGCTATCGAACCGGCCCTCGACCGCGGTTATGCTTGTCCCTCAACATGCGACTTCGACTACAGACCGACTTCGCGCTCCGGGTCCTGCTCTTCCTCGGCTTCGTCGACCGCAAGGCGACCGCGGACGAGATCGCCAGGTCCTTCGACGTCTCCCGTGACCACCTGGTCAAGGTCGTTCAGTTGCTGTCGACGCACGGCTTCGTGCGCACCCAGCCCGGCCGCCGCGGAGGCATGATCCTGACGCGCGACCCGCGCGACGTGACCGTCCGCGAGGTAGTCGAGAAGGTCGAAGGACGTCACGGCGTGCTCGATTGCGTGACGTCGCCCGAGGGCTGCCCGATGGAGCCCGGCTGCGACCTGCGACGTCTGCTGATGAGCGCGGAGGAGGCGTTCTACAACAAGCTCGAGTCCACGACGCTCGCCGATCTGACGCACGGCAAGCGCCGTCAGGGGGGGCTCTACAACCTGCAGATCCACCGGCCCGCGCCTCTCGACCAGGAGCCCGGAGCCGGCATGAAACGGGCACAGCCGCGCGAAGAGCGGTCGGCCGAGCCACCGGACAAAGCCTGAAGCGGCCGGCGGAGCCGCGGCTCTCGATGGACGGACGGCTCCCCCGGAAGCCACGGCCCCTCCGCTAACTCACAGCGGGGCGGCCGCCGCCAGCCCCCTGCCCGGCTGCTTCGTGACTCCCGCACGCTGCAGAAGATCCTCCAGCGCCGCGATGAAGCGAATGACGTGCTCACGACGGCTCGACTCGCCCATCAAGCCGATGCGCCAGATCTTGCCGGCGACCTCTCCGAGGCCTCCACCGATCTCGATGTTGTGCTCCTCCAGAAGCGCGCGACGGAACTTCGCGTCGTCGACGCCCGCGGGAAGCCAGACGGCGTTGAGCATCGGTAGACGATGCCCCTCCTGCGCGAAGAGGCGGAAGCCGAGCGCCTCGAGACCGGCGACGAGGACGCGGCTGCTGTCCCGATGTCGCTGCTGTCGCGCCTCCAGACCCTCCTCCTCGACCAGCGCCAGCGCCTGGTGGAGCGCGTAGTTCATCGAGATCGGCGCCGTGTGGTGGTAGGCACGCGAGCCCTCGTTCCAGTACTTCTCGATCATCGACAGGTCGAGGTACCAGCTGACGACCTTGCTCGACCGCGCGCGCAGCTTCTCGAGCGCACGCTCGCCGAAGGTCACCGGCGCCAGGCCGGGCGGACAGCTGAGACACTTCTGGGTGCCGCTGTAGGCGACGTCGATACCCCAGGCGTCGACCTCGAGCTGCACGCCACCGAGCGACGTGACGCAGTCGACGAGCAGGAGCCTTCCACTGTCCCGACAGGCGCGCGCGACGTCCTCGAGCGGCTGCAGCGCGCCGGTGGAGGTCTCGGCCTGGACGATGGCGACGATCTTGATGCCAGGATTCGCGGCGAGCGCCGTGTCGATCTCCTGCGGGTCGAAGACCTCACCCCACGGCCGGTCGATCCTGTGGAGCACTCCACCGATGCGCTCGACGATGTCGCTCATGCGGCTCCCGAAGACGCCGTTGACGCAGACGAGCACCTCGTCGCCCGGCTCGACGCAGTTGACGAAGGCCGCCTCCATGCCGGAGCTACCGGTTCCCGACACCGCGATGGTCAGCGAGTTCTCGGTGCGCAGCACCTTGCGCAGCGACGCCTGGATCTCGTTCATGATCTCCAGAAACTGCGGATCGAGGTGCCCGACGAGCGGCTTCGCGAGCGCCTCGAGCACTCGGGGGTGGACGTTCGACGGACCCGGTCCCATCAGGAGCCGCCCGGTCGGGTGAAGAGCCTTGCTGTGCATGGGCGACATGCTAAGGGGACGAGACGCTCAATGCCAGCGGACGTCGAACCGCGGACGGCCGTCGGCGCCGGTGCTCGCCTGTCGATCGAGCTTGACCCCGTAAACTCCCTCGAGCTCTTCGGGCGCCAGCACCTCGTCCCAGGGGCCGGCGCCGAGGATCACGCCGTCCTTCATCACCCAGACGTCGTCCGCGTAACGCGCCGCCAGGTTGATGTCCTGCAGCACGACAACCACCGAGACGCCGCGATCGGCGATGCCACGAAGGGTGCGGATCGTCGCGTGGACGTGGTGCAGGTCCATCGAGCTCACCGGCTCGTCGAGGAGCATGACGCGGCCGTCGCCGCTGCTCTGGTAGATCGCGCGCGCCAGGAGGACGCGCTGCTGCTGCCCGCCGGAGAGCTCGCGGACGCAACGCCCGGACAGGTCGTCGACCTCGGCAACACGCAACGCGGCCGCCAGAGCCTCGCGGTCATCATCGAGCACGAAGCGGCCGAGCTCCACCGTCTCGCGAACGCTGAACTCGAAGTCGACGGTCGAACGCGAGGGCACGTAGGACAGACGCGCGGCGCGACGGCGCGAGGAGATGGACCCCATCGACGCGCCGCCCAGAAGCACGTCCCCCGCACCGGGACGCAGCCTCCCGAGCATCAGCTTCAGCAGCGTCGACTTGCCACAGGCGTTCGGTGCGAGCAGTCGCCCCGGCTCCACCCGGGCGCTGACACCGCGGATCACCATCTCGCTCCGCGTGTAGCCGAAGCTCACGTCCCGCAGCTCGAGAGCCGGCTCGCCGCTCATCCCTCGACCCTCCGTCCGAGCCGCGGCCAGAGGCATAGCAGGAAGACCGGGCCACCGATGAGCGCGGTGAGCACCCCGATCGGCAGCAGCGTCCGCAGCGAGTCGCTCGACACCCGGATCACCGTGTCCGCCGCGACGATGAGGATCGCGCCGCCGAGAGCCGAGCCGACGATCAGCGGTCGATGACGCGGACCGATGAGGAGTCGGACGAGATGCGGACAGACGAGGCCCACGAAGCCGATCGGCCCCGCCAGCAGCACCGACCCGGCTGTCAGCAGACCCGCCAGCACGAAGAGTACGATGCGGAGTCGACGCAGGTCGAGCCCCATCGAGTGCGCCTCGCTCGTGGAGAAGACAGCGACGTCCATCGCGCGGCCGAGCGCCGTCGCGACGCCGACGCCGAGGAGCGTCATGCCGGCGACGAGCGTCAGCAGCGCCCAGCTGACGTTCTCGTCCATGTAACCGAGCATCCAGAGCGTCATGTGGCTGCGCAGATTGGGCGTCGCGACCACCGACAGGAACATGATCGCGGCGCCGTTCATCGCGTTGATCACGACGCCGACGAGGAGAACGGTCACCGGATCGATCCAGCCTCGTCGCTGACCGAGCGCGTAGACGAGCACCATCGCCGCGAGCGCGCCGAGGAAGGCCCCCGTCTGGTCCGCGCCGAGCTGCAGCGCGACCGGCCACGCGGCGAGCGGCAGGAAACCGACCAGCACGTAGCCGAGCGTCGCGCCACTGGAGAGACCGAGGATGTACGGGGACGCGAGCGGATTGCGCAGCAGAGCCTGCAGGAGGGCGCCGCTGACCGCGAGCGCCGCGCCGACACAGAGACCGATACCGAGCCGCAACGCGCGAAGCTCGAGGATGGCCGGCCCGGGCCACCCGACCGTGTCGCCGATCAGCAGGCGGGCGAGCGACACGCCCGCGAGCAGAATCCCCAGCGCGACCAGAACGCTTCGCGTGCGCCGACCCTGTCCTGTGGCGAGCGTCATGGCGCGTCGTGCTCGCGAACGATCGCCTCGATCTCGAGCGTCGAGTCCTCGTGCAGCAGCTTCGCGAGGGTCGCCGCAACCCGTGGCATCGACGTCGACGGCAGCAGCGCAACCGGATCGACGACCTTGTGAATGCGGCCGCTCCTGACCGCCGGAACGTCGAGATCCGCGATGAGCTCGCGTAGCCTCTGGCCCCGCGAGCTCATCGATCCCTTCGTGGCGTCGACGAAGATCACGACCTCCGGACGCAACGTCACCAGGCGCTCGCGATCGAGCACCGGGTAGCGCGTGCCCGGCTTCCCGTCGAGCACGTTGCGACCGCCAGCGATCTCGAGCAGCTCGTCGAGAAAGGTGTCGGGCCCGACCGCGGTCAGCGGGTTGTCGCCGATGAGGAGGAGCACGCGCTCGACCCGTCTTCCCGCGACCAGCTCCTCGAGCCGACCGAGCCGCGTGTGGACGAGCACGGCGAGGCTCCGCGCCTCCCCCTCGAGGTCGAGCGCCGCGCCGACGGACACGTCGTCGATGTCGTGGAGCCGGTACAGCGCCCGGATTGCGTCAGCGACGGTCTCGATGTCGTAGCTCCGCACGGTCCAGTCCTTCGATCTCGCGAATCTCCTCAGGCGCTCCGGCACGCCCCGCATGCCGGGCTGCAGAAAGACGTGGGTAGGTTGAGCCCGCAGCAGCTTCTCGTAGTCGACCCGGTGCAGGTCGCCGACCACCACGGCGTTCGAGGATGTCACGGGATCGTGCTCGCCGACCCCGACGAGGCTCGACTCGAGCCCGAGGTCGACGACCATGCGGGTCACCGCCGGCGAGAGGCTGACGATGCGCAGCTCGGCGTTGGCCCCGAAGGCATGCTCGCGATCCCCGCAGCCGGGGAGAAGCGACAGCGACAGGGTGATCGCCATGAGCCTCGTCACACGAGCCACCTCAGACATAGGCCAACGTGAAAAGGCCGATGAGCCCGTGGAAGGCGGCCCCGACCCCGGGGAGCACCTGGAACATCACGAGTACCAGCAGGAAGCCGAAAGGCTGGATCTGATCGAAGAGACCGCGGACAGCGGGGCCGCCGAGCCAGTAGATAACACGGGAGCCGTCGAGGGGAGGAACGGGTATCAGGTTGAAGAAACCGTAGATGACGCTGGTGATGTAGATCGAGCAGAAGAGCGTCTCGACCGCCGCGACGGAGCGGCTCTCCGGCAGCCACCGCAGCACCCCGAAGTGGACCACCAGGCAGACGGTGCAGAGCAGGAGGTTCCCGAAGGGGCCGGCCAGCGAGACCATCGCCCAGTCCCTGTAGGGGCGTCGAAAGTGGCGAGGATTGATCGGCACCCAGGCCATGCCCAGCGCGATACCGAGCTCGAAGTAAAACACCGTGACGACGGGAAGCACGACCGTAGCGATGAGGCTCATCGGGTTCCCGAACTCGATGTGAGCGAGCGGGTTGATCGTCCGCTTGCCGAGCATGTCCGCGGTCGGGTCGCCGCGACGGTGGGCCTCGAACGCGTGCAGGCCCTCATGGACGCCCATCTGAACGAACCACGCAGAGATCGCGCAGTACCGCCAGATCGGCTCGTCGTAGCAGTCCCCGAACGTCATCCGACGACCTCGCCAGCGGGGCTCTCACCCTCGGCGACCGGCGTGATATCCACCGGGACCCCCAGACGCACGAGCGCCTCCGCGACCGCTGCCGCGACCTCCGCCGCGATGTTCGTGCAGAAGGCCTGACGCGCCGAGCCGGCAAAGTCGTCGAAGGTCGACGTCAGGTCGTTGCAGACGATGCTGCCGCCGGCGCCACCCTCGCCAAGGTCGACACGCTCACGCCACGCGTCTCGATACCACGTCGCCGCAGCGCGCAGGTCGCCGGTCACCGCGGCGGTCGGATCCGGATCACCGAGGAGCTCTCCGAGGACAAGCTCGCCGGCCTTGATCGCGCCACACTCCCCGGCCCCCGTGATGCCCCCCTTGCGCAGCGCCTGGTAGGACGCCGTCGCGAGCCCGAAGGTCTCCGCCAGAGCGATACCGCAGCTGCGGTGTGGGACCGTCTTGCCCTCGTAGAGCGTGAACGCCTTCCGGCGAGCCGCGTCGACGTGCTCTCGCTCCTCGTCGCTCAGGTCCCGTCTGAAACGAGGGTCCTCATCGTTCGCGCCACTCATGCTCTTCTGTTTACCGGGGCGCCAGATCGATTGCCAGCGGATTCAGCATCCGCGCGGTCAACGCGACGGTTACGAACCCCGCGCCATCTGCGGTCTCCACGGTGGAGGCATGACATGAAACCGGAACGACACCGCTTTCCCGACCTCGGCTGGGTGCTCTACGACGCCGACTGCGCGTTCTGCACCCGCCTGGCGAGCCGACTCGAGAAGACTCTCGCGAAGCGGGGGCTGTGGATCTCCCCGCTCGGGGACCCACGCACGCGCCCCCTCGTCGGTCTCGGCCCCGACGACCCACTCGACGAGTTCAAGGTTCTCCTTCGCGACGGTCGCGTGATCGGCGGAGCCGACGCGATGATCTGGATCGCGGCGCGCGTCGCCTGGACGCGCCCGCTGAGCTGGCTCTTGCGCCTCGGACCCTGCCGGCGACTCGCCGACAGAACCTACAAGGCCTTCGCCGCGACGCGTCACTGTCACGGCGACGCTTGCAGGCTTCCACGGCGCGGCGTATCGTCCGGGGCAACCGCGACCCCACGCCGAGGAAGTCTCCCTTGTCCCGACGACGACTCCAGCTGAGCGCCCTGATCGTCGCGCTCTCGGCGGTCGCGTCCGTCGCCACCCACCTGGCCCTGACCCCGACGCCCACGGGGTCGCCGGAAGGGGACGCCCGCGGCCCGAGCAATTCCGAGGCGACCGACGAGCCCCCCCCCGGCGCACCGTCGCCCCCTCGCATGGCGGAGCGCCTCGCGAAGATCGCCGCGGCCGTCGATCCGGCGGAGACTCCCTATCTCAACCGCCGCCGCGCCGAGATCTACCGCACCGCGTTGCGCCCGGGGCTCCGCAGAGCCGACGAGATCGACCTGCGCATGCGACTCGGCACCGAGCTCCTCAACGCCGGCGCTTCGCGGGATGCAACGAGGGAATTCGAGAGCGTGCTGACACTCACCGGAGGTCTCGGCGGTGAGGAGGCGGATACCTTCCGCTGGCTCGCGCACCACTCTCTCGCGCTGTCGTTCCTGCGCATCGCCGAGCAGGAGAACTGCGTCGCCAGGCACACGAGCGCGTCGTGCCTCCTGCCGATCGGCGTGGACGGAGTGCACACCCGGACCCAGGGCTCGCGCCGTGCGATAGAGCACTTCGAGAAGGCGCTCGCGCTCCACCCGAACGATCCGGGGTCGACCTGGCTCCTCAACATCGCGTACATGACGCTCGGCGAGCACCCCGACGGCGTACCCTCCCGCTGGCGCATCCCTCCCGAGACCTTCGCATCCGACGGAACGGCGCCGCGCTTTCTCGACGTCGCCCCGGCCGTGGGGCTCGCGACGCTGGGTCTCTCCGGAGGCTCGATCGTCGAGGACCTCGACGGCGATGGTCTCCTCGATGTCGCATGCTCGTCGTGGGGCCTGCGCGACCCACTGCGCATCTTCCGCAACGCCGGCGACGGATCCTTCGTCGAAGCCACGCGCGAGGCCGGGCTCGACGGCATCGTCGGCGGACTCAACCTCGTTCACGCCGACTACGACAACGACGGAGACGCGGACATCCTCGTCCTGCGCGGCGCCTGGATGGGCTCCCAGGGCCGGCATCCGAACTCCCTGCTGAGAAACGACGGCGGCCGCTTCGTCGACGTCACCGAGGAGACCGGCCTGCTGTCGATGCGCCCGACCCAGACCGCCGCCTGGGGCGATTTCGACGGCGATGGCTGGCTGGATCTCTTCGTCGGCAACGAGAGCGGCCCGGGATCTCGCAACCCCTGCGAGCTCTTTCGCGGCGACGGCGACGGCACCTTCACCGAATGCGCGCGAAGCTGCGGCGTCGATCACGTCGGCATGGTCAAGGGTGTCGCGTGGGGCGACTACGACAACGATGGGCGCGTTGATCTGTTCCTCTCGTGCCTCGACGAGGAGAACGTCCTCTACCGCAATGCCGGCCCCGACGAGCCCTGGCGCTTCGAGAACCGTACGCAAGGCGCCGGCGTCAGCGAGCCGCGACGCAGCTTCCCCACCTGGTTCTTCGACTACGACAACGACGGCTGGCTCGACCTCTTCGTCGCGAGCTACGACTGGGAGAGCTCGACACGCAAGGTCGCGATCGACTTCGTACGGGGCGACGGGCCGGGAGCCCGTCCTCGGCTCTACCACAACCAGAAGGACGGGACCTTCCTCGACGCGACCGAGGCCGCCGGCCTGAGCAAGGTGCTGGTCGCGATGGGGGCGAACTTCGGCGACATCGACGGCGACGGCTTCCACGACCTCTGCATCGGCACCGGCGAGCCCGATCTCGCCGCCGTGATGCCGAACCGCGTGTTTCGCTGTCACGAGGGAGAGAGCTTTCACGACCTGACGACGGCCGCGGGGCTCGGTCATCTACAGAAGGGTCACGGAGTCTCCTTCGCCGACATCGACGGCGACGGCGACCAGGACATCTACACGGTGCTCGGTGGCGCCTACGAGGGGGACGCCTTCCAGAACGCGCTCTTCGAGAACCCCGGAACCGGCAGCCACTGGCTCACCCTGCGTCTGGAGGGCGTCGACGCGAACCGTGCCGCCGTCGGCGCGCGCGTCGAGATCCGTCTACCGCAAGGCCGTGCCTACCGGCGCATCTGCCGGGTCGTCGGCACCGGCGGGAGCTTCGGATCCTCGAGTCTGCAGCTCGAGGTCGGCCTCGGCCGGGCGACTCGCATCAGCGAGGTCCGCATCCGCTGGCCGGGAAGCGGACGGCAGGAGACGCTGCACGACGTACCCGTCGATCGTGTCGTACGGGTGCGCGAGGGCGAGGGTCGCGTTCACGTCGTCGACGCACGGCGCTTCACCCTGAGAAGACCGTGACGCGCGCGGGGCGACGAGCCCCCGACACCGGCCGCGGCGCCCTGGAGTCACCGGCTGCGGCGCCCCGCCGACCGCCGGCTCACGGCTCCGGCACCGCGATTCCGAACGCGTCGGGGACGACGTCGATCTCGTAAGCCGCCTCGCAGAGCCAGATGTCGCCATCCGAGACGAACGGGGACGGCGACGAGAGCTCGACCGTGATCGGTCCGGGCGTCTGCTTGTAGATCGTCGTGTCCTTGCGCTTCACGTGCTCGCCCTTACCGACGAGCTTGAAGATCTCCAGGTAGGAGACGCCGGTGCCCGCCCGCAGGACGCAGAGGTCGGCGAGCCCATCCTCGACCGACGCGTCGGGACAGGGGATGAAGCCCCCGCCCACCGTCGGCTCGTTGTGCAGGAATACCGCGACGACCTTCTCGTCGAGGACGACCTCGCCGGA
Source organism: uncultured Planctomycetia bacterium (assembly GCA_964390645.1). Classification (GTDB taxonomy): domain Bacteria; phylum Planctomycetota; class UBA8108; order UBA8108; family UBA8108; genus CAYMLL01. The sequence goes on along the minus strand of CAYMLL010000182.1, from coordinate 4,476 downwards.
GCCCTCGCGACCCGGGAAGCGACAGCGCATCTCGAGCACGTCGCCGCGCTTCTCGCGTCGTCGCTGCGCGTTCAGTCCGGAGAACGCCAGAAGCTTGTAGATCGTCGTGCCGAACGGCGTCGCGAGCCGCCGAAAGACGGGGTTTCGACGCCAGCGGTCGTACTGTGCCGCGATCTCCGCGGGAAACCCGAACGAGCCGGATTGCACGATCAGCCGGGTCTTCGCGTCGCCCTTGCGGCCGTAGGGAAACGCGTCGATGCGCCGCACACGGGTGCCGCGAAAGGCCGTCTCGCACGCCGTTTCGAGATCCAGACACAGCCCGAGCCCGTGCGCGAGGTTGTTGCCGGTGCCCGCGGGGACGATCCCGACCACGGGGTCGGCACCGAGTCGGTGGAGCGTCGTCAGGAGACCGTTGACGGTACCGTCGCCGCCCACCGCGACAACACGCCCGGGTATGGCGGCCGGATCCGCGAGCCCCACGAGATCGGCCAGCGTCTCGTAGCGGACATCGGCATGGAGGCCGACGCCCTCCACCCAGCGACGAACCGCCTCGATGTGCCTCCCGCCCCGTCGGGAGCCCCGGTTGAAGATGACGAGAGCGGCACTCACGGCGGAATTGTAGCGGTTGACCGCCCCCCCCCGGAGCCTATAATCCCCGGGACCATGGAGCAGGGGACCGCCTACCACCTCGAGAGCATGAGCGGCCGCGAGCTCAGAGGACGGCGCGTCCGGCTGTCCGACGACCGCGAGGGGGAGGTCGTCCACGTCGAGTACGAGTCGCCCGAGCGTGTCGCCCTGGTCAAGACCTTCGAGGAGACGCCCTGCCCGCTGACACGCGTCGGCGTGGACCGTCTCAGCCCGCCCCACCTTCCGTACATCACCGAGCTCCTCGAGAGCTGAGACGTCGAGCGGTCACGGAGTTTGAGCCGGCGAAGAGCCAGAGCGACGCGCAGGTCCACCGAGCGTCCGGTTGGGGATCATCCCGCTGTGGACGCTGTGGACGGCGATACGGCCCGAGACGACGGGGACGCCGGCGACGGCGCGGCTGATGCGAACCGCGTGCGCATCTGGCCGATCGTCCTCGGTGTCGTCCTGCAGTCGCTGATCATCCTGCTGATCTACTCGCTCGCGTCGGCGAACGCACCGCCGCCGCGGCTCCTCGCCTTCGACCTTGTCGCGCTTCCGGGCGAGAAGGTCGCGCTCGAGGTGCGGATCGATCAGGATCTACCGCCCTTGCTCGGCTCCGCCGACGACGCGTGGTCGGTGACGATCGACGGTACGGCGCCCGGGTCGCTGCCGGCGACCACGACAACCGCGACGAATCAACCGCTCCTCGTGGCGCTGACCGCTCCCGAGAAACCCGGCATCATCGAGCTCCGGGTGCACGCGAAGTCAGCGGACGACGACGTCGACCTCCAGAGGAAGGTCGTCCTTCAGGTGGTGCCCGCGGACGCCAGGATCGTCATCTCGACCGTCCGCCACACGCTCTGGAGCCGCCCGATCGCGAGGAGGTCCGAGGCCGGCGAGCCGCTCCCTCCGCGAGCCCGACCGGGCGCCAGCGCGACCCTCGGCCGGCTGGCGGCGGACCACAGCATCCTCTACCTCGAGCTCATCCCACGACGCTATCTGCCGTGGATCGGCGACTGGCTCGACGAGAACGGCTTCCCGAAAGGTGCCGTCCTCTTCGTCCGGGACCACGACCCTCGCCGCCCCGACACCCGCGGGGCCGCCCTGATCCGCTTCCTCTCCCGGCGCATCAAGGACCGCTGGAAGTCCGGCGCCTGGGCTTTCGGGTCCGACGAGGAGGAGACCCAGGCCCTGGCGACGGTCGGGTTCCGGACGGTTCACATCGGCGCCAGGGGTGGTGATTCCGGAAACACGCCGCCCGTGGTTCCGGCACAGAGCTGGGACGCTGTCGACGATATCATCAAGTAGGTCATCCAGCCCCAGCGGCGAGCCCATGGCGGGAAACGCCGCCCGCCGGATGCCCCCGGCGCGGAGCTTGCGCCGTCGCGACGAGCCGGGGACAATCCCACGATCCGCGGTGCCACTGTCGACTTCGCGGCGTCTGGCCTTCCCTCCCCGGATCCAACACGAGGAAACCCCGTGCACGCACACCCCGATCGCTACCGACGGCTCCGTGTCCTCACGCCACTGCTGGTGACGGCACTCGCGGCGTCGACCCTGGCCGGTCAGCGGCTGTCGGCCGACGAGTCGACACCGGTCGGCGTCAGCGCCGACAACCTCCGCGCCCACGTCGACTACCTCTCCCGGGACGAGCTGACCGGACGCGACAGCGGAGAGGCCGGGCTCGAGGTCGCGGCGGAGTACCTCGCCAACCACTTCCGGAGGTACGGGCTCGAGCCGGCGGGCGACGGCGGCAGCTACTTCCAGCACTTCACGGTGCCGGCGGGCGCCGCGTTTGCACGCCAGTCCGGCGCCCGGGTGACGCTGCAAGGGGGCGCCGAGATCGACTGGAATCCGGGCTCCGACATCGACGCGTTCGGCTTCGCGGACCCCGCCGTCGTCGACGCGCCGCTGGTCTTCGCCGGCTACGGCATCACGACGTCGGCCGGCGA
>CAYMLL010000182.1:0-1887 GCA_964390645.1 uncultured Planctomycetia bacterium | reverse complement strand
GGGGCCCCCGGGGGTGGGCTCGGGGGGGTGGTTGTGGCGGGGTTTGGCAATACCGCGGGGGCCGGGGGGGGGGGGGGGGGGCCACGACTACGACGACTACGACGGTGTCGACGTCGAGGGAAAGGTTGTCATCCTGCTGCGCTTCACTCCCGAGGGAAAGGAGGGCCGCGCCGCCTTCGGGGGTCGCCGCAGCCGCCACGCCCCCTTCGTCGCCAAGCTCGAGAACGCCCGCAAGCACGGCGCCGTCGGAGCGGTGATCGTCACCCCCACGGGCCACGACGACGAGGATCCGTACGGCCTCGCCCACCGGGCCGCACCGCGCCAGCCGACGCTGCCCGCGCTCGTCGCGCGCCGCGCGGCCGTCGATCTCGTGCTGCGCGCCAGCGGCACGTCGATCGCACGCCTCGTCGCCTCCATCGGCGAGAACCTGACACCGCGCAGCTTCGAGCTGACCAGCACGAAGATCCGCTTCTCGACGACTCGCCGCCACCTGCGCCTGCGCAACGTCGCAGCGCGACTGCGAGGCTCGGACCCGGCGGTCGCGGGCGAGTCACTGGTCATCGGCGGTCACTACGATCACATCGGCCGCTTCGGCAACCAGGTCAAGCCCGGAAACCTCGGGCTGATCCACAACGGCGCCGACGACAACGCCAGCGGCACCGCCGGCATCATCGAGCTGGCACGGCTGCTGTCGCAGGGTGAGCGGCCGCGGCGGTCGATCGACTTCGTCTGCTTCTCCGGCGAGGAGATCGGCCTCTTCGGCAGCCGCTACTGGGTCAACGACGCGCCGCGACGCTTCCTGCTGCGGGACCTGACGCGCGCCCTCGAGAAGGCGCCGGACCCGCACGGCGACAGCACGGCCGCCGGCCTTGTCTGGGAGCAGGGCACACTCGTGCGCGCAACCGGCCAGTTCCGCGGCGATCTGGTCCGGGTGGAGACGCTCGCCGGCACGACCGGCTGGGTCGAGAAGGGCCATCTCGAGCAGATCGCGGGGCCGACGCCGATCCACGACGTCGTCGCCATGATCAACCTCGACATGATCGGACGCGGTCGCGATGACCGCCCGGTTCAGGTCCTCGGCGCAGCCACCTCGGTGGTCTTCGAAGAGCTCCTCGAGCGCCTCTCCAAGGCGTCGAACCAGCCGCTCAAGCTCGGCCAACGCATGGGGGGCGGAGGTTCGGACCACTTCCACTTCCAGCGCAAGAAGATCCCCTATCTGTTCTTCTTCACCGGCATGCACGCGCAGTACAACACGCCGGACGACGACCTCGAGACGGTCAATATCGCGGTCCAGAGCCGCATCGTCGACGTCGCCTGGAAGAGCGCGCTCCACCTCTCGAACGCGCCGCAGCGCCCGCCCTTCGCCGCGGCCGAAGCCGGCGGTTCGACAAGCCCTCACGGCGACGAGCCGGATCGTCCGAGGCTCGGGATTCTCAGCGATGGCAGCTACTCCGGCAAGGGCGTCAAGGTCACCGAGACGGTCGATGGCAGCCCCGCCGGCAACAGCGACCTGCAGGCCGGGGACCTGATCGTCCGCTTCGCGGACTCGCCGGTCGCCTCCATCGCGGCCCTGCGTGCGGCGCTGGCGCCGAACCCTCACGGTGCCGTCGAGGTCGTCGTGCTACGCGACGACGAGCAGCGCAAGATCCTGGTCAGCTTCCCGCGCCGCGGCGGCTTCCGCGTCAGCTTCGGCTCCGTCCCCGACTACGCCTTCGCCGAGAAAGGCGTCCGCTTCGAGGACATCCGCGAGAACACGCCGGCAGCGAAGGCGGGCGTCAAGGCCGGCGATGTGCTCGTCAGCTGGAACGGGGAGGCCGTCAGCGACGTGGAGCACTGGACACGCCTCCTCGGCGGGCACAAGCCGGGAGACAAGGTGAAGATCGAGGT
>CAYMLL010000181.1:4613-15431 GCA_964390645.1 uncultured Planctomycetia bacterium | reverse complement strand
GGGGGGGGTGGTAGCGCAAGGGGGCCGGGCGGGTCGACGACCCGGTGCACGTCACCGACTTCGTCGCGACCATCTACCACGCGCTGGGGTACTCGTCGGAGACCATCGTCCATGACGTGACAGGGCGGCCTCACCGCGTCATCGAGGGCAAGCCGCTCCTGAAGCTGTTCTGAGGGGCGGCTCTTCTCTTTGTGGGGGGGCGCGCGGCACTCACACCGGCGCGTCGGCTAACGGACCCGGAACGCGTACAGCTTCGTGTTCTCGAGGGTGAACCTGATGCGTACGGTCCGGCCCTCGAGCTTCGAGAGGTCCTCGGCCCCGCTCCACCGCGGCACGCTGCGCAGGGAGTCCGTGCGGATCGGGCGGCTCGCAAGGCCCTCCAGCGGTCGTCCCGCGGCGTCGAGTATCTCGACTTGCAGCCGGCCGCGGCTGGCGTCCGCGTTGATCTCCAGCCGATCGCCGAGCAGGCGGAACGGTCTCGTCAGCACGGTGCCCGTCTTCTCACCCGCCACGAGCGCCACGAAGCCGTCGAGCCTCAGCGTCGCCACCCCGATGCCGTATTCCGTTCTCACCGAGCCGTGCCGTTCGTTCGAACCGGCGTAGTAGATCCAGTGCCGATCCTGGTGCGTGATGATGTTCGAGGGTGGGATGACCATGTCCTTGTCGAAGCTCCCGTCCGGTCCCCGCGGAACGAGAGGCCGACCGGAGTAGACCCAGCGGAAGTCCCAGCGGTCGGCGTCGCGGCTGGTGGCGATGTAGAAGCTCAACACGTCCCGTTCGTGCCGCTTGCGGAGATCGAGGGGACCCTCGCTGCGGTCCTCCGGGTACTCGTAGAGGCTGATCAGGGCGAAGTGGACTCCCTCGTGGATCCAGTCCGTCATGCTGTACACCTGGCGGCGGCGGTACTCCTCCGGCTCGCGGTTGAAGTGCCAGTTGCGACCCAGCTTCCAGGCGGTCGGGTTCCGCCTGACGTCGGGGTTGGTCATGGTGCGGTGACCGCGGACCTCCATCTCCGCTGCGAGGAATCGCTGGTAGTCGGTTCGCGTGAAGAGGCGGTAGACCCCCGCGTCCTCGTCCCAGAGCAGATGGCTGTGCGTGTCCGCGGCGCGGCCGGTCACCGGCTCCCCGCCGTTGTAGGGCGTCCATCGGATTCCGTCGGCAGAGTGACCGAGGCAGGCGCGGATCTTCCGTGGGTGACCCCAGCAGCACTTGTACTTGTGAGCCGGGTCCGTCTCGTGGGGGTCGATGAAGCAGCTGAAGCTGTACGCCAGCCCCAGCTCGACGTCGATGATGTTGTTCTCCCTGGTGCCGCCGAACTCGACCAGGCCGAGCTTCGGCTTGATCCACCGCAGCCCGTCCCGGGACTCGGCGTAGCCCAGCGCGAAGGGCTCGAAGCTCGCCCGGTACCACATCTGGAACTTTTCGCCGTCGTGCAGTGCGGTGCCGTAGAACCAGCACGCCGTCTCCCAGGGCTGATCGCGCACCAGGATCGGCTTGCCGCCGTTGAGCTTGGTGACCCGTCCGAGCTCGCGCTCGAGGTTCGATCTCTCGGCGATGACCCTGTCGTCGACGAGGAGCTGCTTTCTGAGCCCCACATCGACGATGTCATCTTCGCCCCCCGGTGTCGGCCGGGGTGCTACCTCGTCGAAGCTCAGGTTGTCCACGGCCAGCGTCGTGCGTGTGCCCGTGTGGACGAGCTCGAGGATCACCACGCCGAAGTGCGGGCGGGTCATCCCCAGATCGATGCCGGTCCTGTCCCCGGAGAAGCTTCCCGTCGAGCCGCTCGCCAGGACCTTGCCGATTTTCGACCCGGCACGGATACTCCAGTCGATCCGGTTCTCGTTGGCGCCCTCGTCGTCCAGATCGAGGCCGTTGACCAGCACCCCCGCGCCGCCACCGGGCGTGAAGGTGTACCAGTAGTAGTAGGGCTCCGGGCTGTCGCCGTCGAGGAGGTAGCTGGCGCCGTCGTCACCGCCCCAGTCGTCGCGCCACGAGCTCACCGTCTTGAGGTCATTCCCGGCGCTGAAGTCGAGCTCGACGTTCGGCGTCCACCCGTTGCCCCGCGCGAAGGAGTCCACGAACCCGCCGGAGCTGACTCCCGTGACACGGTCGCCGTAGGCCGTGACCGACTGCAGCCCCTCCAGCTCCCTGGCGACGGGCAGCCCGACGTTCTCGAAGAGCAGCACGGTCGCGGAGACGGGAGTCGCGGTCAGAAGCACCAGCGAGAGGACCCTGGCATACCTGTTCATCCGCGGACTCCTTCGTGTTGTCGTCGATTCGCCGTGCTCACGGCGCCGAGCCGCTTCGAGAGCCCGGAGCCGAATCGAGTCGCCAGGGGCTCTCAGCGCACCTGAAACGCGTACAGCGTCGCCTTGCGGAGCTCGAAGCGAAGGCGCACGACACGCCCCCGGAGAGTCGAGAGGCCGTTCTTTCCGCTCCACCGGGGACGGAAGCGCACGTCGTCCACGGCCTCGCTCGTGGCAGCGTTGGCGCCGCAGAAGTCGGCCATCGGCTTTCCCTCCCGGTCGAGTATCTCGACCTTCACCCGGCCGGCGCCCGCGTCAACGTTGAGCTCCAGCGTCTCGCCGTCGAGCCGGAAGGGTCGGGTCACCAGCGTGCCGGGACCGTTCTTCGCCGCCATGCCGATGAAGCCGTCCAGCCGCAGCTTCGCCAGGCCGATCTTCATGTCCCGTCCGATGCTGTAGTGGCGCTCGCTGGCTCCACCGTAGTAGATCCAGTGCTCGTCGGCGCGCGTCACGAACTGGGACGGAGGAAAGACCCCGTCCTTGTCGAAGCTCCCCGTCGGGCCGCGGGGCACCAGCGGCTTGCGCGCGTGCACCCAGCTCTTGTCGAAGTTCACGCCGTCTCGGCTCGTGCCGATGTAGAAGTCCAGCACGTCCTCCTCGTGGCGTGTCCGGTAGTCGAATCCCTCGAAGAAGTCGGAGCGGTCCATCGTGTAGACGTTCATCGGAGCGAAGTACACGCCTTCGTGAATCCAGCAGGTCATCCAGTTGAACTGGAGCCTCGGGTTGCCCCAGGGGTTCTTCTCCTTCCGGGGGTCATCGACCACGATTCTGTCGGCGACGGTCTTCCACGCTGTCGGGTGGTTCTTCAGGTCGTTCCCCCGGTCGTGCAACATGATGCGGACGGACCGGTACTCCCTGGAGCCTCCCTGGCCACGCATGTCCGTGCGGCAGGTCAGCCGGTACTTCTTCACGATCGGGTCCCAGAGGAGCTGGTCGAAGAAGTCCGCCGCGCGACCGGTCACGGGTTTGCCCTCGTTGTAGTCGGACCAGTGGATCCCGTCGGCCGAATGGGCCAGGCAGGGCTGGCAGACCCGGTCCAGATTGCTGTCGAAGGCCGCCTTGTACTTCTCCGGGTGACCCCAGGGGAGAGTCGGATCGATGGAGGCGGAGAAGCTCTGGCTCTGGTGGACTATGTTGCTCTCGCCGCCCTTCCCGACGAGTGGTCTGGTCCACCGCACACCGTCGCGGGACTCGGCGTAGCCGACTCCCGCCAGTCGCCATGGCATGTACCACATCTGGAACTTCCGATCCCGGCCGTTCCAGAGGACGGTCGTGAAGAAGCCGAAGTCCAGGGCGACGCGAGAGCCGTCGGGCTTCTTGCCGGTCGCGAGCTTCGTCTCGTACTCCCCGTTGCCTCGGTGGCCATGTGGGGGGATGAAGTCGGTCGGCAGGGACGGACGCAGCACGACACCGACCTTCTTGATCTTCCCGAGCACACGGGTCACACCGCGCGTCTCGGCCAGGACGTGGTCGTCGACGAGGAGCTGCTTTCGCCTGCCGATGTCGACGGAGCCCTCGTCTGCTGCTCCGGTCTCGGCGGGCCGGCAAGGATCACTCGCGAAGGTGAGTCCGGCGAGGGTCAGGACGGTCGTCAGGTGCTTCATGGCGTCGCGTCGTCCGTTGTTCTCGAACCCTCGCGTCGATCCTGGCGTCTCCGTCTCCCGGGCGGGCAGTCCCCGCGAGTGAGATCACTCCTCGTCGAGCCCGCGGTCCACTTCACCGGGGGGCTGTTCTGACGTCGATCACCCCGGGCGTCTCGGCCGGCTTCATACGAGGCGCGACAACGCTCGCCGCTTCGCCGGCTCGCACCGCCTGAGGTCCGAGAAGGAAGCTCCGCGGGGCGACGAGCCGGCGGGTGCATCCGGCGTGTCCCGGCTCCCGGCGGCTCAGCGGAGCGACCCGGCGGCGGTGCGGAGCTTGCCCTTGCGCTTGCCCTTCTCGACCCTCGTGGGCTTTTTCGACCCCGACGGTCTCTTCCCGGGGCCTGTACGAGTCTGCTTGAAGAATGCCCAGATCAGCTCGGTGGCTCGGGTCTCGCCCCTCGGCCAGCCGTGGGATCCGCCCTCGATGCTGTAGAAGACCACGTCGGCGCCGGTCTTGCCGCCCTTCCAGGTGTCGACGTGGACCTTGCCGTCGAGGATGTCCTTGCGCTCGGGCTTCTCGGAGCCGCCGTTGTGCCGTCCCCAGAAGGCCGCCGAGTCGGGCGCCGAGACCAGCCCGGGGAACGCTGCCTTGGTGTTCGCGTCGTAGGCGACGATCTTGTCGGCCATGCCGTGGAAGGAAATCACGCGCACGGGTCCCCCGGGCTTCGGGACGGTGAGCTTCAGCTTGCCGCGGGAGATGCCGATCGTTCCGGCGACCGGACCTATGGCCGCGACCTTGTCGGAGTGGGTGGCGGCGAAGGAGAAGCTCATGATGCCACCGCTGCTGTGGCCGGTCATGAAGACCCTCCGCGGGTCGATCCGGTAGCTCTTCACCAGGTCGTCGATGAGGGCGGCGAGGAACGCTCCGTCGTCCGTGCTCTCGCGTCCCCATGCGGCCTTCCAGCTGCGCGGCTTGCCCAGGGCTTCAGGAAAGGCGGCGATGAACCCCTCCTTGTCGGCCATCTCGACCCAGCCGTAGTAGGACGACGCGGCCTGGCGCTTGCCGCTGCCGCGGCCGTGCAGCATCAGGACCAGAGGCACCTTCTCGCGGCCCCCGGGCGGGTACTTCCGGGGCACGTGGAGCAGGTACTCGCGCACCTGCTCGCCGACCTGGATCTCGAGCTTCGTGGTTCCCTTGCCCTGTGCGGCGAGGGGGGCGGACAGCAGGCAGGTCACGAGCAGCGGGGTGCAGAGCGTGACGACGGGGCGACGGATCATGGTACCTCCAGCGCTGACGGGAAACCTCGAGGAGCACCTCGATCGGACACGGGTTCGACCCGGGCTCCGCGCGCCGACGCCCCGGTGCACGGTGGGCGTGACCGATTCGACCGTCACCCAGCATGCCTGCCGTCACCGCCGGGATCAACATCTTGACGGGGCCGGACGCTCGCCGCGTACCGACCGCCGGCGAAGGACTCCGACGCCCACGAGGCCGCCGGCCTCGTGGCCGGGATCCGCCGGGAGCCGAAGACCCCGATCACCGACCGGTCGCGGGCCCGTCGGGGTGGGGACCGCAGGAGGCGCCGACCCCGACCGCCGGTGTGGCGGTTCTCGGCGGAGAGTCGACGGTGCCTCCGGCCCCCGCACGGTCGTCGGGAAGCCGGACGGTGTTCGTTATCGTCGACGCCACGTGACGTCCTCGGTGCGCACGCGCTCCTCGAAGAGGTCGACCGCGTCCCTCCAGTCCTTGACGTGTCCGTCGAGCCACGGCTTCAGCAGCCTCCGGGTCACACGCGTCTGCTCGGTCGAGCCGAGCGTCTCCCCCTGCAGGTTGATCAGTGGAAAGAGCGGGTTGCACAGCATCCGCTCGGCCAGATCGCAGGCGGCGGTCGTCGGCCCTCTCTGATCGGAGAATCCACAGTGGTCGCCGAGCGGCAGGGTCACCAGGTCCGACCGACCGTCTCGCGGGAGCGCGTCGAAGAGCGGACCGGAGTGGATCGCCGACGGCGTCGTGCAGTCCTTGGCGCCCTCGAGCACGAGAACCGGCACGTCGACCCGGGCCGCCTCGTCCACCGGCTGCCGGGTGCCGAGGACCGGCGCGATGATGACTCCCAGGGGCGCCAGGGCCACGACGACGCGCAGGTCCAGCGCTTCATCGGCGAGGGCCTCGACCGCCGCGGCGAATGCCGCCCCGCCACCGGCGGAGTGTCCCATGAGGGCGGAGGCGGTCTCCAGACGTCCGAAGAGGACGGAGTCCCGGTCTTGCCCTTCATCCTTCATCCGCGAGAGAACGAAGTGCAGGTCGAGCGCGAACTCGTCGACGTCGAGCAGGAGGTCGTCCCGGAGCCGGTCCGAGAGCGCCAGGACGTAGCCCGACGGCACCAGCTCCTCCCAGACGTACCGGTAGTCGAGAGACTCGTGGTTGTAGGCGTGCCCGAACACCACCAGGGGGAAGCGTCCGGGAGCGGCAGCGGCCTCTTCGCCCGGCTCGGTGGCGGGGTAGTAGACCTCCACGGGCATCTCCCCGGAGCTTCCCGGCGAACCCTCGAAGGAGAGGGAGAGGTGGCCGATCTCGTGAACGACCGGCTGCGAGGGTGGGCAGTCGGGAGCGTCGCCACCCAGGAAGAGCCACTCGAGAGTGAACACGGCGTCGCTGACGTCCGCTCGATCGTCGGAGTTGACGTCGATGCAGGAAGGCGGTCCGCAGCGAGGCGCCTCGCCCGCTCCGAAGAGCCAGGTGAGGACGTGGACGGCATCGCCGAGGTCGATGCTCGAGTCGCCGTTGGAGTCGCCGCAGAGCCCTGCGTCCACGTCGGCGGCCGGCATGCAGAGCAGGAGCAGGAAGAGGCACCGAAACCCGCGGTGGGGTCGGCGGCCCGCTCTCTCTGCACGAACGCTCCCGGTTTCCGACATCGCGACCTCGACTTGCGGAGGATGGCCTGGTGAAACGGGCCCGACGAGCGCGGGCTGCCGGCGGCTTCGCTGTCGTGCGCTCGCCGTCAGCAACCGCGTGAAGGCCGACCTCGTCCCGGCCCGGACGAAGTCGCCCCCGTCGGCGATCCGGCGAAGGACCACGCGGCGGGTATCCGGACGCGGGCCGGATCGTCCACACCGTCCGTACGAGCGGGCGCTACCCGACACCGGGGTGCCGTGCGTGGTCGTCGCGAGTCGACTCGTGAAACGCCGCCGTCGGCGCTGCGCCACGCGTATTCGCAGCGAGCGGGGAAGCGTCTCGACCATCGACGAGCCTACGGGCGTGTCCCGGCAACTGTCAACAATCTACAGGTTTCTACTCGATATCGACACTGCGGAGATTTACGGTGGGTTCCGGGTGTTCCGGTGGTCTCCGGTGTGAACGACTCTCGAGGAGGTATCGAAGCCGTGCTCCGCGTCTGTGCAAAGCGAATCGCGTCGTGTATCAGCGTCCCGGTGATCGTCTGCTGTTGTGGCAACCGGGCTTTCGCGGCGGATGTCGCCGAGCTGGATGTGCCGAGCGAGGTGATCAACGTCGTCGGTGTCCTGCCGACCTACAACGGTCGCGACGTCGGAGCGGCCGGCGCGCAGGTCATCAACGTGGACCGGCTCGACGCGACCTTCCGGGCCCTGGTCGACTTCGAGGAGAAGACCGACGGCGAGCGCGAGGTGATCTGGGAGACCGGCGGGGCCACCGTCGGCTGGTCGTTCGTCTACGAGGCTTCGAGCACGCTCGTCGCTCGCGCCGTCGGCAACTCGGGCCTGTCGCTCGCGACGGCGCGATTCCATCTGCCGCCGAGCCTCATCGACGGCGGCTTCCTCAGCGTCGCCTGGACCTTCGATGTCGATGATGGCGCCGGGCTGCAGACCGTCGGAATCGTCATCGAGGGGTTTCGGGTCGCCTCGGCGACCGAGCCGCTTCAGCCCGACTGGTCCGGCGGCAACGGAGGCGGGTTCGGGGTGATCAACGGCTCGATGGCGGGAACCGGCACCAACCAGACCCTGCGGGGGGGCGCCTTCGTCTCCGGCGACATCGACCTCGGCCTCGGTCTCGAGTTCTACGCCGACGCCAACTACCTGCCGCTGGAGCCGGACGAAGACGGGGACGGCCTGGCCGATCCGTGGGAGGCGCTCTTCACCGACGACCCGGCTCTCCTCGGAGCGGGGGATGCCGACGCCGACGGTCTCGACGACGCCGACGAGTTCGAGGCCGGCACCGATCCGACCGAGCCGGACACGGATGGAGACGGCCTCGACGACGGCGCCGAGCTGGCTGCCCGCACCCATCCTCTGCTGCCGGACACCGACGACGACGGCGCGTCCGACGGCGACGAGGTCAACGGCGATCCGGCCAGCGACCCGCTCGATCCGGATACGGACGGCGACGGTTTCAGCGACGGATGGGAGCTGGCGGGCGGCTCCGACCCGACGGACCAGGCCAGCACGCCGGGTCCGGCCTGCGCCGGCGTCGCGGAGCTCGACGTGCCGACGGAGGTTCTCGGCGAGCTCGGTCCGATCCCTACCTGGAACAACGTGGACCGCAGCGGCAACGGCCTGAACGACGATCGCGAGGACGTGACCTTTCGCACCAGGATCGACTTCGAGCCGAAGGTGGACGGCGAGCGCGAGGTGATCTTCGAGTCAGGTGGGGCGACCGTCGGCTTCTCGTTCGTCTACGAGGCCCCCAACACGCTCGTCCTTCGCGCGGTCGGGAGCGGTGGCATGAACGTCGCGACCGCCCGCTTCCTCTTGCCGCCGTCCGTGATCGACGTCGACGGCTTCGTGGACGTCGCGTGGAGCTACGACACCGACAACGGCTTCGACGGGCAGAACATCACCATCTTCATCAGCGACGTCCGCGTCGGCTACAAGGCGATGCTCATCGACCCGAATCGCGACTGGACCGGTAGCAACCAGGCGAGCTTCGGAGTGGCGTCGAACAACCTGGCCGCGGCGGGGAACAACACCGCGCTGCGGGGAGGCGCCTTCGTCTCGGGCGCCATCGACCTCGGCGTCGGGCTCGAGTTCCACGGCGAGATCGTGTACTGCCCCGCGGAGACGGACAGCGATGGCGACGGGCTCGCCGACGAGTGGGAGAGCCTGCACGCGCCCGGCAATCTCGCGCTGCTGGGATCGGGCGACAGCGATGGCGACGGTCTGAGCGATGGCGAGGAGCGCAATCTCGGCACCTCGCCCCTGCTGGCCGACTCCGACGGCGACGGCTTGTTCGACGGTCGCGAGGTGAACGACACCGGCACCGAGCCGCTCGACCCGGACACCGACGACGACGACCGCCTCGACGGTGACGAGGTGGACGGTGACCCCGCGACCGACCCCTTCGATCCGGACACCGACGACGACGGTTACACCGACGGCTTCGAGGCGCTCCGCGGCTCCGACCCGACTGATCCGGACAGCCGTCCCACGGCGCAGTGCGATGGAGTCGAGGAGCTCGACGTGCCGACCGAGGTCCACACGGTCATCGGAACGCTGGCGAGCTTCAACGGCCACGGTGGCGGGAACGACCAGCTCGACGCGTCCTTCCGCGCGGTCGTCGACTTCGAGGCGAAGAACGAGGGCAACCGCGAGGTCATCTTCGAGACCGGCGGTGCCACGGTCGGCTGGTCGATCAGCTACGAGGTCCCGAGTGCGCTCGTCGCACGAGCCGTCGGCAACGGCGGCAACTCCGTCGTGACCGCGAGGTGCCTGCTCCCGGACGCCCTGATCGACGCCGGCGAGGTCGAGGTCGTCTGGACCTACGACGTCGAGAACGGCAAGAACCTGCAGGCGATCTCGATCGTCGTCGACGGTTACATCGCCGCCTCCTCCGCCCTGGACGTCGGTGGGGACTGGTCCGGCGGTGCCGGCGCGACCTTCGGGGCGGGGACGGCGAACATGGCGGCCGGCGGCAACAACACCGGCCTCGCCGGGGATCCCTTCTTCTCCGGCATCATCGTCATCGACGATATAGAGGCGCTGGGCCTCGAGTTCCACGCCGACACGCTCTTCTGTCCCGTGAGCACCGATCGTGACGCGGACGGTCTTCCGGATCAGTGGGAGAGCCTCTACACCTCGGGCGATCTCGACGCGCTGGGAGACGGCGACTTCGACGGCGACGGGCTCACCGACACCGACGAGTTCGCCCGCGGCACCGATCCGATGCGTGTCGACACGGACGGCGACGGCCTCGATGACGCGGCCGAGCTCGAGGCCGGCTCCGACCCGACGATCAGGGACACGGACGGCGACGGTTTGACGGACGGCGAGGAGGTCCTCGGCGACGTCGCCACCGACCCGACGAGAGCGGACACGGACGACGACGGCCTCGCCGATCCCGTCGAGCTGGAGATCGGCTCGGACCCGAACAACCCGGCCAGCCCGTTCATTCTCGCCGACTCCATCGCCGACTGGTCGCTCACCGGGACGCAGGGGGAGAGCGGCTGGTTCAACGGTTTCTACAACCCGGCGCTGGACGATGACCTGGAGTACTCACCGGAGGACTTCGTCGAGTTCACCAACTCCTGCGCGCCGGATGGCGGCCCGTGCGCCGAGGGCGGCCCCGTGGATCCTGCCGCCAACCACTGGACCGGCCTCGCCTGGGACCGGTCGGAGCTCGCCACCGGGCCGATGACCTTTCTCGGTCGCGAGGCGACCCTCGCGAACGGCGCGCAGGTCGATTTCGACGCCGAGGAGTGGGCGATCCGACGCTTCTCGGCGACCGAGGAGGTCGACGTCGCGGTCGTCTGGCATCTGCGCAAGACGATCGCGGGTGGAGCCGGGGTCACCGGCCGGCTCTTTCTCAACGACTTCGAGATCGACTCCGCGTCGATCGGGGGCCGCGATATGGCGGGCGTCGTGAAGGTCATCGAGGTCGACCTGATCCCGGGGGACACCCTCGATCTCGCGCACACCGCCGTCGGGCCCGCCCCAGCTCCCGCCCCGCCCCCCGCCCCCAC
>CAYMLL010000181.1:0-4603 GCA_964390645.1 uncultured Planctomycetia bacterium | reverse complement strand
GGTGGGGCCCGGCGGTCCCCCCGGGGGGGGGGCCCCCTCGGGGGGGGGGGGGGGGGCGCTTCCGGGGGGGGCCCCGCCCACGACTCCGCCAGCTGGATGCGCATCGTGGCGCGCGGAGAGCCGCCCGTCCTCGATGAGGTCTTCCATCGCGGCGACCCCAACGACACGGGCACGATCGACCTGACGGACGGGATCCTGATCCTCAACTTCCTGTTCACCGGCGGCGTGGCGCCGACGTGCTCCGATGCGGCCGACGTCAACGACAGCGGCACGATCGACTTGACCGACGGTGTGGGGATCTTCAACTTCCTCTTCCTCGGCGGCCTGCCGCCCGCGGATCCCGGTCCGCTGACGCAACCCTGCGGACCGGACCCGTCGGACTCCGATCCCTTCGACTGCGAGTCCTACACCCACTGCCCGTGAGGAGACGAGAAAGGTGTCCGGACCGATCGATGATCGTCGGCGACGGATGGCATCCGCAGCGCAGGAGGCTCCGGACATCCGGCTCCGGTCCCTGCTGCTGCTCCGGTCCCTGCTGCTGCTCCGGTCCCTGCTGCTGCTCGGGTTGCTGGGCGCGAGCGCGCTCGAGGCGACCGCGCTCGACACTCCCGAGCGGCCGAACCTCGTCTTCATCATCGCCGATGACCTGACCTTCCGGGATATCGGCTGCTACGGCGGGCAGGCGCACACTCCGCACATCGATCGCCTCGCGACCGAGGGCATGAGGTTCACCCGCTGCTTCCAGGCGGCGCCGATGTGCTCGCCGACGCGTCACAACATCTACACCGGCATCTATCCGGTGAAGTCCGGAGCCTACCCGAACCACACCTTCGCGAAGCCGGGCACCAAGAGCATCGTCCACTATCTGAAGCCGCTCGGATATCGCGTGGCGCTGTCCGGCAAGACTCACATCGGCCCGCAGGAGGTGTTTCCGTTCGAGTACACCCGCGTCAAGAACAACCCCGACATGAAGGCGGTCGAGCGGCTGTTCTCGGACTCCCGGCGCTCCGGCTCGCCGTTCTGCCTCTTCGCGTGCTCGAACGAGCCGCACTCGCCGTGGAACAAGGGCGACGCGTCCCGGTACCCGCCGGCGAAGGTCGAGCTGCCGCCCTACATCGCCGACACACCGGTCGTCCGCGAGAGCTTCAGCCGCTACCTGGCCGAGATCACCTACTACGACGGGCAGGTCGGACAGATCCTCGCGCTGCTCGACCAGCACCAGCTGCGACGCGACACGCTGGTGATGGTCGTCTCGGAGCAGGGCAACGCGTTTCCCTTCGCCAAGTGGACCTGCTACGGCAACGGCCTGCAGTCCGCGATGATCGTGCGCTGGCCGGGGAAGGTGAAGCCCGGATCGGTCACCGACGCTCTGGTCGAGTACGTCGACGTGACCCCGACCTTCGTCGAGGCGGCCGGCGGAACGCCCGCGGCGGCGCTCGAGGGAAGGAGCCTGCTGCCGCTCCTGACCGGCGAGACCGATCGACACAAGGACCATGTGTACGGCGTGATGACGACGCGTGGCATCATCAACGGCAGCGACTCCTATCCCATCCGCACGGTTCGCGACCGACGCTACCGGCTGATCTGGAACCTCGCCTCTGGCACCAAGTTCACGAACGCCTGCACGAGGTCCCCGCACTTCCGGTCCATGGTCGCGGCCGCGGATGCGGGAGACGCGACGGCGGGGCGGCTGGTCGCCAGGTACCAGCACCGACCGGAGCTCGAGCTCTTCGACTGCGACAGTGACCCGCTGGAGGTGAAGAACCTGGCCGGGGACCCGCGCCACGAGGAGGTCGTCCGGCGATTGCAGGGCAAGCTCCGGGAGTGGATGGCGGCTCAGGGTGACCGGGGCCTGCAGACGGAGGTCGACGCGATCTTCCGGCTGCGCAAGAACGCCGGGAAGACGCGCGACGAGGTCCTGGAAGCGTGGCGGCAGAAGGGGGGCCGGCGTGTGAAGAGAAAGCAGGCCCGGCGGTCCGCGTCGCGCACCGATCCGGACCGGTAGCCCGATCGGCGTTCTCGAGGAGCCCGCCGTCGCCCGGTCGGCGGCTTCCCTCTTCGTTGGAGCCGCGCCCCGGGGAGCCCCGGGGCGCCCCGGGATGTCTTCCGAGCTGCGGCGGGAGTCTTCCCCGCCTCGGGGTCAGGCGATCCGGCGTCCACCGTCGGGGACGTGTCCCGGCGATCGGGTGTGTCGCCTCGCCGCCGCGGAGCTCCGTGGACGTGGCGGGCGACGTCGTCGCTGGACTTCGAGACCGACGGAGGTGTCCCGCGGCACGTGTTCGTGCTCCGTTTGCTTCGCGCCGTCTCGGGTCGAGGCTCCGGTCAGCGGATCGACAGGGCGTCTTCTTTGCCGTCCTCCACTGGCGACCCCTCTCCGCGTTCTGTTATGCTGCGCGCGGGTTCATCGGCCGGAGTGAGCGGCGTGGCTCGTCCGGCGCGAGTCGTGATACGCGAGTGTTACAAGGAGACCTCCATGGTCGCGGTACGCGTTTCCCGCGAGCGGGTCGGAGTGTGCGTTGCGGTGTGGCTATCGATCTTCACGACGGCCGTCCGGGCCGACGCTCCCGCGGGCTACTACGACCCCGCCGCGGGCCTCACCGGCGCCGCGCTGAGGGCCGCGCTCCACGACATCATCGATGATCACCAGCGCTTTCCCTACTCGAGCACCGCGACGGACACCTGGGACCTGCTGTCGATTACCGACGAGGATCCTGGCGATGCGGCCAACGTCCTCACCATCTATCGCAACGCCTCGGTCGAGAAGTCCGACCACAGCCAGAGCACCGGGTGGAACCGCGAGCACACCTGGCCGTCCTCCTACGGCTACACGAACGACGGCGGCTGCAACTACCCGTACACCGACATTCATCAGCTGCGCGCCGCCAACCCGAGCTACAACTCCTCGCGTGGCAACCGCGTCTACGACTGGTGCTCGAGCGGCTGCGCCGAGTATCCCGCCGACGGTCTCGCCGTCTCGAACTGGGGCTCGGGGACTGGCAGCACCGGCTCCTGGCAGGTGCGCGAGGACCGCCGGGGAGACATCGCGCGCGGCGTGCTCTACCTCGACGTGCGCTACGAGGGCGGCGTCCACGGATCGACCGGATGCGCGGAGCCCGACCTGATCCTCACCGACGACCGCGCGCTCATCGTGTCGAACTCGAGCGCCAACCAGAGCGTCGCCTACATGGGAGTGCTGTCGACCCTCATCGAGTGGCACCTCTCCGATCCGGTGGATGCGGAGGAGATGGCCCGCAACGACACCGTGTACGGCTTTCAGGGCAATCGCAACCCCTTCGTCGATCACCCCGAGTACGTCTGCGAGGTCTTCGTCTGCGACGTGGTCGACACCACGCCTCCGGCGCCGCCCGGCGGCCTGGCGGCGCTCCCCGGCGACTGCCGGGTCTCCCTGAGCTGGACCGCCAACGACGAGCCCGACCTGGCCGGCTACGACGTCCACCGCTCGGACGTCTCCGGGGGCCCCTACACGCGCCTCAACGACGAGCTGCTTCTTGCCGCGGTCTACGAGGACGCCGCCGCGGTCAACGGCGCGACCTACCACTACGTGGTCACCGCGGTCGACACCTCCGGCAACGAGAGCGGCGCCGGCGCCGAGGTCCCGGGGACGCCCGACGGCGCGGGCTCCTGTGGCGGCACGCCGCCGGCGGATCCGTGGATCAACGAGATCCACTACGACAACTCGGGCCGGGACACCGGGGAGGGCGTCGAGGTCGCCGGGCCCGCCGGCCTCGACCTGGGCGGCTGGCAGCTGGTGCCTTACAACGGCAACGGGGGACGTTCGTACCGGGTGGCGACCCTGACGGGCACGCTGCCGGATCAGTCCGACGGCTTCGGCACGCTGTGGTTTCCGATCTCGCGGCTGCAGAACGGCGCTCCGGACGCCGTGGCGCTCGTCGACGATCAGGGAACGGTGGTGCAGCTCCTCAGCTACGAGGGGGGCCTCACCGCGACGAACGGCGCCGCGTCGGGGATGACGTCGATCGACATCGGCGTCAGCGAGCCGCGCAGCACCTCCGTCGGTGACTCGCTGCAGCTCGTCGGCAGCGGGGCCGCCTACGGCGACTTCTCCTGGCAGGCTCCCGCGACGGCGAGCCCCGGGCTACCGAACGCCGGACAGAGCTTCACCGGCGGCGGTGGGGACACGACCCCACCGTCAACGCCGGGAGGTCTCTCCGCACTCGCGGGAGATGCCACCGTGACGCTCGACTGGCTCGACGGCACCGAGAGCGACCTGGCCGGCTACGATGTCCTCCGCGGCACGAGCGCCGGTGGACCCTACGCGCGGGTCAACACGGCGCTGCTCCTGTCGAGCGACTACAGCGACTTCGGCGTCGCCAACGGCACCGCCTACTTCTACGTCGTGCGCGCCGTCGACACGACCGGCAACGTCAGCGGCGACAGCGCCGAGGCGAGGGCCCGCCCCCCCGCCCCCACCCCCCCCGCCGGGGCCCGGGGGGGGGGGGGCCCCCCCCCGGCCCCGGCCGGGGGGGCGGGGCCCGGGCCAGGAAATATGGACCTATATCGGGCCCAATAAAGCCTTGTATAAGGCCTTATAGGGCTGGCCCGCTAGGACCCTATAGCTCCT
>CAYMLL010000180.1:15297-15552 GCA_964390645.1 uncultured Planctomycetia bacterium | reverse complement strand
GGGAGCGCCGATCCGCCTGCGAATACTCGACGATGCGAGCGCCAGGCCGATCGTGGACGCCGACGTCTCCGTGCTGCTGCGCGGTCCGGCTCGCACCGCGTCCCGGAGGCTGCGCACGAACCGCGAGGGCATCGCCGTCCTCGCCGCGATGCCCCCCGGCGTCGACGCGGCCCGCCACCCACAACCCCCCCCCCACCCCCCAAGACCCCCCCAGAGGAACCCCGCCGCGCCCGCGGCCGCCCCCACCACCCCCCC
>CAYMLL010000180.1:0-15287 GCA_964390645.1 uncultured Planctomycetia bacterium | reverse complement strand
CGGCGTCTACGCGGCGCGCATCCGTCACGCCGAGCACCTCCCCGATCGTCGCGACCTGAGGATCGCCGAGGCGCAGGCGGCCGACACCTCGTCCACCGACCCGATCGACATCCGACTGGTTCGCGGAGCCGGCCTCGTCGGCACCGTCGCGGACCTCCGCGGCGCACCGATCGCCCGGGCCCGGCTGACCCTGACGCGCGCCGACCTCGAGACCCCCCAGCGCTACTCGGCGACGAGCGAGACCGCGGGCACCTTCCGCTTCGCCGGGCTCGGCGAGGGGACGTGGACGCTGACGGCGTCGCACCGAGCATACAGATCCGTCGGACCGATGACCATCGACGTGCCGCCCGGCGCGCCGCTGAGCGTGCGGCTCGCGGACGCCAGCCCGGCGACGGTTCGGGTGCTCGATCCCGACGACTTGCCGCTCGCCGGCGCGCGGGTCGAGGCGGAGATCGAGGGTCTGCTCGCCTCCTCGAGACTCGTCGCGCCGACGCGCAGCGACGACGGCGGCAGCGTACGGCTGCGGAACCTGCCGTCCGACCCATCGGCAGTCGTCGCGCTGCGGGGTCGGCACGCGGACTACCCGGACGCGCGCCTGTCGACGACGGTCGAGTCGCTCGACGCGGGCAGCATCGAGCTCCGCTTTCCCGCCGGTCGCGAGGCTCGTGGACGCGTCCTCGACGCGAACGGCGACCCCGCGCCCGATGCGCACGTCGAGATCGACGGACCGAAGGGCCTCGTCCTGCGCAGCACGTCGAGCGGCGAGTTCCGGTTCCGCAAGTTCCCACCGGGCGAGTACACGCTTCGCGCCATGACCGCGGACCGCGGCGTGTCGACCGCGCTGGCGGTCGATCTCTCG
Source organism: uncultured Planctomycetia bacterium (assembly GCA_964390645.1). Classification (GTDB taxonomy): domain Bacteria; phylum Planctomycetota; class UBA8108; order UBA8108; family UBA8108; genus CAYMLL01. The sequence goes on along the minus strand of CAYMLL010000180.1, from coordinate 14,428 downwards.
AGCGACTCCGCCGAGGACATCGAGCTGCGCCTCGAGGCGGGCGACGGAGTGATCGCCGGACGCGTCCTCGACGCCGACTCCGTTCCGATGGTCCTCGTCGTCGTGACACTGGAGGGTGCGGGCCGGAAGGTGCGCGTGGCGACCGATCGCGATGGCGGCTTCCGCTTCTCGGCGCTGCCCGTCGGCGAGTACCGCATCGCGGCGGGTGGACGCCGCAGAGGCTACGACGTCATCGAAGGGGTGCGTACGGGCCGCGAGGACCTGGCGATCCGACTCGCCGCGCCGGGAGCGATCCGCGGCAGGATCGAGGCGACCGGGCCGGCGCCGGGCTACTCGCTGCGACTCGTGCCGACCGGCGATGTCCACGGCGCGAGTTCGGCGGTGAGGAGCTACCGGTTCACGTCGCGGGCCTCGTCGTTCCATTTGCGAGAGGGGCCGGCAGGCACCTACCGGATGGAGCTACGACGCGAGGGGAAGGTCGTCGGGCAGATCGACTTGGTGGAGGTGCCCGCGGGGGGCACGGTGGACGGGGTGAAGGTGGTGGACGAGGAGCGGGCCCCGCAGGGGGAGTAGAGCCACGCCGATGTAGGTCCGGTCGAGATCTCGACCTTGACGACACGGCTGCCGACTCCGGGGACCCTCCCGATCTGCCGTGATTCGAAGCAGGGCCTTCTGACTCTGAAGGTCGGCTGCCGCGGCCTCGCACCGGGATCCCAGCCAGGTCGACGTCGCCGCCCACCGCAAGCCCGCGGAGGGTCCTTCGAGGATCCGCTGGTCGGGGAAGGTGACGCCGGCCACCGTGCACGCGGAGTACCCGCGCCTGCAGCGACGACAGGGGAAGAGGGGAGCGGGGTCCGGAGACGGAGACCGCGATCGAGGCCGAAGCGGGCGGGATCTTCAGTCGATCGGTACCAGCACGGACACCTCCAGACCCACTCCGGCTCGCTCGGGCACCTCGTCCGGATTCGGGTCGGCGTCGATGTCGACGAAGTCGGAGGTGATCATGCCGGCCACGTCGACGGCGACTCCCAGGAAGCGCGCTCCGAGTCCGACGTGCCCCGCGTAGCTCTCGTCGGCATCGGCGAGGTTCTTGGAGACTCCCAGACGCAGGAAAACGACGTCCATGTTGCCGACGTCGTACTCGAGGCCGACACCCGCGATCTGCGAGGCCCAGCCGGTGAACGCGTCCGAGTGGTTGCGCGTCAGGTCGACGTCGGCAGCGATGGTGACGCCGTCGATCACGTCGACCAGACCGATTCCGGCGCGCACCTGCGGGTCGAGGCGATAGTCACCCGGGCCACCGAAGTCGAAGCTCGGTCGGTTGAGATTGCGCGCCACGAGTCCGATCGAGACCCAGTCAAGCGGCTCGAAGAGCACGCCGACATCGACGCCGACGCCAAGCGAAGTCTCCTCGGTGGAGTCGTCCATGAGCTCCGTGAAGATGTCGTCGAACTGGTTCAGCCCGCTCAGATCGAACGAGTTGAAGTACGTCGTACCACGGACGACCTTCACGGCCGCGCCGATCGAGATCCGGTCCAGTAGCGGCAGCGGAAGGAGCTCGCCCAGCGGCTGCGCGTAGCCGATCGACACCTCCTGCGTGAAGATGCCCCGCAGGTCGACGCCACTCGTGTTGTTCGTCAACAGGTTCGTGATCGAGCCGCCGGTGTTCGCATCGGTCGCATCCAGGACGTCCGCCATCAGGTCCCGAAATCCCGGGTCGTCGAGATCGACACCCGCCTGCTCTGCGAAGAACGCGAGCTGGTCCGCCTGGGCCGGCGTCACGGTGCCGGTGCCGAGCAGGAAGCTCGAGAACGCGATGCCCTCGGCAGTGGCCGGCGCCCCTCCGAGCGCAGGGATCACCGCAGCGAGGCCGTTCGTGCCGAGGGCCAGAATCTGCGTGTCGAGGTTGGTCACGCCGCCACCGTGAAACGTGCCGAGCGTGTTGAGGCCGAAGCGCCAGAGGCGAAGGTCGAGACCAACGGCGAGATCGGTGATGAGGCCGGTTCCCGCGACATCGAGCTCCGGAAGCTCCGCAGCGACCGCGATCAGGTCGAGCACCTGCTGCGTCGTCAGCGTTGTCCCGCTGGTGAGGCTCGACTCGATCGCGTTGAAGTCGAGAGCGTCCACGCGGTTGACGAGCTCGTCGATCTGGCGCAGCGCATCGTTCGACGCGGTGATCGTTGCGTGGGCCGGGACCGACAGATCGAGGATGCGCAGCACCGACGCGGTGGACGGCGGCGCCAGCGCTGCGGGGTTCCAGTAGGTGCTCAACGAGCCGCGGGTCAACGCGACGCCGGCGCCGCCCATGCCCATCGCACGCGAGCCGAGAATCGAGAACTCCTCGGCGCCGGCGACGCTCCCGAACAGGGTGACCGCCGTGACGACGGAAGTGGACTTCAACCACATGGAGGATCTCCAGCCGGTGGGTGCGCGCCCACGCAGGCGCATGTCACGCACACCGCGCCCGTCCTGACTATCGGCCGAAGCGGCCACCGAAGTGAAGGTCCCCGTTCCGACCGCCGGGCGACGGAGCTCTCGCCGGACCGAGCGGCGACGCCGCCGGCCCCGACCGAGCCGGTCCTGCGAGGCGGTCCCTGACAAGACCGCGATCCGGAACCGAGCCCTTCGTGAGAGCCGGCAGTAAGCGGCGGCTCACTGGAAGAAGCCCCACCTCACCAGAGAGCCCGTGCCCTCGAATCGCCGGTCCGAGGCGCCCACAGCTGCCAGCGATCGCAGCAGCGAGACGCTGACGTGGCGCCCGGCAAGAGCCCACGCATCGCTGCCGACCGGCAGCTCTCCACGGTGGAGCCGGATCGACGCGCGAAACCTCCGCGCGTCCCTCCTGACATCGCCCGTCTCGGACGGCTCGGCCGACTCGGAGCCCTTCGCGGCACGATCCGCGGTGGAGCCTTCCTGAAAGCCGATGTCGAATCCGCGGGCCGCCGCGAAGGTCAGCAGCGGCGTCTTCCACGACTTGCTCGCTCCCGACGGAAAATTGACGTTGAGGATGTGGCCACCGGGCAGCTTCCTCTCGATGGCCTCGGCGACGAGCTTTCTCGCCAGCGACGCGACCTCCGACAGGTGCGACGCGTCGCGGCGCACCGAGAGAGCGATCGAAGGATAGCCGAGATCGGCCGCCATGCGCGCGGCTCCGACCGTGCCGGACGCGAAGGTGTCCGTGCCGATATTCTCCGCCGAGTTGATCCCGCTGACGACGAGATCGAACTCCCGTGGGCCCTCGAGATGCTCGAGCGCGATCAGCACGCATGTCGCGGGCGTCGCATCGATCGCCCACTCCTCGACCTGCGCACCTCTCCTCTTCTCGACGATGACGGAGCCCCTCAGCTGCACCGCCTGGCCGATACCGCTCTGCTCGGCCTTCGGGGCCGCGACGACGACCTCCGCCATCGACGACAGCTCGCTCACGATCGCCCGGATGCCCACGGCATCGATACCGTCATCGTTGGTGACGAGAATGCGCGGGCGCCTCGCGCCATCGACCCGAACGCTCTGCCACGACCGAGCGGCCGGCGTCAACAACAACGCGAGAGACCCGGCCAGCAGAAGACGGACAGCGGTCGAATGACGTCGAATCATCGATTTCGTATCCTCGCGATCAGGACTCGAAGTGACGGAGTACGGAGGTCGCTCCACGCGTGCCGATCTCCGTGCCGAGCTCCTCGACAAAGAGGTCCAGCGGCATCTGACCGAGGTTTCTCTGAACTCCGAGCGCACGAACGCTGACCTGGCGATTCTCGGCGTCGCGAGGCCCGACGACGAGAAGATACGGGACCTTCTCGTCCATGCCGATCTTCACCTTCGCCTGGATGCGCTCGCTCGACTCGTCGAGCCCGACGCGCGCACCTGCACGCCGGAGCGCGTCTCTCACCATCACCGCGTAGTCGTGCGACTTGTCGCTGATCGGTAGCACGCGCACCTGCTCCGGCGCCAGCCAGGTCGGAAAGGCGCCCGCGAAGTGCTCGATAAGCACGCCGACGAAGCGCTCCATCGAGCCGAACGGCGCGCGGTGGATCATCACCGGTCGGTGTGGCTGATTGTCCGCGCCGACGTAGCTGAGCTCGAAGCGCTCCGGCAGGTTGTAGTCGACCTGAACAGTGCCAAGCTGCCATTCGCGGCCGATCACATCGCGCACGACGAAGTCGATCTTCGGGCCGTAGAACGCGGCCTCGCCGGCCTCCTCGGTGAATGGCACGCCGAGCGTCGACGCCGCATCGCGGCAGGCATCCTCGGCCTTGTCCCAGTTCGAGGGGTCGCCGATGTACTTCGAGGAGTCCGGGTCGCGCAGGCCGACGCGCACGCGGTAGTCCTTCATGCCGAGCGTGTCGAAGATAATGCGCACGAGTGAAAGACAGCCCTTCACCTCGTCCGCGATCTGATCCTCGGTGCAGAACAGGTGCGCATCGTCCTGTGTGAAACCGCGCACACGCGTCATGCCCGAGATCTCGCCGGACTGCTCCCAGCGGTAGACCGTACCGAACTCCGCAAGCCGCACCGGCAGATCACGATAGGAGTGCCGCTCGCTCGCGAAGATCTTGATGTGGTGCGGGCAGTTCATCGGCTTCAGCAGGTAGCCGTTGATCTCGCCCGACTCGAGACGGTTCGCGAGCTCGGAGCATCCGCAGTTCTCGTCGGCGAGAGCACGCATCGCGTCGGGCTCGACAACCGGCGGATACTGCGAGTCGCTGTAGTACGGAAAATGCCCCGACGTGCGGTAGAGATCGAGCTTGCCTATGTGCGGCGTGAAGACCTGCGAGTAGCCCTGCTTGCGCAGCTCCTCACCGATGAAGGTCTGCAGCTCCTGGCGTACGGTCGCACCCTTCGGCGACCAGAGGACGAGCCCCTGACCGACCGCCTCATCGATATGGAAGAGCCGAAGGTGCTTTCCGATGACACGGTGGTCACGCTTTCTCGCCTCCTCGAGCCGCTCGAGATGACTGTCCAGCTCCTTGCGCGTCGCGAACGCCGTGCCGTACACGCGAGTCAAGCTGTCGGAGCTCTCGTCGCCGTGCCAGTAGGACGACGCGAGCGTCATCACCTTGAAGCCGCCGATTCGCCCGGTCGACGGGACGTGCGGACCGCGACAGAGATCCTCCCAGTCCTTTCCGGGCTCGCCGGTCGCATAGAACGACAGCGCGACCTCGACACCGCCCTCGCTCGTCGCGGCGGCCAACGCACGCTCCGCGTTGTCGACCTTGTACTTGTTGTTCTCCCCACGGAGCTTCGCCATGCCCTCGTCCCCCGACATCTCGTAGCGCACGAAGGGACGATCCTCCGCGATGATCCCCTGCATCTCCGCCTCGATGGCCTCGAAGTCGTTGCTCGAGAGGGGGCGGGCTTCGGGCACGGCCAGGTCGTAGTAAAAGCCCGTGTCGAGCGGTGGACCGTAGACGAGCTCGACGCCGGGAACGACGCGCTGGATCGCCTCGGCCATGACGTGAGCGCAGGAGTGACGCAGCAGATAGAGAGCGTCCGGATCGGGCTTCTTGTCCCGGGTCGTCGCCGTGACGATGCTGAGCTCACAGTCGCTGGCGATCTCGGTCGCGACATCACAGAGTTCGCCGTCGACCTTGCAGCCGAGTGCGGACCGAGCCAGCCGCGGCCCGATGTCCTCGGCGACCTGTAGCGCCGATACCGGAGCATCGTACGACTTGACGGAACCGTCCGGAAGCGTGACCCTGGGCATCTTGGACAAACCCGTGAAATGGCCGGTGAGAAGAAGATTCCGAAGCGACCGCTGGACTCGAGACATCGTCGAGGCCGCCCGCGGAGTCACGTATTTCTAGCGAATCACCGCTCGATTGCTACCGTTTATCGGGCGCTCGGCGGAAAAACCTGAACCCGTGTCGCCACTGCCATGTCGAAACCGAAAGTACTCCTCGACGTTCCCCTTCCCGACTACCTCGCGTCGTCCCTCACCAGCCACTGCGACCTTCTCCCGTGGCGCCTGCTGGAGACCGGATCGACCGCGGATCTCGCCGGCATCCGCGCGGTGTACACCTACGGGCACCCGATCGTCGACGGCCCGCTCCTCGACCGCCTCGAGGGCGTGCGGGTCGTCAGCAACTTCGGGGTCGGCGTCGACCACATCGATGTCCCGGCGGCGGACGACCGGGGCATACCCGTCGGCAACACCCCCGGCGCGGTCGACGGAGCCACCGCCGACATGGCGATGGCCCTCCTCCTCGGAGCGGCGCGCAACGTCGTTCTCGGCGACCGCTTCGCACGCGGGCCTGACTTCACGAGCTACGACCCGAGCCACCTCCCGGGTTGGGAAGTTCACGGCAGCACGCTCGGGATTATCGGCATGGGTCGCGTCGGGACGCAGGTCGCCCGGCGGGCACGCGGCTTCGACATGCGCATCCTCTACCACAATCGGCGGCGGCGCGAGAACACGGAGACGAAGCTCGGGGTCGAGCATGCCGAGCTCGACGCCCTCCTGCGGGAGTCCCACTTCGTCGTCCTCTGTGTGCCACTGACGCCCGAGACCCGCGGAATCATCGGCGAGAAGGAGCTGCGGGGAATGCGTGAAGACGGTATCCTGATCAACGTGGCACGGGGCGCGGTCCTCGATCACGATGCCCTTTATCGGGCTCTGAGCGAGCGCTGGATCGCGGCTGCCGCAACCGATGTCACCGAGCCCGAGCCGCTGCCACGCGGCCATCGTCTTCTCGATCTCGAGAACCTCCTTGTCTCCCCGCATCTCGGCAGCGCTACGATTCGCACGCGCAAGCTCATGGGAGACCTGGCGAGTGCGAACCTGTTCGCAGGACTCGAGGGGCGCAATCTGCCGAACCGCGTCGTCCCCACCAAGTGATAAAGGTCGCTGCTTTGACGAAAGAATTGTCCCGGTACTTGACGATGGGGATGGCGACAAGATGCGCACTACCTTCACCGTGATCCGGGAGCTCTGAGCCGCTGATGGCATTCGACACGGGAATCCGATCTCCGTCCCAGGTCTCGCAAGGAGAGATCGACCTTCTGGTTCAGGCCCGTCATCCCGACCCCTTCGGGATTCTGGGCCCCCATATGTTCGAGGTCGACGACGAGATGCGGTTGTCGATCCGCACCTTCCACCCGGGCGCGAAGTCGGTCCACGTCCTGCCCCGCAAGAGCGACTCTATGGTCGAGGCGGTGCTCCTCCACGAGGAAGGCTTCTTCGAAGCCGTCGTCGGCCCGGTCGGCGAGGACTTTCGCTATCGCCTGCGCGTGGAGCGAGGCGACGGACACTCGTGGGAGTGCGAGGATCCGTACCGGTTCGGTCGCGTCCTCACCGACTACGACCTTCACCTTCTCGGCGAAGGATCGCACTACCGTAACTTCGAGAAGCTCGGCGCGCACCAGAAGACCGTCGACGGGATCGACGGCGTTCACTTCGCCGTCTGGGCGCCGAACGCCGAGCGGGTCAGCGTCATCGGCCCGTTCAACGACTGGGACGGCCGACGCCTGCCGCTGCGCAACCTCCACACGAACGGCGTCTGGGAGATCTTCGTGCCGTCGCTGGGCGAAGGCGATCTCTACAAGTTCGAGCTGCGCGCGCGCAGCGGGCAGCTTCTCATCAGGAGTGATCCGTACGCGTTCCATTTCGAGCGCCGCCCCGCAACCGCGTCGATCGTCTGTGCGCTCGACCAGCACGAGTGGAACGACGAGGAGTGGATGCGAGAGGGTCGCGCGAAGCGCAATGCGCTTGATGCCCCACAGTCGACCTACGAGCTGCACCTCGGATCCTGGATGCGAGGCGATAACGATCGAACCCTGTCATACCGGGAGATCGCCGATCGCCTGGTCCCCTACGTTCGCGACCTCGGATTCACGCACATCGAGGTGCTGCCGGTTCAAGAGCACCCCTTCGACGGCTCGTGGGGCTACCAAACGCTCGGCTACTTCGCGCCGACGAGCCGCTACGGGAAGCCGGAGGACTTCGCGTACCTTGTCGATGCATGCCACCAGGAGAACATCGGCGTCATCCTCGACTGGGTGCCGGCGCATTTTCCGCGAGACGAGCACGGCCTGAGGTTATTCGACGGAACGCACCTCTACGAGCACGCGGACCCGCGCCAGGGCGAGCACAAGGACTGGGGCACGTTGATCTTCAACTACGGCCGCAACGAGGTGCGCAATTTCCTCGTCGGAAGCGCGCTCTTCTGGCTGGAGCAGTACCACCTCGATGGACTGCGCGTGGACGCGGTCGCGTCGATGCTCTACAACGACTACTCACGCGAGGAAGGCGATTGGATCCCGAACCAGCACGGGGGTCGAGAGAACCTCGAGGCGATCGGCTTTCTCAAGCAGCTCAACGAGGTCTGCCATGATCGGCATCCGGGAGTCCTGACGATCGCGGAGGAGTCGACGGCCTGGGGTGGCGTGTCGAGGCCGACATACCTCGGCGGGCTCGGCTTCAGCCTCAAATGGAACATGGGATGGATGAACGACACGCTCGAGTACTTCGAGCATGAGCCGATCCATCGCAAGTATCACCACCACAACCTGACGTTCAGCCTCCTCTACGCGTTCACGGAGAACTTCCTGCTGCCCTTCTCGCACGACGAGGTCGTCCACGGCAAGCGCTCGCTCCTCGACAAGATGCCGGGCGACGGATGGCAGAAGTTCGCCAACCTGCGCCTCCTTCTCTCGCTGCAGTTCGTGCACCCCGGCAAGAAGCTGCTCTTCATGGGCTGCGAGTTCGGGCAAGGCGGCGAGTGGAAATTCGAGCACAGCATCGACTGGCACCTGCTCCAGATCGACGCCCACCGCGGCGTGCAGACACTCGTCCGCGACCTCAACCGCCTCTACACCACCGAGCCGGCGCTCCACGAGCTGGACTTCGAGTGGCAGGGCTTCGAGTGGATCGACTGCCACGACTGCGACTCCAGCGTGCTCTCCTTCATGCGTCGCGGCAACGCGCCCGGCCAGGAGATCATCGCGATAACCAACGGCACTCCCGTGCCACGAGCCGGCTTCCGCATCGGCGTTCCGGGACCCGGATACTATCAGGAGCTCCTCAACAGCGACTCCGGGCACTACGGTGGCAGCAACTTCGGGAACTTCGGAGGCCTGCACGCCGAACCGATCACCGCGCACGGCCGCCCGTGGTCCGTCGCGATCCAGCTCCCCCCGCTCGCCGCAGTGATCCTCGGGCGCCGCTAGCCGCAAGGCCGAATCGCCACGTTCCCGCTGGCAATTCGCGAGCTCCGGAAGAACAATGGCCTCTCGATGCCGGGGCTGACGAGGCAAGCCCCGGCCCCCGTCCCCCCCCGGGAACGAGCAGATCATGCGGCACCCCGACTCCCTTCATCGTCGTCGGTTCATCTCGGCCGGCTTCTCGGTGCTCGTCACCTTCACGGCCGTGGTGACGTTCACGGCCGGGCCCGACCGCTACCTCGAGAGCTCGCCGTCAGGTGACGCCGGTTCGGACGACTCGAAGAGCCGATCCCGCGGGAGCTCGAAAGCGAACGCTGCCTCGAGAAAGAGTGATCAGCGAGGATCGACGGTCGGCAGGGAGATTGATGTCGGCTTCGACACCGTCCACGCCAAGGGTCGAGGCGCTGCGCGCATCGTCGACGGAAAGGTCCAGATCGAGGAGTCCAGCGAGCTCTACAAGGGCCGGATCCTGGAGATCACGAAGACGAGCATCCTCATGGACTCATGGCGCGGCAAGCACGAGATCCCGCGCTCCAGCGTGACAAAGATCGATCGCATCGTCGACGAGAGTGCCGCTGCTGTCTTCGAGAAGTTCCGCCAGAAAGCGAAGAGCAGGACTTCCTGGGTGAAGCTGCTGGACTTCGCGAAGAAGAACGAGCTCGTCCCCGAGCAGCGTGTCTGTCTGAGAGCGCTCGCCAGGATCGAGCCAAGGAGCGAGGAGCACCGTATCGCACTCGGCCAGCGCATGCTCGACGGCAAGTGGATCGACGAGCTCGAGGTCCAGAAGCTGCTCCAGATGGGCTATGAGGTCACGGGCAAGAAGCTCCGCAAGAGCGAGAGCGGTGACGCGAAGACAGGAGGTGGTGCGTCATCGAAGCGGCCCAGAAAGAACCCGAAGGACATCAAGGCCGTCGACCACCTCGAGCGTGCCATCGTCAAGGCAGACGCGCACTCGCTCTGGATGCTCCTCGCTCGCAGCGCTGTCCTCTCCATACCGGGTTCGAAGGAGCGCCTCAACATGGCGGCTTGCCGGAAGTTCATCGACCGGCTCGAGAGCCTCGGCGACTACGAGTTTCGAATCCGCGCCTACCTGGCCGAGGAGGGCGTGCCGCGAGACTGGGCACAGATCAACATCGAGAAGGCAAAGGCGTTCGTCGAGAAGCACGGCGAGGAGGACAGCATCCACCTCGAGACCCATCACTACCACATTCTCTCGACGATGGACGAGCAAGCGACGAAGGAGTTCGGCGCCAAGATGGACCTCGTCACACGACAGGTCTACCAGACCGTCTTCGAGTTCGAGGAGCAGATCCCGTTCAAGTACATCGTTCGCATCTACCGCAACGAGCGCGAGTACAACCGCAACGGTGGCCCGCGGGGAGCCGGAGCCCACTACGAGCCGCACAGCAAGGAGCTGGTCGGCTATCCGAGCGGCGCGCGCGACTCCTACGGTATGGACACCTACAAGAGCATGTTCCACGAAGGCTGGCACCAGTACTTCGACTTCTACATTCCGAACGCGCCGCGCTGGTTCGACGAGGGCTTCGCGGAGATCGTCTCGCCTGTCACGTTCAAGGCAGGTAAGGCAAAGATGAACCCCTTCAACCCCATGCGTAGCCAGCACGTCAAGGTCTTCGCGCAGAGAGGTAGGCTCGTACCTCTCGATCAGCTCATCCGGATGAGCCACCGAGAGTTCTACAGGCGAGACGTCGTCGGTATCGCGTACGCGCAGGCCTGGTCGTTCATCTACTTCCTGACGAACTTCAAGCACCGAAATCCGGCGACTCAGCGGAAGGTCCGCGGTTTCTACAAGGCTTACTTCTGGGAGCTCCACCGCGGCACCGACCCGGTCAAGGCGTGTGACATCGTCTTCAAGGACGTCAAGTTTCACACCCTGGAGAAGGCCTGGCGCGACGCGATCCCGAACCAGAGGGGGTAGGTGATGGCGAGGGTCGTCTCCAGAGCGGTCCTCGTACCCTGTGGCCTTGTCCCCACGGCGCTTTCCGTCTATAACCAACCGGGCCAAGAAGTGGAGGCAAGCAAGCGTTGATCGTAGGTGTACCGAAGGAGTCCATCGAGGGCGAGCGCCGGATCGCAGTCGTCCCCTCGACCGTCGCGAAGCTCATCACTGCCGGGCTCGAGGTGCTCGTGGAGCGCGGGGCGGGTGCTCCGGCCAGCTACCCCGACCATCTCTACGAGGAAGCCGGCGCCGGCATGAGCGACGGCCCCGGCGTGCTGTCAAGCTCCGACATCGTCCTCAAAGTTCGCGCGCCCGCACCGTGGAGGGACGGCCGGCACGAGGCGGACCTGCTCAAGGAAGGCGCGACTCTGATCTGCTTGCTCTTTCCGCACGAGTGCCCGGACACGATCCGGCGACTGCGGGATCGCCGCATCACGAGCCTGGCCATGGAGCGGATGCCGCGTGTCACGCGTGCGCAGAGCATGGACGCGATGAGCTCGATGAGCTCGATCGCCGGCTACAAGTCGGTCCTCATCGCCGCGGATCTGCTGCCGAAGTTTTTTCCGATGCTGATGACTGCCGCCGGCACGATCACACCGGCGAAGGTGCTGGTCCTCGGAGCCGGCGTGGCGGGCCTGCAGGCGATCGCCAGTGCCCGACGACTCGGCGCGGTCGTCGAGGCCTTCGACGTCCGTCCAGTTGTCAAGGAGCAGGTCGAGAGCCTCGGCGCGAAGTTCGTGGATCTCGACGTCGACACCGAGGACGCCGAGGACGAGGGCGGCTACGCAAGAGATCAAAGCGACGATACACAGTCGGCGATCCGCGAGCTCCTGAAGCAGAGGGTGGCGAAGGCTGATGCCGTGATCACGACCGCGCTCATTCCCGGGAAAAAAGCCCCTGTGCTGGTGACGGCGGACATGGTGGAAGGGATGAGGCTCGGCTCCGTCGTCGTCGATCTGTCCGCCGAGCAAGGCGGCAACTGCGAGCTCTCGGTGGCGGGCCGAACTGTCCACCACCACGGCGTCAGCATCGCGGGGCCCTGCAACCTGCCGGCAACGATGCCCGTCCACGCGAGCGACATGTACTCGAGGAACGTCTCGACGTACCTCCTGCACCTCGTCGAGGACGGCTAGCTGAAGATCGAACCGGACGACCCGCTCGCCACGGCACCCCTTGTCACACGCGACGGCGAGATCCTCGACGAGGCTCCCGATCCCGTTGTCGCCACAGAGAAACCAGCCGGAAACGATGACTGAGCTCCTTCCTCTTCTGACGATCTTCGTGCTCGCCGTCTTCGTCGGATTCGAGGTCATCACCAAGGTGCCGCCGACGCTGCACACACCGCTGATGTCGGGCTCCAACGCGATCTCGGGCATCACGCTCATCGGTGCGATCGTCTGTGCCGGAAAGGGAGGGTCCACTCCAGCAATGATCCTCGCAGCGCTCGCGATAGCGCTGGCGACCGTCAACGTCGTCGGCGGCTTCCTGGTAACGAATCGAATGCTGCTGATGTTCAAGAGCAAGAAGAAGCAGAAGCAGAAGTAGGCGTCGATGCAGGATCTTCTCTACCTCGTGGCCGCGTGCCTGTTCATCCTCGGGCTCAAGCAGCTCGGCTCCCCGAGAACGGCGCCCCGCGGCAACGCGATCGCGGCACTCGGGATGCTCGTCGCGGCGGTGGCGACGATCGCGACACAGGACAGCAAGAGCGGGCTGCTGGTGATCGCCATCGGTATCGCCATCGGCAGTGTCGTCGGGATCGTCGCGGCAACGCGAGTACAGATGACGGCGATGCCGCAGATGGTCGCGCTCCTCAACGGGCTCGGAGGCGCCGCGTCAGCGCTCGTGGCGGGCAGCGAGCTGACGCTGCGCGGTATCGACGGACAGGTCGTCGACGATCCGGCCTTCCTCGTCGCCGTCTCGATGACGGGCCTCATCGGCGCGGTGACCCTGACCGGCAGCGCTGTGGCCTTCGCGAAGCTGCAAGAGCTGATCAGCGGTCGACCGCTCGTCTATCCACTGCAGAAGACGGTCAACCTCGTCCTTCTGGTGGCGTGCATCGCCTTCAGCATCTGGACCTGCGACAGCGGCGGTGGCGGTTTGCCGTTCATGCTGCTCTGTGTCACGGCGGCCGTACTCGGCGTGCTCAGCGTGCTGCCGATCGGCGGCGCCGACATGCCGGTCGTCATCTCGCTGCTCAACTCGTACTCCGGCCTGGCGGCGGCGTCAGCGGGCTTCGTTCTCGGGAACAACGCGCTGATCGTCGGCGGCTCGCTGGTCGGAGCGTCCGGGATCATCCTGACGCAGATCATGTGTAAGGCGATGAACCGCTCCCTCCCCAACGTCCTCTTCGGCACCTTCGGTCAAACAGCCCGCGACGCCGGCGCGCCATCGCGAGAGCTGCAGGGTACCGTCAAGAGCGGCTCCCCGGAGGAAGCCGCGATGATCCTCGACAGCGCGGATGCGGTCGTCGTCGTGCCCGGCTACGGTATGGCGGTCGCGCAGGCACAGCACGCTGTACGCGAGCTGGCAGACATCTTGCAGAAGAACGGCACCGAGACGAAGTACGCTATCCACCCGGTCGCGGGTCGCATGCCCGGCCACATGAACGTGCTGCTCGCCGAGGCCGATGTGCCCTACGAGCAGCTGTTTGACATGGATCAGATCAACCCACAGTTCCCGCAGGCGGACGTCGCGCTCGTCATCGGCGCCAACGACGTCACCAACCCCGCCGCTCGCAGCGACCCTTCGAGCCCGATCTACGGCATGCCGATCCTCGATGTCGACAGGGCGCAGACCGTTATGGTCCTCAAGCGCAGCATGAATCCGGGCTTCGCCGGAGTCGAGAACGCGCTCTATTCTCAGGACAACACGATGATGATCTTCGGAGACGCCAAGAAGACCGTCTCCGAGCTGATCAGCTGCCTGAAAGACCTCTGATACCAAGCGCCGGGTATTTTCTGCGACATCCTGCCGGCCGTGGTGTTTACCCTCTCGCCGGCGCACCGTGCGGTCAGCAAGGTCTGGCGATCTCGAAGCGCCCCCCGCAACAAGAGCATCAGGAGAAACCCATGCAACGAATGTAACCGAGCCTGGCGGCTCTCGCGTGTCTCGTCGTGCCGCATCTCGTGCTCGCCGACCCGGACACGAAAACACGCGTGGCGACGGAGGTATCGGACCGGTCTCCCGGGGACGGCAAGGCGCTAGAAATCGACCGCGAGCGTCGACAGGCCTCCAAGGACAGGGCTTCCAAGAGCAAGGCCTCCAAGGACAGGGCCTCCAAGGACAGGGCCTCCAAGGACAGGGCCTCCA
>CAYMLL010000179.1:14280-15674 GCA_964390645.1 uncultured Planctomycetia bacterium | reverse complement strand
TCCCTACTTCCGCATCTACACGACGACCGACCCGCTCGGCGTCGAGATCGCGGGCGCGTCAAAGAACGTCATCGCCCTGGCAGCCGGCATCTCCGACGGCCTCGGATACGGGGACAACGCGCGAGCTGCGCTCGTCTGTCGTGGCGCCAGCGAGATCACGCGGCTCGGAGCCGCCCTTGGCGCCCGCGTGGAGACCTTCGGCGGGCTGTCCGGCATCGGCGACCTCGTCGCCACGTGCACGAGCCTGCACTCGCGCAACCACGCGGTCGGCGCGCGCATCGGAAAGGGCGAGAGCCTGGAGGCGATTCTCGCTTCGACGCGAAAGGTCGCCGAGGGCGTCGAGACAACGCGCTCGCTACATGCGCTCGCCGAGAAGATCGAGGTCGAGCTGCCCATCACCGCGGAGGTCCACGCAGTGCTCTTCGACGACAAGTCCCCGCGCGAGGCCGTCGAGGATCTGATGCGCCGCGAGCAGAAAGAGGAGTCGTAGCGTCGCGGTCTCCTCGATCGGCGGATTCTCCGTCCCGGACGTCCACCAAGGCCACCGACGTGACGTCCTCCCCCCGACCGAGGTGGACGGACGCCTCGAGATCGTGGATAGTGGTATCCGATGCCTCCCTCACCGCCTTTCGAGCCTCGCCCACCCGGCATTCGCAGGACAACCTGCCGTCGCTTTCCGCCGCGTGGCGAGAGCACCGGCGACGACAACGACGTCGTGGTCGTCGAGGAGCCGATCGAGTTCCGCGTCGGCGATGAGCCGCTCGCGACGGTGATGCGCACACCGGGCCACGATCGCGACCTGGCCCTCGGATTCCTCTTCTCGGAGGGCCTGATCGATTCATCACGCGACGTCGGGGCCCTGGCCTTCTGCGAGCGGCAGGAGGATGATCACGGTGGCAGCCGCAACGTCGTCGTGCTCCATCTCGACGACGGAGCACCGACGACCCCGCGGATCGCGCCTCGCCGCGGTCCGGCGACGTCGAGCTGCGGTGTCTGCGGCAAGCAGAGCATCGAGGACGTTCTGCGACTGCGTCCCCCACCAACACCGTCGCGCGAAGGCCCGACGCCGACGGCCGACGCCTTGCCCTGGCTCGATCCGAACCTGCTCACCGGTCTGCCTGAACGCCTGCGACGGGAGCAGCGGCTCTTCACGACAACCGGCGCACTCCACGGCGCTGCCGTCTTCGACACGACCGGGACCACACGCTGGACGCGCGAGGACATCGGCCGTCACAACGCCGTCGACAAGGTCGTCGGGGCGGCTCTTCACGACGAGGCGCTTCCCCTGACGCACACGGTCCTGCAGGTCAGTGGACGTGTCAGCTTCGAGATCGTACAGAAGGCCTACCGGGCCGGCATCCCGGTCGTCGGCGCCCTGTCGGGTGTCTAGACCC
>CAYMLL010000179.1:2611-14270 GCA_964390645.1 uncultured Planctomycetia bacterium | reverse complement strand
CTGCGCGACAGCGCGATCGAGCTGGCCGAGCGCGTCGGAATGAGTCTCGCCGGTTTCGTGCGTGACGGCCGCTTCACGGTCTACGTGGACGGCGGACATCTGCAGGACGGCCGTCAGGGCATACGAGCTGCGGTCGCCGGAACCGGACACCCGGGACACGCGACGTCCGAGACACTCGACCACCGCGGGCCGGAAACCCCGTTGCAATCCTGACAGCGAGCTTCGACAATCCTTCGTCGTCACCTGGACGCTCGCTCGCTTCACCCCGAAAACACGATCGGGACCCGTAAAGCCCATGAAGAACTGGGAAGAGAAGGTCGGACTCGCTCGCATGCTCATCGGCGGAGTGATCATGGACGTCACCACCGCGGAGCAGGCGAGCGTCGCGGAGGAGGCCGGAGCGGCGGCGGTCATGGCGCTGGAGCGCGTGCCGGCGGACATCCGTCGCGACGGCGGAATCGCCCGCATGGCGCCGATCTCCAGGATCCGCGAGATCCGGGAGACGGTGTCGATCCCGGTGATGGCAAAGGCCCGCATCGGCCACTTCGTCGAGGCGCGTATCCTCGAGGCCATCGGGATCGACTTCATCGACGAGAGCGAAGTGCTGACTCCGGCGGACGAGAGGTTTCACATCGACAAACATCCCTTCGCCGCGCCGATGGTCTGCGGCGCTCGCGATCTCGGCGAAGCACTCCGGCGCATCGGCGAGGGCGCGGCGATGATCCGGACCAAGGGCGAAGCGGGCACCGGCGACGTGGTCCACGCGGTCACCCACCTGCGCAAGATTCGTAAGCAGATGGGTGCCCTGACGCAGATGGGTCCCGAGGAGCTGATGACCGCCGCCAAGGAGCTCGGCGCTCCCCATGACCTCGTCAAGCAGGTCTCGCAGACCGGCCGGCTGCCCGTACCGAACTTCGCGGCGGGCGGCATCGCGACGCCGGCGGACGCCGCCCTGATGATGCAGCTCGGCGCGGAGGCCGTCTTCGTCGGCTCGGGCATCTTCAAGTCGAGCGACGACCCCGGGGAGCAGCGACAGGTGGCCGAGTCGATCGTGCAGGCCGTCACACACCACGCCGACCCCGCTGAGCTCGCACGGATCTCCGAGGCGGTGCAGGTGGCGATGGTCGGCGTCAGCGCGGCCGACATGCCCGACGAGGAGCGGCTGCAGAACCGAGGCTGGTGAGCCGCCGATGACGAGCCCGACCGGTGCTGACAGCACACGCCCGTGCGAGGTCGTCGGAGTGATCGCGCTGCAAGGCTCGTTTTCCCTGCACCGACGATCCATCGAGCGTCTGGGCGTAGCGACGCGCGAGGTCCGCAAGGTCGACGACCTCCAGGGAATCGCCGCGCTGGTGATTCCCGGTGGCGAGTCGACGACGATGGAGAAGCTCGCGAAGCGTTCCGGGCTCTTCGATAGGGTTCGCGAGCTCGGCCGCGACGGGCTGCCGGTTCTCGGGACCTGCGCCGGGGCGGTGCTCCTCGGTCACGGCGACGGGCCGCCGGAGCGATTGCGGATCGTCGAGGTCGACACGTACCGCAACGCCTACGGGACGCAAATCGACAGCTTCACCGCGGAGCTCGACCTCGCGCCCTTCGAACGCCCGTTCCACGGCGTCTTCATCCGCGCACCCAAGCTCGCGGCGCGTCCCGGGAGAAGCGGCGTCGAGGTGCTCGCGGAACACGACGGATCGCCGGTGCTGATCCGCGCCGGCAGCTGCCTCCTGGCGACGTTCCATCCGGAGTTGACGGACGACACGCGTGTCCACCGGTACTTCCTCGACCTCTGCGGTATCGATCCCCCGGGTACCGAAACCCCGGGGAGCCGCGTCCCGATCGAGGCCCCGAGCGACGAGCGGCTGACAAGTTCCGGCTCGACGTGACCGAATAAGGAGAAGGTAGACCCGGCTTGACCGCGAGAGGACCTGGCCTTGCGCAACACGATCTCGCTCCTCCTCAAAGGCGTTGTCATCGGGCTCGCGAACATCATCCCCGGTGTGAGCGGTGGCACGATGGCTCTCGTCCTCGGTATCTACGATCGCCTGATCTCCGCGGCGAGCCGCTTCGGCGTCGGCACACTCGTCGAGCTGAAGACCTGCGTGGTCGGTCCGTCACGCCGCGAGACTCTCGTGTCGACGTGGCGAAAGTACGACGGCGGATTTCTGCTGCTGCTCGTCCTCGGTGCGATCGGCGCGGTCGTCGGCGCCAGCTGGATCCTGCTGTCTCTCCTTCGCGAGCATCCGGATCCGACCTTCGGCTTCTTCTTCGGCCTCGTCGCGGCCTCGGTGATCGTGCCGTACACGCTCCTGCGCCGGAAGTCCTGGCAGGAGCTCGTCAGCGCCGTTGCGGCGATCGCGCTCATCCTCGCGATCTCGACGTCGATGAGCGGCGAGCAGCGTGTGGCCGCCAAGGAGCGGAAGCTCGAGCTCGAAGCCACGTCCGTCGAGACGACGCTGGAGTACGTCCCCGACCACTCGATCCGGAACCTCGGCTTCCTCTTCGTGGTCGGCGCGGTCGCGATCTCCGCCATGATCCTGCCCGGCGTCAGCGGCTCCTTCCTGCTGCTGCTCTTCGGCGCCTACACGACGGTGCTCAGCGCTGTGGTCGACGTCGACGTGCTCGCGCTGGGCGCTTTCGGCGTGGGCTGCCTGCTGGGGCTCTCGGTCTTCGTCAAGCTGCTGGACTTTCTCCTGAAGCGCTTCTACTCCCCGACGATGGCCTTCCTGACCGGCCTGATGATCGGGTCGCTCTGGGGACTCTGGCCGTTCAAGGAGCGCAAGCTGGTCGGCGACGAGCTCATCGACCTCGCTCACGTCTGGCCCTCGGCCCTCGACGACACGGTGGCCTTGACGATCCTCACGACGCTGCTCGGAGCGGCGCTGGTCGTCGGCTTCCATGTCTACGAGCAGCGCAAGGACAGGGCCAGCACCAGGACGACGACCGTCAACGAGATCGCTTGACGGCCTCCGGACGATCCACGAGCCTCCCGATAATCCACGGGCCAGTCCAGCGCGTCAGTCCAGCGCGTCAGTCCAGCGGCAGGTACGAGCCGTCGACGTCGTCGTCCGGTCGCTGCTCCTCCTCCGCCGCGAGCACGTCAAAGGACTTGACGACGATCGCACGCGGCTCCGTCGGGCAGTACATCTCGCAGACCCCACAGCCGACACAGCCGTCCTCGTGAACCTCGATCGGGCTGGCGTAGTACGCGATGCTAATCGCGTCCGCTCCGAGCGGGCACTTGTCGACGCAGATCTGACAGTCCTCGCCTTGCACGCGCACGCAGACGGATTCGTCGAGCACCGCCAGGCCCATGCGAATCGACTCCTTGGCGATCGGCACGAGTGCGCCGCTCGGACACGCCTGCATGCACGAGAGGTCCTCGCAAACGACGCAGGCCTGATCCTGCGGATCGATGAACGGTTTGCCCTCGCGGCGCGGATCCTCGTCAATCGCCCACTTGATCGCGTTGACGGGACAGGAGCTGACGCACTGGCCGCTCGTCAGACAGGTGTCGAGGAAGGCCTCCTCGTCGAGGGCGCCGGGTGGTCGGAGCACGGGGCGATCGGGAAGGGGGACTCCTGGAATCGGATCCGAGCTCCCGCCCGCGTCCGTCTTCCGCGTGCGCTGGTACTCCTCCCAGTCCGGCAGTCCGACCTTGTCGAGCCGCCTCTCCGCCATGTGGGCGATCGGCTTGAGGATGTTCCGAAGGCCCTCCACGAAGAAACCCCGACGGTGAACGCGTCCCTGGTCGCCCTGGTCTCCCTCTTTCTTCTCGGAGTCGCTCATCAACGATCCTGTTTCCGCCGGGCCGTGGCGTATGCGTCTTGAGACACCGGACGGCACCCGGCATCATACCGTACTCGTCGGAGCCGGAGAACATCACTCTTCACCCCCGCTCGATCAAAGTGACCATGAGCGCTCCCCGCTACAGCCTCGGACTCGATTTCGGCACCACGAGCGCCCGCGCTCTCCTCGTCGATGTCGACACGGGACTCGAGGTCGGCGCGGGTGTCGCGCCGTTTGCCCACGGCGAAGCCGGGATCATCGCCGACGACAGGAATCCACACCTGGCGCGGCAGCTGCCGGTCGACTGGCAGTCCGCCACCGAGACCGCGGTGGCCGCGGCCCTCGAAGCGACCGACGAGTCGGGCGCGCGCGTGGACGGCCGCAAGGTCGTCGGCATCGGAATCGATGCGACCGCGAGCACGCCACTGCCGGTCGACACGCGCTGCCGCGCGCTGGCTGACAACCCGGCCTTTCGCGAGCGCCCCGATGCGATGGCATGGCTGTGGAAGGACCACACCGCACATGCCGAGGCCGAGGAGATCACCGAGCTGGCGTCCCGTGAGCTGCCGGAGCATCTCGCCCGTTGCGGCGGCTCCTACTCGAGCGAGTGGTTCTTCGCCAAGCTCCTGCGGTGCCTGCGCGTCGCGCCGGATGTGCTCGACGCCGCGGCGGACTGGGTCGAGTGCGGCGACTGGATCACGGCGTTCCTGACCGGCAACGAGGATCCGAGATCGCTGCCGCGCGGCGTCTGCGCTGCGGGGCACAAGGGCTTCTACCACGACCGACACGGGCTGCCGCCCCGCTCGTTCCTCGAGCAGCTCGATCCACGACTCGGCGCCTGGTGCGAAGGACGGCTCTTCGAGCGCGCGGTTCCCGCGGGCCACGCTGCAGGAGTCCTCTGCGAGGAGTGGGCGCGACGGCTGGGCTTGCGCGTGGGGACCCCGGTCTCCGTGGCCGCGATCGACGCGCACGTCGGCGCGGTCGGTGCGGGTGTCCGTCCCGGCAGGCTCGTGAAGATCGTCGGCACGAGCGCTTGCGACATGACAGTTCACCCGCTCGACGCCACGCCCCTCGGCGAGATCGACGGGCTCAGCGGCGTCGTACAGGGCTCCATCCTCCCCGGCCACTGGGGCATCGAGGCGGGGCAGTCGGCGGTCGGCGACATCTTCGGTTGGTTCGTGCGGCAGTTCGCGAAGCCGGCCGGCCTCGACCACGACGAGCTGACACGACGCTGCGCCGCGCGCCGACCGGGAGAGAGCGGGCTGCTGGCGCTCGACTGGAACAACGGCAACCGCAGCATCCTGCAGGATCCGCTGCTGACGGGCTGCCTCGTCGGGCAGACCCTGCGAACCACGCCCGACGAGGTCTACCGGGCGCTGCTCGAGTCGACCGCCTTCGGCGCCCGGATCATCCTGGAGCGCATCGAGGCCAGCGGCGTGGCCGTGGACGAGGTCGTGCTCTGCGGCGGAATCGCGCGAAAGAACCCGCTGCTGCTCGACATCTACGCCGACGTCTGGAAGCGTCCCTTGAAGCTCTCACGCTCGCCGCAAACCTGCGCGCTCGGAGCAGCGGTCTTCGGAGCCGTCGCCTGCGGTGCCCACGACAGCGTGCGCGCCGCGCAGGACGCGATGAGCGGGATGGAGGAGACGGAGTGCCGACCGGACGCGCATCGCGCGAGAGTCTACGACGAGCTCTTCGGGCTCTACCGGAAGCTGCACGACGCGTTCGGCGGGGTGCGTCAGGAGGCGGACGTGAGCGGGGTGATGAAGGCGCTGCTGGAGGTTCAGGGACGGGCGCGGGGTTGAGGCGAAGGACGCTACCGGAGAGCGGGGAAGTCCTCTCCGGAGGCGAAGAGCCCCGCTGGACAAGCGGGGAGGCGTGTCCGACGGCGGGGAAGAGACCGAACGGCGTCGAGGACGACGACGCGTGAGCTTTCCCCGTGCGCCGCGTTGCGTTCCCCGATGTTTACCCCGACAATAAGGTCAGGCCGCCGTCTGTCCGACCGCGCTCCACCGCGGCCGAGAGGCCGTCGACCACCTCCCGTTGCGGGGTTCCGTCGATTGTGGTAACCTGTTGTACGGTGGAGACATCCGTTCGTTGCCGGAAACTCGCGCTGGCGGCTCTGGCGCCTCGAGAAGCGCGCTCAAAAGGAGAGATGATGGATCGATCGACGGACGACGTCGCGCGCCACCAGAACACAGAACCGGAGCCGGTCCACGACAGCGCGAGCGACGTGGAAGGGCGCCGGATGCTGCGCCGGCGCCTCGGGCTCCTCCGCGGCATTCTGCTTCTCGGATCGTCGTTCTGTCTCCTCGTCGCGTTCTTCTTGTTCGCCGGCCCCTCACCGGCACAGAACCGCGCTGACGGCGACGAACCGGACTTCCCCTTCCTGTTCCGGTCCATCGATCGACGTCTTCAGGAGAGCTACCTCGATCTCGACCGTGTCGACCCCGAGCCCCTGCTGCGCAAGGCTCTGTCGGCTCTCGAGTCCGCCGCCGACGAGATCTACGTCGAGGATACCGGCCCGGCGAACCCCTTCGTCCCGGTTCACGTCGGCGACAAGACGCAGGTCTTCGCGCTCAAGAAGGGCATGAAGCGCGAACAGGCCGTCCGCCTTCTGGAGAGCGTCTTCGAGTTCCTGCAGCTCTACTATCATGGAGATCGCTCGCTCAACGAGCTGCGCTACGCGGCCGCCAACGGCTACCTCTCGGGTATCGACCCGCACACGCTCGTCTTCACACCGAAGGGCTTCGAGGAGTTCGAGGTCCACATCAAGGGCGAGATCTTCGGCGTCGGCATGCTCGTCGGCACGAACGACCACGGTAGGCTCGAGGTCAAACAGGTCATCAAGGAGACGCCCGCTTACAAGGCCGGCTTCAAGCGTGGCGACCTCATCGCGAAGATCGACGACGAGTCGACGATCAACATGAGCGTCAACGAGGCGGTGAAGAAAATCCGTGGACCGCGCCAGACCGCCGTCACGCTGACGGTCAAGCGCGAGGTGGACAAGGACGGTGAGAAGACGACCGATACCATCCCGATCTCGGTGAAGCGCGATCGCGTCGAGATCAAGAGCGTCGGCTCGAAGCTGATCACGGGCCAGGACAACGGCGACAGCCCGTGGAAAGGCGGCGTCGGCTACATCAAGTGCAATAACTTCGACCAGAACACGTTCCCGAGCCTGCGCCGAGAGCTCAACGCTCTGAGGCGCGACAACGGTGACAAGCCACTCGCAGGACTCGTGCTCGACCTGCGCGGCAACTCCGGCGGACTCCTGACGCAAGCGATCAAGATGGCGAACGCCTTCCTCACCGAGGGCGAAATCGTCGGCACCGCCTCGAAGAACGCCAAGCCACAGTACAACCACGCTCGCGCGATCGGCACGGAGCCGGAATATCCGATCATCGTGCTCGCCGACGAAGGCTCGGCCTCCGGAGCGGAGATCGTCATCGGCGCGCTGCAGAAGAACAACCGGGCGCTGGTGATCGGCACCCGCACCTTCGGCAAGGGCTCGGTACAGCAGCTCCAGGCTCTACCGAACGACGCGCAGCTGAAGATCACTGTCAGCGAGTACCTCCTTCCTGGAGAGGTCTCGATCCAGGAGACGGGCGTCGTGCCGGACATCGAAACGAACGCGGTTTATCTCGGGAAGAGCTACGTCGACCTTTTTCCGGATGAAGCCACCCCGACGGAGCGCGATTACGAGGCTCATCTCGTATCGAAGTACAAGACGCACGAAGAGCCCCGAATGTCGATGAAGTACCTCTGGAAGAGCTCCGAGGATGATGACGGCAGCGGCGAGGAGCGGCGCACGCTCCACGAGCGGTTCATCTCCGGGGAACTCGAGCCCGAGAAGGACGCCCTGGTTCGTGTCGCGCTGCGCCTCCTCACCCTGGCAGAGAAGCCCTTCAGCCCGCGGCAGCTGCTCACCCGCGAGAAGGAGAACCTCGAGGCCCTCGGTGCCAGCGTCTACGACGAGATCGTCGACCGACTCGCGACGCTCGATGT
The DNA here is from genome assembly GCA_964390645.1 of uncultured Planctomycetia bacterium. Taxonomy (GTDB): domain Bacteria; phylum Planctomycetota; class UBA8108; order UBA8108; family UBA8108; genus CAYMLL01. Next base: position 6,479 of record CAYMLL010000179.1, on the reverse strand, counting down.
CGACTGGTCCGCAGGACCACCGAGCGACACGACCGCCGAGGCTCCCGACCTCGATTTGACGCTCACTCACGAGCACGTCGAGGAGCCGTCGACCGACAAGGACGACCCCGTGCCCATCAACACGCTCGTCGTCAAGGCACGACTGACGAACAACGGCAAGCAGGCGGTTTTCCGGATCAAGGGTCTGACGCGCTCGGAGTACTTCGCCTTCGAGGAGAAGGAGCTCCTCTTCGGAAAAATCAGGCCCGGGCAGACGATCGAACGCGAGGTGAAGATCCGCCTGCCCTATTACCCGCGAGCGATGTCGAGCGTCATCTCGCTCGATGTCTCCGGACCCGACGAGAAACACCTCGCCTCGCGCGACGAGGAGATCGTCGTCGAGGGACGCCAGCGCCCGAGCTTCGCGTACACCGCGCGTCTCCTCGAGGACAGCGGCGAGGAGATCACCCGGCTGGGCGCCGAGGTCCACGCCAGGCTCGCGCTGACCATCACGAACGTCGGCGAGTCGAAGGCCCACAAAGGCATCGCGATCCTGCGCAACAAGTCCGGCCGCCGGGTCTTCCTCGAAAAGGGGCGCATCGAGTTCGAGAACCTCGAGGCCGACGCATCGACAGAGATCGAGTTTGCCTTCGCAACCCGAGACAGTCCGGATCCGGCAAGCTCGGCACCCAAACGCAAGCGTGCCACGGCGGACTCTCCCGAGGGCTTCGAGTTCGACCTGGTGATCGTCGACTCCTACTCGTCCGCCACGCTGAGCCGCACGATCGACATTTCGGGTCCCGGGAAGGACGGCGAGGACTTCCCCAACGGCAGGAAATTCCGGGCGCCGACGATCGAGATGGCGCTCCTTTCGACCGACACGACCGAGGAGGTGTCGGTCACCGAGTCGGACAGCGTCGACGTCAAGGCGAAGGTGACGTCGACGAGCGAGAGCTTCCAGACCTGGTCGACGACGCTGGCTCTGACGCCGAAGACTCGCAACCCGGACAAGTTCTTCTTCGATGAGTCACGCGGCCGCGGCGGCGTCGAGTTCCGAACACCCGTCGAGCTCGCCGACGGCATGAACCTCGTCACCGTCACGGCGAAGGACCGCGACGGCATCGAGTCGCGCCGCAGCCTGATGATTCGCAAGCGCAAGGCTGGGCTGCCCTGACACGGGCTGTGCCCGGGTACGGGCCTCCGGAACACGGGCCTCCGGAACACGGGCCTCCGGAACACGGGCCTCCGGAACACGGGCCTCCGGAACACGGGCTGCCGCGAGCCCACGAAACTCGACGAAGGTCTCGGCTTTCGCCGCGATCCGGACGCCCGGTGGGACAGCCCGACGCAGTCCACGGCGCGACTTCTGACCGCTCGCCACGAAAACGGTGAGACCTCCGGACTAACGCCCGCAGACCTTCGCCACCCTGGCCCGAATTCCGCTCACCGACCGATCGACCGCGTCGAGCGTCACGCGCAGGGCCTTCTCCTCCTTGCGCAGGCCCCCGAGACGGTCCCTCGCCTTCTTCTCTCGTGGCGTGACCCCGTCCTCACCGTCGTCCGAATCGCCCTCATCCCAGCGGATGCTCTCGAGCGTCGTGAGGAGATCGTTCTGGAGCTTGGCGCGGGAAAGCTCCGCATCCGCCAGCTTCAGCCGCGCCTCGATGCAGGGCTCGCGATCGCTCCAGGAGCCGTTCAGATGAGCCCCCACGAGCTCGGCGAGAGCCGCGAGATGCGCACGTCGCGAGCCGAGAATGAAGCGCTCGTTGCCGATGCGCACGGTGTCCTCGTCGAGGAGCCTCAGCACGTAGAGATCGCCAGGATCCCCCGCATCGAGCTGCTCGCGACGGCGCTCGATCTCTCGCACCCGTCCCTTGCCGAGCGCGAGGTAGCGGCCGAGCTCCAGGTCCATCACCTGCCCCCGAAGGAGGAGCTCCCGCACCTCGTGCTCCGCGAGATCGGTCTCCTTCGCCGCGATCAGTGGCTCGAAACGCAGCCCGTTGTCGAAGGAGTCACGAGCGATCTCGACCACGCGAGGCACGATGCCCTCGGTATCCTCCGCCGACTCCGACGGCGGCTGCCTCTCGATCCACGCGAGGCGGAAACGGTCCTGCTCGACGTACATCTCGAAGAAGAGCTGCTGCATGCGTGCGTTGTACCATCGACCGGTGCGCTGCAGAGCCTCGGCGTGGAACGCATAGTCCGGATGCGCCGTCGACGGCAGATGGTTCAAACGCGTGTCAAGCAACCGATCGATCGCTGCGGAGACCTCGAGAACGGCTGCCTTCAGCGCATCGATTTCCTGGACGATCGGCTCGAGGCGCTGGTAGAGAGGCAGCCGGTCGTCAAGCTGGCGCAAGGACGCCATCGAGCGTACGTAGCGAAGAAGGGCGTGCTCTGACTCGACGCGGCGGAAGATCAGCGTCGCCGGCACCTTCTTCTCGACGAGCTCCTCGAGGTGCGGCACCGTCCGTGGGTGCACCACCGGCGGGAAGCTCCACGGCTGCAACGAGCGCGAAGGCTGGCGCCCCGGCTCGGGTCGGGCGGCCGCACCGTCGAGGGTCGTGGGGTGAGACAGCAGAGAGAAGATCGCGTTGCGCCGTGTCGTCGCGCCGAGCGTGATCTCGACCGCTCGCGGAATGCGCACGCCGGGGCGACGAGACGGAGAAGGCGTGGTGCCGGGGTCGCCACCGGGCGGGTCCTCGCCACCGGGCAGGTCGTCGGCGACGTCTCGCGGCGGCTCCGGCGCCCCCGGGGCGACGACGGCGCTGAACGAGAAGCCGCGCACGAAGGACGCGAACCCCGTCGGCCCGTCGATCAGCATCGCCTCGGCCGGCAACTCGCGTGCGACGCCGCGGTACGTCCAGCGAACCAGCACCAGAACCCGATCCCCCTGGTTGCGGGCGAAGTCACCGGAGGAGGACGCGTTCCAGAAGTCGGCGGAGCGACAACCGATCGCCTTCAGCGCCGCGGTCAGCTCGGGACCGCCCGCGTCGAACTCGAGCACCGTCTCGTGAGTCGGCCCCGAAACATGACAGGCGAAGACCTCGAGCTGACGGGTCGGGTTGACGAAACGGCAGGGGAGACGAACCTCGCCACGACTGCGGTCGACCGTGATACGACCGGGTTCGTTCCCGGGCGCCTCATCCTCTCCCGGTCCGGCCGCCGATTCCGGCTCCTCCTCTGCCGCCCCCACCGCCCCCACCGTCTTTCCCTCGGCCTCGGGGTTGACGCCACCGGAGCAGGCGGCGACGGGGATGAACAGCCCGCCGAAGCGGACGAGCGCTCCGAAGAGCACGCCAGGGAACGAGAGCGTCATCAGCCAGGAGACTCCTCGAGAGGAACGGGGCAAGAGACCGGAGCACGAATTCACGGCGCGGGTGCACCGACCGGTATTGTACGAAGGGACGCGGACCCGCGCACCGTTCGAGCGAATCCGCCCAAAACGAGTTTGACAATCACCGTACAAACCGTATGTTACGTGAACAGTCTTGAATACGTGGCGCGGGGTAGAGCAGTCTGGTAGCTCGTCGGGCTCATAACCCGGAGGCCGTGGGTTCGAATCCCACCCCCGCTACCAAAATACGAGAAAGGGCTCACGACCGGTGTCGCGAGCCCTTTTCTCGTCGGATGCGGCTTCTCGGATCCGTGGATTCCGCCGGGCGGGACCCTTCCCGGGGCGACCGGAAATCCTGGTCTGCCGCGAGAGTCGCCGGCTCGGATCCCGGCAGCCGGAGGCCACTCACCAACGCTCGTCACCCACACACGGATCTTCGGGAAGTCCCTCCAGCGAACGAGTCACCCGCACTCCGACGTCCGGCGCCTCGATCGTTCTCGACGGGACGACGGCGCGGGGGGGCGCCGGCGGGGCGCCGGGGGCGCGGCGCCC
>CAYMLL010000179.1:0-2601 GCA_964390645.1 uncultured Planctomycetia bacterium | reverse complement strand
GGGGTGGCCGGGCGGAAGGGAGAAGCGCGACGAGACGAACCCGGTCTTGCCAGCAGAGCCCCCGGGCGCTCGACGCGGGGCTTCCCGAGGCTCCCAGGCAAGGAGGCGAGACAACGGACCGCCGGCGCGCCCCCCGGATCGTCCGCGTCAACATCGACTCCGCCGCGCCCGCGTCGTCACCGGCTCGGCGCTGACGACGTCAGCAGGCGTCGCCGGAGCACTCGTCGAGTGCGTCCTCGGTCGGATCCGTCCCACACTCCGCCGGCCCGGGCGGAAGCGGCGCCTCGGCGCCGAGAAAGAGGAAGTTGAGGATCCTGATACCGTCGGTAATCTCGATATGTGCGTTGTCGTCGGCATCGCCCGCGTCCGGACAGGTCAGCGCCGCACCGCCCGTGAAGAGGAAGTTGAGCAGGAACACCGAGTCCGCGATGTCGACGAGCCCATCATCATTCGTATCCCCGCGCCGGAATCCGCCCGCCGGATCTCCGAACACCTCGACCTCGACCTGCTCGGTCGCCGTGTTGTCCTCGGAAGCTCCGTCATCCACCTCGAGCTCGAAGGTGTAGCTCCCGGGAAACCGGAACTCGACCGCGGTGATGGGCTCCGTGGGCGCCACGAAGTCGGCGGTCACTCCGTCAGGCCCGTCGACCTGTCGCCAGATGAAGGCAAGCGTCTGCTCGCAGTCGTCCTCACCAACGAAGCCGTTCGAGGACAGCGACCCGTCCAGCGTCACGGTCCCGCGACCGGCGACGAGATCGACGCTCGGCGGCGACGGTTCGGTCTCGATAACCGCGGTCGGCTGCACGTTGAAGTTGAACGTGTCGAAGACATCCACCTCGATGGACGTCGCGTCGGTGTTGTCAGCGTCGGCGCCGTCGTCGACGACGAGCCCGATCTCGTACGTGCCGATGATGGTGAAGGTCACCTCGGCGTCCTGGAACTCGCGCGTCTCCTCGGGCACCGACGCGCCGCCCTCCGGACCGTCGAGGACCGACCACCGGAAGCTCAGTCCCTGGACTCCCCCGTCTCCGTCATCCGAGTTCGCACCGCGGAACAGCACGCGAGCACGGTCACAGCGCATCTCGGCCGTCGCGGGCTCCTCGAGCAGCGCCAGGGTGTCAGGATCGAGAGGCGTGATGACGGCCGTCGGCGGGCTGTTCTCCAGGAGGTCGTTCTTGATCTGCAGCAACTCGTCGATGATCTTGCACGGGTCCGCGTCCGTCTCTGACTCCTCGCAGAGATCCTCGGCGCCGAGCGGCAGGATCGCCTCCATTCCGTCCTCGAAGAAACGCCGCAGCGTCGTCCGGACCTCGACCTCATCATCATCCGGCAGCGTGTAGATGCCGCTCTCGGTCGTGAAGAAGGAGAACAGGAATCGCACCGTGAAGCCGGGCCCCGTGACGTCACCGATCTCCGCACCGGCGTGGGACTCCGGGTCATTCCCGACGTGCTCGTTCGCGAAACGATACTCGGCGACGAAGCCGTCGCCCGCACCGAGGCTGGTCAGACGGCCCTTGTAGAAGTTGCCGTTCGCGTGCTCCTCGTCGGTGGGGTCGTAGCCGACGATCAGGCGGGCCCACGAGCTCGACTCGACAAAGTTGACGTCGAACTCGATCGAGCCCTCCGCGACGGCCGTCACCACGGACTCGGCCCGGAGTACGAAGAAGGCCCCGGGCGGCACGCCCACGGACTGGGGAATGAGCTCGTCCACGACGGTCCCCCCGATGACGTCTCCGACACTCAGACCGGAAAGATCGAGCGTGCCGACCTCCACCTCGACCCGGTGGTTCCCGATTCCCGGGTTCTCCATGACCCACTCTACGGCCTGGTTGAAGCCGCTGATCTCACCCTTCACCGGATGCGTGAACAGCGAGCGCACGCAGTTGCACCAGATCACGTGTGCCGGGTTCAGGAAGCAGTCGCTCGGCGGCACGAGAATATTCGTGTTGTCGTCCTCCAGAACGACGCAGTCGAACGCCTGCCCGTGGACCACGACCGATGCCACGGAGAGCGTCGCCCCACACAGCCACTGCATCGGTGATTTCGACATCTGGAATCCGTCTCCGACTGACAGGACGAGGATGACCCGACGACGCCAGCGCCGTGCTCGGAAAGATCGCTCCCGAAGGACCCGGGACTATTGTCCGGCCTGCCGGCGTCGATCGCAACACCTCAGGCCTCGTGTCGGGCCGGGCCGTCACGAACACGGAAGGCTGCGAGGGAAAAACTCCCGCCAACCGCTAGATTCGGCCCGGCACGGTACCGGCCATCCCGGTGTCGCTCCCGCGTATCTCCAGAACGCGGTCGCGATACTCCATTCACTTCCTTCCAGAGCCCCCGGAGAGGGACGTCCTTCCGGGCCTCCCTGTTGACGAACGAGCCCGACCGGGGCGGGCGCCACCGCCAGCGGGACCGAGGCCGGTTGATACGCCTGCACCTTCACGAGTTGCAGCGAGGTCCCCCTTGGCCCCACACCGCGATCTCAACGGGTGACGCGTAAAGCCCGGAAACCCCGGTCGACGGCAGCGGCCCCGTCTCCTCGCTCGGCGATCACGCCAGCAGCCTTACGCAAGCGAGCTCGCGTGATGTCGGCGATCGTCG
>CAYMLL010000178.1:14163-15745 GCA_964390645.1 uncultured Planctomycetia bacterium | reverse complement strand
AAGAAGAATCATCAGCGCCACGATGGCAATCTTGGTGCTGTTAGCCATGCTTTCCCTCCGAACTTCTCTTCTTCTTCACCAGAACCCGTTCCGCGGGGACCCCTGGAACTCCTCTGAGGGGCCGGAACGTGCTCCGCAGGGACTCTAAGCGATCGACACGGAAAGCGTCAAGGCCCGGCCGAGGTTTCTGCGAGAAACTCCGACCGGGCCTCGACTCGAGAGCGGGTACGGCCCCCACCCGGATTCGGGCGGGAACCCCTCGGGCCCGGGTCAGGCGGTCTGGGTCGCCATCTCCTCCCGACGGCGCATCGCGCGGTCGTTGAGGAGCAGCAGGACGGGACTGGCGATGAACACCGAGGAGTAGGTTCCCGCGGTGAGGCCGACCAGGAACGTGAACGCGAAACCTCGCACCGCCTCACCGCCGAGGAAGAGCAGCGAGCAGACCGTCAGCAGAGTCGTCACGGACGTCCACAGCGTACGGCTCAGCGTCTGGTTGATGCTGAGGTCGACGCAGTCGCGAAAGGTCATCTTCTTGCGGCCGTAGATCCGGAGATTCTCGCGGATGCGGTCGAAGACGACGATCGTGTCGTTGATCGAGTAGCCGACGATGGTCAGCAGGGCGGCCACCTCCGGCAGGTTGATCTTCAGAGCCAGAAAGCCGCCGGCAAAGTGGTCCGTCAACGCCAGGATGCCGATCGTGATCAGGACGTCGTGCACCAGCGCGGCGATGGCCGCGAGGCCGAAGTTGAACTCGAAGCGCAGCGACACGTAGAAGATGATGCCGAGGATCGAGATGAAGAACGCGACCAGCGCCTTCCCCTGCAGGTTTCGCGCCACCACCGGACCCACCGTAGAGACGGTCGGGAAGGGGTCGGACAGCACGCACTTCGACTTGACGCCGTCGTCTCGAAAAGCCTTGCGCAGCGTGTTCTCCAGCTGCTCCTTCGTCGGCGCCGCCTTGTCGGTCGTGGCGACCAGCGACGGAGTGAAGGGCGTCATGGCGACCCTGTAGGTCGTCACCGGGCGCTCGTCGGTGGCAGCCTGCACGAGCGTCACCCCGCCCGGCCGGACGCGGATCGCCGGGACGCCGAGCACGGGGTCCTCGGTCAGGGCCGGATCGTCCTCCAGGAACCCGTTGAGAAGCGTCTCCAGGTCTCCCCCCGAGACGGTCACGTAGTCATCCGACGTGACGATGTTGACGGAGAGCGCGAGCGACTCCCCACCCACCTCTTCGGTCCAGACGGGGGCACCGAACGGTGGGGGCAGCAGGTAGCCGATCTTCTCGATCTCCGCCTCGAGCGCGGCCCGCACCCGCTGGGCAGCCTCCGCGTCCGGCTCTCCCGTCGAAGCGCCCGACTGCGCCTCCGCGGTCTCCTCGCCCGAGCCCTCCTCGCCGGACTCCGAGGCCTCGCCGGACTCCGAGGCCTCGCCGGCGCGGGTCAGCAGCACGAAGTTGCGGCCATCCTGACCCTCGACCTGGACTTCCTGGAGACTCCAGTCGCGGAAGAGCTCGGGCTTCTCGCTCTCGAGCCGCTTGATGAGATCCACCACAAAAGCCCTGGGGTCCGCTACATCTTCCGAT
>CAYMLL010000178.1:5779-14153 GCA_964390645.1 uncultured Planctomycetia bacterium | reverse complement strand
CCCAGGTCTTGCTGAGCGTGACGCCGATGCGGGCGCCACCGGTGAAGGCGATGCCGTAGTTCTCCTTGCCCCGCGGGAGCACCAGCGCCCAGGTGCCGATGACGACGAACACCGACAGGACCAGGAAGGGCTTCTGGATCCTCGAGAAGGTGATTTTCGGCGTGTCGAAGGCCTCGAGCATCTTCAGCTTCTTGAGCATGCCGAGGTTGAGCGCGGTGGAGAGAATCAGGCGCGTGACAAAGAGCGCCGAGACGAACGAGATCAGGATCCCGGCGATCAGCGTCACCGCGAAGCCCTTGACGGGCCCGGTGCCGAAGTTGAAGAGCACGACGCCGGTGATGGCGGTCGTCAGGTTGGCGTCGAAGATGACCGAGAACGCGCGCTGGTAACCGGTCGACAGCGCCTGCATCAGCGACTTGCCGCGCTTGCGCTCCTCACGGACGCGCTCGAAGATCAGGATGTTCGCGTCGACTGACATTCCGATCGTCAACAAGATGCCCGCGATTCCCGGCAGCGTCAGGGTCTGACGGAAGCAGACGACGTAGGAGAGCACCACGACGACGTTGAAGATCAGCGCGAAGTTCGCGACCAGACCGCCGAAGAGATAGTAGACCGAGATGGTCAGCATGACCCCGATGAGCCCGATCATCACCGCGACGAAACCCGCCTCGATCGAGGCCTGACCGAACACGGATCCGACCGTGTTCTCCGACAGGATTTTCGGCTTCGTCGGCAGGCTGCCGCCCTTGAGGATGGTCACGAGGCCGTTCACCTCCTGCGAGGTGAATTGACCGGTGATGATACCGTTCGTCGTGATGCGGCTCTGGATGTTCGGGGCGCTGATCACCTGCTCGTCCAGGACGATCGCCAGGCGATCGCCCTGGTGCGCGTCGGTCAGCTCGCCGAGCTTGGTGCCACCCTCTCCGCGCATGGTGAACGCGACCGCGTTGCGGCCGTTCTGGTCGAAGGTCGCGCCGGCTGACTCGATCAGGCGGCCCTCGATCACGGACTCGGGGCGGTTGACGAGAATCAACGCCTCGCGTGCCTCCGGCTCCTCCGACAGGGTGCCGTCGGGAGCCTTGCGATCCCAGCGCTGCCGGTAGATGAGCTCCGGCGGCGGCGGCTCCGCGGGGGCCTTCTCGGTAAGGCTCGAATCCGCGTCCACGCGAGCCTTCCACGCGCGGTAGCTCTCGACGTAGCGGGCGTGCCTGGCGAGGTAGTCGGCCTCCTCCTTCGAGTAGCGGTCGACGTCGCTCTGCGGCGCGTTCGACGTTTCCACGAGCTGCAGCCGCAGATTCCCGGCCTTCTCGATCTGCTGCTTGATGAAGTCGGTCGACTCGGCATCACCGCCGGGAATCGTCACCACGAGACGGTTCTGCCCCTCGACCGCGATGCGGATCTCCTTGAGGCCGTAGAGGTCGAGTCGCCGCGAGATGATGTCCTTGACCTCGTTGGCGACGTCTTCCGGATTCTCGACGATGTGCGTGAGGTCGAGCTGGTAGCTCAGCTCGGTGCCGCCCTGAAGATCGATGCCGAGGTTGAACCTCTTGGGATCGCTCAGCATCCAGCAGCAGAGCCCGACGAAGAGCGTGAGGAAAACCCAGCCCCAGCGCGTGCGCTTGTACATGTCCTGTCCTTTCAAGAGCCGTGATGAGCCAGAGGAACGAGCCGAGCCCGTCCGACCGCCACGGGCCGACGTGACCGCGTCGACGAAGGGTCACGACAACCCGGGGGAACGACGCCTCCCGGAACGGCGACCCGGAAAGATCCCGGCCTCCGCGCACGGGTCGCGCGAGGTCTCAGGCGCGTGGCGGCGCTCGGGGCGAGCGCAGCGTGCGTCGCGCCTCGGCGACGCGCAAGTCGGGAGGGTCGCGAAGCAGCCATCCGAGAGCGGGCGGCGGCTTCGACAGCAGGAGATCGGGCACGATGAAGCCCACGACGACGTCACCAGGCTTCAGCCGGGAGAGCTCGCCGTCTAGCGCCTCGCGGCAATTGGCGACGACCGCGACGTCCAGCCTCGTGAAGATGGCGTCATCACCGAACGACCGGCTTGACCGGGGTGTCCGGGGGACCGGTGAGCCGGGAAGGCGCGGCGATCGCTCCGAGGACGTGCCGGATTCCTCTTCGGCGCCCGCGACGCCCACGCTCTCTTCGACATCCGTCCTGACGTGAACGCACGCCGACTCGACCACGCCGAGGGTCACCAGCCCGCCGAGCAGCAGCGGAAAGGCCAGCGAGAGCCTCAGGAGAAAGCTCGGGTTCCGGGAGCGTCGCACGGGGTCGCCTCGATCGGTATCAGGACTCTTGCTTGTCGAGCAATCCGGGCTCCGCTGAAACGCCCGCTGCGCCCGCTGCGCCCGCTGCGCCCGCTGCGCCCGCTGCGCCACCGGAGCCACCGGAGCCACCGGAGCCACCGGAGGTGCTCAACACTTCGAGGATCGCGTTCTTGCTGAAACGGATGCGAACCTTGTTGCTCTTATCGACTTCGAGCTCCACATCCGTTTCCCCCACCTTGCGCACGGTTCCGTAAATCCCGCCGTTCGTCATCACCTGGTCGCCCTTCTGCATCTGCCGGACCTTGGCCTCACGCGCCTTCCGTTTCTTCGACTCCGGGCGGATGATCAGGAAGTAAAAAATCGCGAAGATCATCAGGAGCGGGAACAAGATCCCCCCCATGCCGCCGCCGCCACCGGCACCGGCACCGGCACCACCACCGGCATCACCACCGGCATCACCACCGGCACCGGTCTCCTGGGCGAGAAGCAGAACATCCGCGAAGCGCGAGCCGTACATGCCAGGTTCCTTCGTTTGCGGGAGAAGCGGGTGAGCATAGCTGCCCGGCCGGGGCTTGCAACACTTTTCCCCGCCACGGCTTCCGGAAACCGGACTGGATCTAGCCGGGGTCCTCGCGCGGCGGCCCGCAGAGCTCCCGGCGACGGAACTCCTCGCGAAACTCGGTCGCGCACCCGGCACGGATCGCGCCGCGGAGGTCGGCCACGAGACGCTGGAACCAGGTCAGGTTGTGGATGGTGCCGAGGGTCGGGCCGATCATCTCGCCGCGCAGGTACATGTGGCGCAGGTAGGCGAGCGAGACGCGCCGGCAGGCGAGGCAGGAGCAGCTCTCGTCGAGCGGGCCGAAGTCCCGCTCCCAGCGCTGATTGCGAATCTTGACGACGCCCCGACTGGTGAACAGCGTGGCGTTTCGCGCGTTGCGGGTCGCCATCACGCAGTCGAAGAGATCGACCCCCAGCAGGACCATGTCGACGATGTCGCGCGGATCCCCGACCCCCATGAGGTAGCGCGGTCGGTCGGTCGGCAGCAGGGGCTCGACGACGGCCACGACCCGGCGCATCTCGGCGGGCGACTCCCCGACGGAGACACCGCCGATCGCGTATCCCGGCAGCTCGAGATCGACGAGGCCGCGTGCGGACTGCGCCCTCAGATCGTCGTGCACGCCACCCTGGACGATGGCGAAGAGGGCCTGATCGTGCGGCCGACGGTGCGCGGCGATCGAGCGCTCCGCCCAGCGCTGCGTTCGCTCGACGGCCTGCTCGATGGCCCAGCGCCTGGCGGGATGCGGCGGGCACTCGTCGAAGGCCATGATGACATCGGCGCCGAGGTCGTTCTGGATCGCGATCGAGCTCTCGGGCGTCAGCCGCGTGCGGGCGCCGTCGATGTGCGAACGGAACGTGACTCCGTCGTCGTCGACCTCCGCCAGGTCCGCGAGGCTGAAGACCTGGAAGCCGCCACTGTCGGTCAGAATCGGTCGCTCCCAGCTCATGAACGCGTGCAGCCCGCCCGCCTCGCGCACCACGTCCGCGCCGGGCCGCAGCGCCAGGTGGTAGGTGTTCGCGAGGACCATCGGAGACCCGGTCGCCTCGAGCTGGTCCGGGGTGACACCCTTGACCGAGCCCTGCGTACCGACGGGCAGAAAGGCCGGTGTCTCGACCTGCCCGTGCGGCAGCCGCAGCCGGCCGCAGCGCGCGGGGGAAGCGGAGTCGCGGTTGGTGATCTCGAACTCGAGGGGTGCCATCGCCGGGACGAAGATCGACGATGCCGACGAGAAGTCAAGATCTCGCTCGACGGGCTCCCACCGCCACCGGGGGCCCATCCCGGGAGGTTCGGCGGCGCGGGGACGGTGGGTCGAGGGGCGCCTGCGCTCAGTAGACCGTCTCGCGCTCGCTACCGGGGTAGTAGCGCGCCAGGATGTCGCCCGCGCTCAGTCCCTGTCTCGACAGCCCTCGCGCCCCGACCTGGCACATTCCGACACCGTGCCCCCATCCCGAGCCACGAACACGCCAGCCGGCCCCGTCGAGCCCGTCGATGCGCAGCCAGGTGGAGCGAATCGTCCCCGGACGCAGCGCCTCGACCGCCCGCCGGAAGGGGCCGACCCGCCAGTGGAAGGCGCCCCGCGTGTGCTCGACGAGCAGGCGAAGCGCGCGTCCGTCGTCGCCGCGCTCGGCGATCGACAGCCCGGTCGGGCGGCCGGTGCTCTGCAGCGAGGTCGGGCGACCCCGCGCCACCGCGGCCTGCAGCAGAGCCGGCGACAGGGTACTGGTCCAGCGATGGTACCTCGAGCCCTCGCAACCGCCGCACCGCGCGCCCGACAGCGGCGGGATATCGGGCTCGGCGAACACCCCGCTCGCCACGACGGTTTGTCCGCCGCACGTCGAGTGAAAGTAGGTGCGGAAGAGGCGCCCCCGGTAGGTCAGCACCTCGCCCCGGGTGGCCGCGACCGCCCGACGCACCCGGTCGTGCTCGACACGAACGCCGCGGTACACCTGAAAACCCTGGTCGGCTCCGAGAGGCCTGGCGTCACCGCCGCGCTGCCGCAGCGCGAAGAGCGCGTAGCTGCGGCTGGCGATCGCCTGCGACTCGAGCGCCGCCATCGGGTAGAGGGCCGGCATCTCCGCACCGACGACTCCCAGCAGGTACTCCTCGAGCGACAGCACGTTGACCACCTCGACCTCGCCGGATCGAACGCGCAGCTCGACGTTGCCCCGGTAGCGACCGGGATTCCCTCCCGTCTCGTCGTGCGCGACCTCGAAGGGGGCGCGAACGTCCCGACGAACCACGGCCAGCGCGCCGCCGCGCACCCGACCGCCGACATCGACGGTGCCCTCGACCTCCCGGACCGCAACGCGGCCCGGGAGCTCGGTCTCGAGCAGGATCTTCCCATCGTCGAGGCTGAGCACCGTCAGGTCGCCGAGCCCTGCGAGCCAGACGGCGGGCCGACGCGCGACCGCGACACGCACCGAGGGTCCGCCCGCCTCGCCCTGCGCACCCCGCCCCGGACGGCCCGACCCGGCGGTCGACCTGTCGCTGCCGCAGCCGCCCAGGCCCGCCGACGCCGCGAGCACCGACGCGAGGATCGCTGCCGCCAGGCCCCCCAACCCGAAAACCGCGCGGGGGCTCACGATCGCAGCAGGTTGCCGTAGAGCTCGGCGGCCCGCTGGCTCGGTCGACGACCGCGCGCTGTCTTGACGATGAACCCCTCACGGATCAGGAAGGGCTCGTAGACGTCCTCCACGGTGCGCTCCTCCTCACCGACGGAGACCGCGATCGTCTTCAAGCCCACGGGCTGGTCGCCGTGATCGAAGAGGATGCCCAGGATCTGACGGTCAAGGCGGTCGAGGCCGTGCTCGTCGACACCGAGACGGGTCAGCCCTTCCTCCACCGCCGATCGCGAGATCTCGAGCGTCTCCCCGGTCTGCCAGTCGCTACCCTGCTGTGCGACATCGCGCACACGGCGCAGGAAGCGATTCGCGAACCTCGGCGTACCACGGCACCGTCGTGCCAGGAGCGCGGAGGCGTCCGCGTCGATGCGACAGCCGAGCAGCACCGCGGAGCGCAAGATGATCTGGTCGAGGTCGCTCGACGGATACGGCTCGAGCTTCTCGCAGATGTGAAAGCGCCCTCGCAGAGGAGCGCTGAGCAGCCCCTCTCGCGTTGTCGCGCCGACAAGCGTGAAGGGCTCGATCGGCAGCGGGATGCTGCGGGAGTCCGGGCCGCTGTCGATCAACAGGTCGACGCGAAAGTCCTCCATCGCGGAGTAGAGGTACTCCTCGGCGTGGGCGGACATGCGGTGGATCTCGTCGATGAAGAGGATGTCCCCACGCTGCAGGTCGGTCAGCAGCCCGACGACGTCCTTGCCGCGTTCCAGCGTCGGCCCCGAAGCGACGGTCGGCTTGCCGACGCCCATCTCCCCGGCGATCAGCAGCCCCAGCGTCGTCTTGCCGAGCCCCGGCATCCCCGACAGCAGCACGTGGTCGAGCACGTCGACCCGGGCCAGCGCCGCCCGGATTCCGAGCCGCAGGTTGTCGACCACACGACGCTGCCCGACGAACTCGTCCAGGCAGCGTGGCCGGAGGCTCTTCTCCTGCCCCTGCTCGTGACTCGCGGCGAGCGGCTCGAAGGGCAGCTCGAGCTCGGCGGACGGGGAACCGGCAGCCGGCGAATCGTCGACGGACATGGGTCTCTTCACCTTCACGGGGACGCTGCGAGCGACCCTCAGCTCCGCTTCGTGAGCCACCACCCGACGAGGAAGATCCCGCTGCCCACGAGGAGGATGCCGAACATCTCGAGCGCCCGGGGGCGCAGGAAAGCGGTCGGCACGACGATCAGCCCCATGAGCTGGAGGATCCGTCCCAGTTCGAACATTGACCCACTATAGCGACTGGCACGGCTGGACGAAAGAAGCTGCCGGATACCCGCAGGCCGCTGCCGGATACCCGCAGGCCGGCCACGCCGAACGTGAACGCCTCGGGCTACTTGAGCATGCGCACGAGCTCGTCGTGCGTCAGCACGTCCTGCCCGTAGAGGAGCGCGGTGGCGCCCCACTCACGCACGGGCTGCACGTTCTCGGGCCAGTCGTCCAGGAAGAAGACCTCGTCGACCTTGATCGTCACCTTGTCGCGCTTCTGGATGCTCTTGATGATCTTGCCGATCGACTCATCCTTCGGTCGCCAGCAGAGCTGCGGGAAGTCGACGACCTCCGCCAACCCGAAGGCGCTGAGAATCGCCATCGTCGGCTCGTGATCGTTGCGGCTGGCGAGGGAGATGTACCGGCCCTGGTCCTTGAGGAACTTGAAGAGGTTGTGGACACCCGGCTTGAGCTGTACCCAGAAGCCCTCGTTGGTCTCCAGACGGTCGGGAGCCGCGAGACGAAACGGCGGTTGGATCAGCGAGCAGAGCCCTTCGGAGACGGTCCAGATCGTCTCGTCGAGATCGAAGACGAAGAGCTTGTATTTCATGCTGACCAGGACACGTGACGGAGTGTTGCGGACGACCAGGAACCTGCGGATTGTACCGACTTTCCTGCGACCCGCAAGGACGTCGCGCCCGGAAGCTGCGACGTCAGAAGCCCTTGGGGGTGCGAGGCGGGTCGACTCAGAGCTTCGAGATCCGGCTCGAGGGGCCGGATTCGCTGCCTCGCGGGCCGCTCTCCGGGGTGTTTTTCTCGCCACCGTCCGCGGTGTCGGCAAGCTCCGCCAGCGGGCCGAGGACCTCGAGAACGTCGGACTTGTCCAGCTGCAGCAGGGCGTCGAGCTCCTGCAGCTCGAGGGGCGTCGGCTCGCCGAGATCGCCGGGTGGCGGCCCGTCGTCGTGGAATCCGACCTCCGGAGCCTCGCCGGAAGCGATTCCCATAACGTCGTCGGGAGAACCGGTGTCGGGGTGGACCCCCTCGGTGGGCAGCGCCGTATCAAAGTGAGACGGCGCCTCGAAGAAATCGGGCCCGGCCAGGTCGCTGCAGACGTACAAGCTCATCGCATCACTGCGGGATCGACGAAATCTCGGGGCCGTCGGGTCGAGACGATCGAGGTCGTCGGCGACGTCGCGCAGACACTCGCGAACGTCGAGCAGCTCGTCTCGTCTCTCGGGTGAGACGTAGAGCACGAGCTCGGCAAGACGCAGTCGGGACGGTCGACGGTGACCGATCGACAGCCCGATCTCGGTGAGGCTGGCCACGCGCTCGCGCTCCGCCATCATCAAGTCGGTCAACGCCTCACCCTGGATCTCGAGACAGCGCTCGAAGGTGTCCAGGTCCCCCCGCGCCGCGGCATCGAAACGTCTCCGGATCAGCGCCGCGGTGCGCCTCGACGCCTTGTCGAGCTCCCCGAGGAGGCCGATCAGTGTATCGACCATGGCGTCGAACTCGGCGGAGGTCGTCTGGTGCAGCGTCGGCTGTAGCGAGGGCTCTGGTGTCATCAGTTCATCGATCGGTAGCGGGTCGCGAGCGGTCTTCCGGGCACGCATCCTGTTTCGGCAAAACAGGCGCGACTCCGGAGTGATTTACACGCGGGACGGGATTGCAGCCGCAGGACGACGATCTATAATCCCCACCGCGCGTCCTCACGACGCGCCCGGAGCGTGA
>CAYMLL010000178.1:2733-5769 GCA_964390645.1 uncultured Planctomycetia bacterium | reverse complement strand
CAACCACGGCCGTCGGTCCTCTCGCGATGTGACTTGAATGTGACTTGTAAACCACGGAAAGGCAAGCAAAACGAGAATGGTTGAGAAACGGCGAATAGACGGCGAATTCAGCACTTAGAGAAATAGAGCGGACTTACGCGATGGCTCCTTTTTGGCCTTCGAAGCCGACGGTTCCAGGTTCGAGTCCTGGCGGGCGTGCCAAGTAAAGCCCTCCGCAGCCCCGGGTTGCGGAGGGCGTTCTCGTCGGTGCCAGGTGACGGAGAGCGCGAATTCCACCGGCCTGCCCGGCGGCACACGGCGCGCGGGATGGAGCTTGACACTCCCGTCGAACTGGCTCTAATGAGCGTCCTTCCGAACGTTGCGAGGAACCGGCTGTCGCCAAGAACACGACCTTCCAGCGCCGTTAGCTCAGCTGGCAGAGCAGCTGACTCTTAATCAGCGGGTCCGGGGTTCGAATCCCTGACGGCGCACCAGTTTTCACGGGGGCTCACGTCGCAAGCCGCGCTCATGAGCCCCCGTTATTTCCCCCCATCCTCCCCGGGCCACAGCCGACGATTATCGCCCTGTGAACAACGCAACGATCGATACCGCAACGACACCACCGCGCTGCCAGAACGACCGGCGCACCATGTCCGTCTCCCGCGAGCCCCTCGGTGAAGCAGTCCGGGATCGCGATGCAACGCGGACGGGGCCGGCCACGCCGCGCACTGCCGGACGGAGAATGACGTCACGCCCCGCACGTCACGCCGGACGCTGAACCCGCAGGCCACCGCAGAATTCCCGGGGACGCCGTCCCGGGCCCCGATCTTCCGGCGAGAAGCCCCAAAGGTCGACGCACCCACGGGCCGAAGAACTCCGGATGGTCGGCCGGACCGTGCACGACGGGCTCGATCTCTGACGTGAGTCATGAGCACTCTCATCCTCATCTCGATCACACTTCTGCTCCCGCCGTCACACGCTGACCGCGACGCCAGGAAGCTCCCGGTCGCGGGGGAGGTCACCGGGAACGAAGAGATCACGGATCTCCGGCAGGAGCACGCACGGCTACAGACCGACTACAGCCGCCTCGAGCACGACATGGAGAGCTGCCGTCGCGAGCTGACGCGGCTGCGGAACCAGCTGCGTGACGCGGAGGACGCCGAACGTCAGGCCACGCCGAAACGGCGAGACACGCGTCGAGCGACCGACGACGAGGCAGCCTCGGCGCGCAACCGCACGCTCCTGAGCACACGCGCACGACTGCGCCAGCAGGAGGGGCTCCACGACGACCTCATCCGCCAGCGGGAGGCGCTCTACCGCGAGATCAAGGATCTCGAGACCCGGCTCTGCCGAGTCGCAGGGGTGACAGACGAAGCCCCGAGCAGCTGAGTCGCCCCACCGCCGCCGCCCGGCGAGGTCCCCGTAAGACGACAGGACTCGAGGTCAGTCCGTGATCTCGATCGACTCCGCGCGCTGCCCCCTCTCGCGGACCTCCCCGATGATCCGCGTGCGCTCGTAGCCGAGCCCCCGGAGATCCTCGACGCAAGCGTCAGCGGTCGCCGCAGGCACCGTCGCGAGCAGCCCTCCCGCGGTCTGTGGATCGAAGAGGAGCGGGTAGGCCGACAACGCCGCGACCCGCTCGAGGTCGACGATCGCACGGCGCAGACGAACGTTCTGAGGCTGCAACGAGCTGAAGATGCCGGCGGCGACCGTCTCCTGCGCCCCGTCCAGCAGCGGCAGGGCCGCCAGCGACAGGCTCGCATCGACGCCTGAGGCCCTCGTCATCTCGACGAGATGCCCGAGGACGCCGAAGCCGGTGACGTCCGTCGCGGCCGTCGCGCCGTGACGCGCCAGACATACGGCTGCGGCACGGTTCGACCGCAGCATGGACGCGATCGCGTCGACGATCCATCGGCCCCTCGCGCGCAACCGCATCTCCGCGGCGAAGAGCGTTCCGGTGCCGACGGGCTTGGTGATCAGGATGCGGTCGCCCGCACGCATGCCACCCTTTCGCAGCACGGTGTCGGGGTCGGCGACACCGCTGACCGCGAACCCGAGGCAGAGCTCGGCCCCCTCGCTGGTGTGCCCCCCGACGAGCGAGACACCGGCTTCATCGAGCACCTCGACGGCGCCGCGCAGAAGCGACTCGAGCGTCTCCTCGACTTTCGATTCGACACCGAAGGGCACGGTCGCGACCGCGAGCGCGGTCCTCGCCTCGGCGTTCATCGCGAAGATGTCACCGAGACTGTGGTTCGCGGCTATCTTCCCGAAAACGTAGGGGTCGTCGACGATCGCCCGGAACGAGTCGATCGTCTGCACCAGGAGCTTCCCGGTCGGCACCGTCGTGACCGCCGCGTCGTCCGGCGCGTCGAGCCCGATGACGACATCGTCGCCCCGCGTCGGTGTCAAGCGCGACAGTACGCGCTCGAGCACGGTCGAGCCGACCTTCGCGCCGCAGCCACCGCAGCGCATCGCGATCGCCGCGATGTCCTTCAGCGTCTCCTCGCTCGCCAGCCCCTTCGGAACGCCCGGCGCACCCGCCCCGACCATCGCCGGCAGCTTCGCGTACTTGCGCATGAAGCGACGATCGATCCAGTCCTTCCAGCGCCAGACCCAGGCCCCCTCGGCCGACCAGCCACCACGGGACGCCACCGCGTACCGGTCACCCGTCGAGATCAGGCTGAGGAAACGCCTCTGCGGAACGAAGGGCTGAAGCGGCTCACCGAGGAGAGCGCGGCGGAGGTTGCGTTCCAGCGCCGGCCCCTGCCGCACGGCGAAGACCCCCGCCTTCTCACGCGGGTGGTGAAGGGACGACGCGATGTCGCCGGCGGCGAAGATGCCCGGGTGAGACGTCGACTCGAGGGTGTCGTCGACGCGAACGAAACCGCCCTCGTCGACATCGAGCCCCGACTCCCGGATCCACGCGGCGGCGCTCGACCTCGTCACCCAGAAGACCTCGTCGAGAGCATGCTCACGCCCGCGCCCCCCCAACCCCCCGCCCGCCCCCCCCAACCCCACCCCCACCCCCCCCCGCCCCCCCACCCCGCCCCCCCCAAA
>CAYMLL010000178.1:0-2723 GCA_964390645.1 uncultured Planctomycetia bacterium | reverse complement strand
CATGCTCACGCCCGCGGTCGTCGACGACCGCGCCGTCGCGCACCTCGCGGACCCTCACGCCGAGATGCACGTCGACGCCGCGCTCCCGAAGCACGCGCGCACAACGCCGCCGAACGCCCCGCCCGTGCGTCGGCAAGATCGTCGAGGTAGCGCTGAAGAGATGAAAGGACGGAGCCAGGTCGCCGCGTCCCTTCTCCTCGAGTGCCCCGACGAGCGCGTGCTGCGCCGCCAACGTCAGCTCGAGACCGCCGGCGCCGGCACCGACCGTGCCGATCGCGAGACGACGGTCCGACTCGAGCACCCGCTCCACGAGCTTCTCCCAGCGCACGACAAAGCCGCTGACGGGCTTCACCACGATGGTGTGCTCCGCCGCGCCGTCGACGTCGGACGTCAACGGTGTGGATCCGATGTTGAGCGACAGCAGATCGTACGCGACCGGCGGACGGTTCCGGCAGCGCACCCGACGCTCCGCGATGTCGATGCCGACGACCTCGTCGCAGAAGAGCCGCGCCCCCGCGAAACGCGACAGCGGGCCGAGGTCGATGTGCGCGTCGTCGAACTCGTAGTGGCCCGCGATGAACCCGGGCAGCATCCCGGAGTACGGCGTATGAACGTCGCGACAGATAACCGTCAGTCGCACCCCTGGAACCGGACGCATGCCAAAGCGACGCAGCACCGCGACATGACTGTGCCCCCCACCGACGAGGACAAGATCTTTGAGGACGGGAGTCGAAGGAAATTCCAACGTGGTGCCGGTCGTGTTCGAGTCGTCGCCGCGGCGGGCCGCGTCCGTACGGAGCGCGCACGACGGACGAGTGAGCCGGATTGTACCTCACCGTGGATCATCCACAATCCACGGGCCACGAACGAGGGTCCGCTTCGTCCGCACGACGTTGCAGGGACAGCTCCGGTCGTCGACCGCTGACAGACTCGCCTCCCGCCGAAGCCGCCGCCACCTGGTGAGCCCGACGCCGGCTCGCTCTCGCTCCGGTATCCGACGAGACACCCGGACTCACGCGGCGTCGCGACGACGACTGCGGGTCAGTGGTCGAAGAGCCCTGAGTCGTCGCTCGGTAGGCCGTTCATCTCCTCCCGGCACGCGTCGCAACACCCGAACTTCATCAGGTGCTCGGCCGACCTGCGACGCCGTCGACGCGGCACGGTCAACGGCTGCTCCCGCAAGACGCGGCGCAGGTGCGCGTAGGAGTCTCGCGGCTGGACGTGCGGACACAGGTCGACGCTCACCCACTCCGACGCCAGACGCGCCAGCAGCGTCTTGAGCATGCGCTCCACCTGAACGTCATCCCGGCCCGCCGACGGCGGCAACCGCAGCGGCGGGTCGAACACCGACAGGAGCGGAACGTCGTCGATGACGTCGGGGGCCTCCAGGACTTCGTCGGACCCGGTCCAGACCCGCTCGGAGCCCCCACGTGGCGACACCTCGTCCCAGGGCATCGAGCCTGCATCGAAGCACGAGCGAGGCCAGACCTCCAGCGGCGGCCCGTCGAACAGCTCCACGGCAGCGCCGTCGAGCTCGACCCGCGTCGGCCCGAACTGCGAGTGCCACTCGACGATGGCGCGGCCCCCGGCAGCCATGCCCATGCGACCGCTCGGGCCGAGCTGATCGACTTCGAGCTCGTCGGGAATCCCGGGCCGCACGCACGGCGGCTCGACCGTCTCCAGGTGAACGCGACGGCCACGGAAGCCCGGGTCGGCGTTGCCCGAAAGCCACAGGTGGATCGCGGTGACCTCGTGACGCGGCTGCAGCCAGGCCTGCACCGTGTTGCACCGCGTGTTGTCGATCAGGATCGCGTCGACGATATCGCTGGAAAGGACAAGCATGCCTCGGTCTCCTCCATGGTGTTGCCGGCAGAGGAGGTGCGATGACAGCAAACCAGGGACCACTTGTCGGGTCGAGCTCGCACAAGGACTTGCGAAGGAGGGATGACGGAGTTGTATGTCCACCGGACGTCCGGAAACGAACACGATCGGCTGACGGCGACGATCAGTCGACGGCTGTCCGCGCCATCGGCTCGAGCTCGTCCACCAGGCACACGAGCGTCGAACCCGAGTCCAGCGTCGGTTTCGCATCCGCCGTGAAGATCCTCAGCCCTCCCTTCTCCGTGAACGCGAAGAGCGGCACGAGGGAGTCGCCGTGGAGCTCGCGAACGGAGTCGTGGTCGAAGTCCTCCGTCAGTCTCTTCACCTTGACGACCGCGCCCTCGAAGAACCGGTCGGCGAGAGCGGAAAACGTGACGTCCGGGCCGAATGCGACACGTCCGCGCGGGTGGGAGTCGGAGGCGGCGTCGCGCTGGCTCTCGCTCGCGGCGGCGAGCTGATAGGTCTCCTGACCGCCGAACACCTCGGCGAAGTGCAGAGCCGCGAGCGAGTTGGCCTCGTCGTTCGAGGTCAGCGCCAGAACGCGACCGACGCCGCCGAGGTCGAGATCCTCGAGCGCGTAGTCGGACAGCACGTTGTCCGAACAGGTCCTCAAGCCCGCCATGCGAGCCCGGCTGACGTTGGCTCGGTTCGTGTCCGCGAGAACGACATCCCCACCGTGCGCGTGCAGCGCCTCGCCGACGGCCCGTGCCCGGCGACGTCACCGATGAAAAAACCCCAACGGTCCGCCGGGTCGTGCTGGGGTTGGCCGTCCACCCGGTCCAGCGGCACAAAGTCGTATATATCGCCGCCGGCTGTGTCGTACCCCTCGTAACTGGCCCCCC
>CAYMLL010000177.1:0-15758 GCA_964390645.1 uncultured Planctomycetia bacterium | reverse complement strand
GCGGCCCCCCCGGCCAGACTCCCCACCCCCGGTCTCTGTATCACAATACGCGCCACTATCTGGCGATCGCTACTATCGCCCGGGCCGTGGACGCACAGCAGCGCGCCGAGATCGCCTACACGAAGGTCGACATCGAGAGCGCCGGTCCCGAGCACTCCACGGCGATCTCGGAGCTGCGCAACGCCCGGGTGCTCTTTCCGCTCGACCCGCGGCGCCTCGCCCAGGAGGCGCTGTCGATCCAGCGCGGTCAGCTCGAGGCGAGCCGGAGCCTCGACGAGGCCGCGAGCGCCGGACTCGCCGGCGAGGTGAAGGGCTCCGGCTTCGGCAAGACCGTGATCCAGGCGCTCAAGGACAAGGTGCTGCAGCCGCTGGTCCGTCTGATGACCCCGTCGCAGAAGGAGGAGCTCGAGCTGCTCGGCGAGGAGGAGGACGAGGTGATCTGGAGCGCCGGCGTGCTCGCCAGCGTAACGCTCGACGCCAGCCACTTTGCAGCGCGGCAGGGGTCACCGCAGGCTCCTCCCGGCGGCGCGCCCCAGCCTCCGGATCCGGCTCTCGAGCAGGAGGCGAAGGAAGTGACGGCGGCGATCCGGGCCGAGGCCGAGGTCGCGCGCCGGGAGTCGACGACGGCGAAGGCCGCCCTGCTGGCCGACAGGCTGCCGGATTCGATCTCCGCGCAGGAGAAAGTCATCACGGCGCTGGAGGCACTCATCGAGCTCTTCCCGAAGCCGCCGGAGCAGCCGAAGGACCCGGTCGAGGAGCTCAAGGAGCTCATCGCCCGGCAGCAGCAAGCGGAGTCGGCCTCGGAGGCCGCGGACGGGCTCGAAGGCAGCGTTCACGAACAGGCGCTCGCGGAGCTCTCCGGCTCGCAGGAGGCGGACGGCGCCGTGGCGCGGGAGATCGCGCAGAAGCTTGCCGCCAACGAGGAGGAGCCGGCCAGCCAGGAGGCCGCAAAGGACGTCGAGGTCGGACGCGATCACGTCGAGGCGTCGGCCCTGGGGCTCGAGAAGGCGAGCGCCGACGGCACCACCACCGAGGGGGCGAGGTCGTCGATCGCCAGGGCGGTCGCGGCGTTCGAGAAGGCGCTCGAGAAGCTCGAGCAGGACGGCGAGGACGGTGAAGATCAGCAGCAGGACCCGGGCGAGGGCGACGGCAACCAGGACCAGGTGGCGCAGAACCGGCACCAGGGTGGATACTCCCTGACGCCGCGGCAGGCGCAGGCGCTCAAGGAGGAGATGGACAAGAAGCGCCGCGAGACGATGCAGGGTGTCTACACCGGGCCGCGCGCGTTCACGGTGGAGAAGGACTGGTAGCGTGAAGACCCTCGGCGCCATGTCCCTGATGTCGCTTCTGGTCGCATCCCCGGCGACGGCGCAGCCGACCGCGAAAGGCCCGCGCGTGCTGATCGAGCTGACGTCCTCGATCAGCTACGGCGAGCCCGTACAGCTGCACGTCCAAGTCGTCGACCCGACCAGGAACACCGGACCGCCCACGCTGCCACCGGTCGAAGGTCTGCGGCTCGCCGGCCCGGGGCGGCCGAGCGTCAGCCAGTCGACAACCCTCGTGGACGGCCGTGTCACCTCGCAAAGACGCCACACGTACCGGTTCTCCGTCAAGCCCGAACCCGGGCGCACCGGCGTGTTCACGGTCGGGCCGGTGCGAGTCGAACGCTCCGGAGCCGAGCCTCTCGTCAGCAACACGCTGCGGCTCGCGGTTCACCGCAAGCCCCCGCTCGGCATCCTCGTCGACTGCGAGGTGACGCCCTCCGGGGGCCCGGTGGGCGCCCCGTTTCGAGTCGTCTACACCATCAGCTTCCCCCACGAGGGACCCACGGGCCGACGCAACGGCGGCGAGCACGGATTGCGGAACCTCCACTTGCCGGTTCTGGAGTACGGCGACCTGAAGTCGACCTCCATCGCGAGCCTTCCCGGTGTGTCGGACAGCACCATACGCCTCGGCGACAACGAGCTCATCGTCCAGAGAGGTTTCAACGTCACGGAAAGCGGCCACGCCTACGCGACTCTCGTCTTCGCCTTCGACGTCGTCCCTCGCAAGACCACCACCTACGAGCTGGGCAAGGCCACGGCAAAGGTGGAGCTCACGACGGGCAACGAGGTGCGAAGGCGGGATATCTTCGGCCGGGTCGTACGCGTGCCGGAAAAGAGAGCCTTCAGCGGCCGCTCCGAGAGCGTCGTCTACCGGGTTCACGACCTGCCCCGCCAGGGTCAACCGCCGGGATTCACCGGTGCCGTCGGACGCTACACGATCTCCGTCGAGACCACGGACACGAAGGTACGAGCCTTTGATCCCATCCAGCTCGAGATCACGGTGACGGGCAGCGGCATCCTGGAGGATCTCTCCGCGCCGGACTGGACGCAGATCGCTTCGCTGACGAAGGACTTCCGCGTCAACCGTGACGTCGACGCCGGCGAGATCTTCGAGGGCACCAAGATCTTCCGCCAGGTCGTGCGTGCGCTGCGCGACGACGTCACCCGGATTCCGGCGCTTCCCTTCCCCTACTACGACCCGTGGGAGCGCAAGTACAGGAACGCGCTGTCGAAACCGATCCCGATCGAGGTCAGCGCGGCACACACGGTCGGCGCCGAGTCGGCGATCGGGCCGAGTCGACCCGCAAGCCCGAGATCGTCGGAGTCGACGTCGCCCACGACGTTCGTCGTGGAGGAGAGCGGCGTTCCACCCAACTTCCAGCACACCGGAGCGCCCGTGCCGTCACTCGTCGTCCACCGACGACTCCTCGACGCGCCTTTCCTCATCGGCCTCGGTGCGCCGCCACTGGCCTTCGCCGCCCTGCTGCTCCTGCGTCGATTTCGACGCAAGGATCCGGTGCTTCGCGCCCGGGGACGAGCGCTGTCGACCGCGCGCGCCGCGCTCACCAGCGCCAGCGGGGATCCCGAGGCCGTGTCGGCGGCCTACCAGGGTTTCTTCCGGGACCGCTTCGCCATGCCGCCGGGCGAGATCACTCCCGAGCAGCTGCAAGCCGTTCTGTCGCAGAGAGGCGCCGACACCGAGCTTACGAAGCGAGCCGTCGACTGCCTCGAGGTTCTTCTGGCCGGACGCTTCGGCGCTGCGTCAAGACCGGGTGGCGAGCTGGCGCGCTCGGCGGTCGAGATCCTCACGGAGGTCGAGCGTTGTTGATACGCGTCATGGTCATCGCGCTGCTGACGACACCGTGCACGGCCTCGCCCACGGACTCGTCTCCCGAGGATCACTTCCGACTCGGACTCGCGAAGTTCGATGAGGCCGTGGTGCACTGGAAGGACCATCCGAGCGACCGGGCGGCGAACGCGCGACGCTATCGCGCCGCCGCGGCGGAGTTCGTGGCCGCGTGGAAGGCGGGACTCGTCTCCACGGAGGTGCTGACGAACGCGGCGAACAGCTTCGCGTTCGCGGGTGCCAACGGAGAAGCGGTGCTCTTCTATCGACGCGCGCTCGCGGCCGACCCCGGCAATGCGCGGGCGCGCGAAGGCCTCGACCATCTGCGTGAGAAGCTGCCGGTGTCGGCACGCGACGAGACGGCAGCATCGCTGGCGGACTCGCTCCTGTTCTGGCACCGCGAGCGCAACTTTCACCTGCGGTACTTCCTCGGCTCGATCCTCTTTCCGCTCGCATGGGTTCTCTTCGCGGCGGAGATCCTGCTGCGCAAGCGCTCCGCGTGGAATGGTCCCCTCGCCATGCTCGGCTACGTCAGCCTCACCGTGTCCACGGCGTTCCTGATCTCTCTGGCACACGAGGGCCTGACAAAGAGCCCGACACGCGCAGCGGTCGTCGTCCTCGACGCGCAAGGCCGAACCGGTCCCGGCGAGCAGTACCAGCCCTCGCACACGCAACACGGCCGCGACGAAAGCACCCTCGCCTTCCCACCGGGGACAGAGGTCGAGCTCCGCGGAAAGTCCGAGAACGGCTGGCTGCAGGTCCGTCTGCTGGACGGCACGGATTCCTGGGTGCCACGAAGCGCGTTGGAGCGCGTGGCGCCGGAAGACGACTGACCCGTGGGGTCAGAAGACGGCTGAGGACGCGGGTTCCAGGAACGAGCGAGGGGGAGTCGGGACCCGGTAAGGGCCGGTATTCCACGTCGATAGCGCAATCGGTCGTGGATGGTACTCTTTTCCGGCGGAGAGAGGCCAGCTACCGGTCTCCCGTCCTCGATCACCGCGGTCGCCGCAAGTCGACCGCCTCGGGAGGGAAGGTCTCCGGATCATGCTGTCGGTCGTTCGTCATTCGTTCACTCCACGGATCGCGGCGACGGTCTGCTTCGAAATCGTCGCGCTCAACCTCCTCTTCTGGTCGTGGCCCTTCCCTCGATTCGTCGGCGAGTTCTCGACAGGAGTGCTCGCGCAGGCGCACTCGATCATCCTCGCGGCGTGCGCGTTGTTCAACACGGCGGCGGTGCAGTTCAGCTTCTGGAGCTTCGGCCTCTACTCTCGCGAGACGATCTACAGTGGCCGGGACCTCTTCCGCCAGTTCGGACGCGCTCTCGCGTTCAGCGTGGCCCTGGTGGCGCCCTCCTACGTCGTCTTCCAGCTGGGCGTGGGAGAGCAGTTCACGATGGCGCCCTACAGCATATGCGTCGTCTTCCTTCAGTTCGTGTCGCTGGTGGCCATCGAGCGATTCTTGATCCTGCGGTTGTTCTCCGACCGCCCCCCTCTCGGAAACGTGATCGTCCTCGGAACCGGGCCGAGGACGGTGGAGACCATCAGGGAGGCGCGAAAGGGAGGACACGGAGACGTCTGCCACTTCGTCGCTGCGCTCGACACGGATGAAACCCGGGTCGGGGGCGACGTCCACGGCTGTCCCATCGCCGGGATGATCGGCCAGATCCGTGACTTCGTCGATTCTCACGACGTGGACACGATCATCATCTCGCTGCCCCGAAACAGCCCCCGACTGCCGACCGACTACCTGATCACCTGCAAGCTCTCGGGAGTTCGCGTCCTGTATATCGGTGAGTTCTACGAGTCCATCGCGCGCCGTGTGCTCCTGGAGGACTTCACTCCACTGGACTTCCTCTATCGCGGCAATCTCGTGATGACCCAGTTCCGCTGGATGACGAAGTCGATCTTCGAGAAGTCCATGGCGCTGCTGTTGCTGCTGCCGGCGATCCCCGTGATGGTCCTCGCGGCGATCATCATCAAGCTCTCCTCACGCGGCCCTGTCCTGTACCGGCAGACGCGCACCGGCCAGGGTGGCAACTCGTTCACGCTGTTGAAATTCCGCTCGATGTGCGTCGACGCCGAGAAGAACGGTGCTACCTGGGCGCAGAAGAACGATCCCCGTGTGACCGGATGGGGACGGATCATGCGCGAGACCCGCATCGACGAGCTGCCACAGATCTTCAACGTGCTGCGCGGCGACATGAGCTTCGTCGGGCCGCGTCCGGAGCGTCCAGAATTCGTCGAGCAGCTCGTCAAGGAGATCCCGCACTACTCACAACGACACCTCGTGCGACCTGGTGTCACCGGCTGGGCGCAGGTAGCGTTCCACTACGGCGGGTCCGTCGAGAGCACCGAGGAGAAGCTGCGCTACGACCTCTACTACATCAAGCACATGTCGCTCGGATTCGACTGCCTGATCGTCCTCAACACGATCCGGACCGTGCTCTACAATGGCGGCGCCAGATAGATCGCGATGAGCGCGCACCCGAGCACCAGTCAAGGAGACGCGCGGTCGAGCGACGACTCGCCGCGAGAGATCATCAACGCGCTGACGGTCGACGTCGAGGACTACTTCCAGGTCGAGGCATTTCGCTCCGTCATCGGTCAAGAGAACTGGGGCCGCTACGATCTGCGGGTCGAGTCGAGCACGATGCGCGTCCTCGATCTCTTCGACCGTCACGACGTGAAGGGCACCTTCTTCACGCTCGGCTGGATCGCGCACCGGTGCCCGCGCCTCGTCAAGGAGATCGTCCACCGCGGTCACGAGATCGGCTGCCACAGCTACTGGCACCGGCTGATCTACACGCTGACGCCCGACGAGTTCCGCGCCGACACCGAGAAAGCGATCCACGTGATCGAGGACGTCGCCGGCGTGCCCGTCCGCGCCTACCGAGCGCCGTGCTACTCGATCACGCCGCATTCGGCCTGGGCGCTCGACGTGCTCGGCGAGCTGGGCTTCACCATCGACTCGAGCGTCTTCCCGATCCGACACGACATCTACGGCTTCGACGGGTTTCCTCGATTCGCGGTCAACGCCCGTCTCGCGAGTGGTGCCGACATCATCGAGTTCCCGATGACCACCGTCCGCAAGTTCGGTCGAAATCTCCCCGGACCCGGTGGCGGCTACCTCCGCATCTTCCCCTCCTTCTACTCCCGCCGTGCCCTCGAGCACGTGCATCGGGTCGACCGCCAGCCAGGCGTTGTCTACCTCCATCCCTGGGAGCTGGACCCGCTCCAGCCGCGTCTTCACGGGCCGCTGAAGTCCCGTCTGAGACACTACACCGGGCTGAGGTCAACGGAGCGCAAGCTCGAGAAGCTGTTGACGCGCTTCCGTTTCGGGACGATGAGCGAGGTCCTGAAGTTGTACCCACCGCAGCGGAGCTTCGAGGTGCCGTTGAGCGTCGATTGCGTGGGCTGAGCCCGACAGTTAGCATGAAGAGGCCTTCTACCGGAACGACGAGCGATCCCCGGAGAGCCTCTGGATGTCGAATCGCCCTGCTTTGCTGACCGCTCTTCGGCGGCTCGCCCCGCTGCTTGCTGTCACGGCGCTGCCCCACGTCCGCGCCCAGGAGAGCGCCGGGCCGGGCCGGAGCACCGAGAAGACGGAGGCGACAACACGCTCCCCCCCGACCTTCGCGCTGGCCGGCGGCCAGGCGATCGTCGGATCGCTCGCGGAGAAGCGCCTCAACGTGCTGACAAGATACGGCGAGCTCACCGTGCCGTTCGAGGAGATCGTCCGGGTGAGATTCCATCCGCGACTGAGCCGCGAAGACACCGTGCGCTTCACGACGCTACTCACATCTCTGCGCAAGGATCCGAGAAACGAGAATGTCGTGAAGGCGATCACCGCACTCGGACACGGAGCTTACCTTCTCGTCTCGGACGCCCGGAAGGTCGCCGAGGACAAGGAGATCGCCGCCCCGCTCGCCGAGATCCAGGAGAGCTTCGAGAACGTCGAAGGCGTCTACCTCGACGACCGCGATGAGATCGTCACGAAGCGCTTCACGATCAAGGGACACATCCTTGACAAGACCCTGCGCATCGAGCGCGGCCGCCTGAAGCTGACGATTCCGATCAGCGACATCCGGCACATCGCCTACGGCGACCTCGTGATCCAGAGGGTCTTCAAGGTCAACTCGCAGCACATGGAGGGCTCGAAAGGCCTCCTCGACACGAAGCTCCAGGTGAAGAAGAAGCAGCGCTTCACGCTCACTCCGTCCGGATCGATGATGTGGCAGGGCCAGGCATTCGGCCCGGCGGGCATCAGCAACCACAGCTGGAACAGCCGCAATATGGGCTGTCTACAGTGGCGCATCGGCAAGGGGCCGTGGAAGCTTCTCCCGTCGGCCTTCGAGGGCAAAGCAGACGCAACCGGCAACATCGAGCTCTGCATACACCTCACCGGCGTCGCGCCCACCGGCGAGTTCAAGGTCGAGTTCAAGATGAAGAAACGCTGAGAGTCGCCCACCAACGGCGGCCCGGGGACGGAGGGACACTCACCCGAGAGTCGCGATGCTCTCCTCGAGAATCTCGAGCGCGCTCTGCATCTCCTCCATGGTGATGGTCAGCGCCGGCGTCAGCGTCAGGACGTTGCCCATCGTCACCTTGAAGGAGAGCCCCCGGGACAGCGCGGCGTACATCACCTGCTCGGCCTCCTCGACCGCGCGTGTGCGCGTCGCACGGTCGCAGACGAGCTCGACGCCGAGCAGCAGCCCCAGGCCTCGGACGTCACCGATGAGCGGCTGACGCTCTGCCACCCGGCGCAACCTGTCGAGCGCCATCTCCCCCACGAGGCGAGCGTTCTCCACGAGGCCTTCCTCCTCGATGACCTCGAGCGCCGCCAGCGCCGCGGCGCAAGCGACGGGACTCTTCTCGTGTGTGTAGTGGCCGAGCGCACGCCCCGCAGCGACGTTCAGCTCCTCACGCACGATCAACGCGGCCAGCGGAAAGACTCCACCCCCGAGCCCCTTGCCGATCACGAGCATGTCCGGAACGACCTCGTAGTGCTCGCAGCCGAACATCTTGCCGGTGCGTCCGAGACAGTTCGGGATCTCGTCGAGTATCAAGAGCGCGCCGTGACGGTCGCACGCCGCACGCACGGTCCGCCAGTAGTCGGGGGCCGGTACGAAGGGCGTCGAGCGCACCGTCTCGGCGATGACCGCCGCGACGTCGCCCTCCTTCCGGAGGACGTAGTCGATGTAGTCGGCGCACTTCAGCGTGCAGTCGCCGCCACAGTCCCAGACACAGCGATACGAGTCCGGCGGCGGGACGTGCTCGCAGCCGGGGAGCAGCGGCCCGGCATCCCGGCGAAAGGCGGCCTCACCACCGATCGAGATCGCGTCCAGCGATGCGCCGTGGAAGGAGTCCCACATCGAGACGGTCTTGTGCCGACCGGTGACTGCTCGCGCCAGCTTGAGCGCCATGCCGATCGCGCTCGTGCCTCCCGGAGCGAAGAGCACGCGGTCCAGGTCACCGGGCGCCAGGTCGGTCAGCCTCCGTGCCAGTCGAATCGCCGTCTCGTTCGTGAAACGCCGCGTGCAGAACGGCAGCCTCTCGAGCTGATTCCGGATCGCCTCGACGACCTTCGGATGACCGAATCCGACCTGATGGACGTTGTTGCCGTGAAAGTCCATCCAGCGACGGCCGGCAAGATCCTCAATCCAGATACCCTCCGCCGAGCCCAGCACATCCAGGCACGGGGTCGAAAGCGACTGGTGGAGGAAGAGGCGCGCGTCCTCGGCCAGCAGCGCTCGAGTCTCTTCGTCGATGTGCGCTCGCGACCACTCCGCTCGGCGAGGCGAGAGGTTGACGTCGCCCTCGGAGCGGATGTCCCCGCCCACCGTGGCCCCATCCTCCCCGAGCGAAGGACCACCCGGACGGTCGCTCACTTCTCGACGATCCAGACGTTGCGATAGACGACCCAGTGACCGTGGTCCTGAAGGAAGATCGACTCGGGACCCGGCCCCTCGCTCTTCGGCGAGGCCGTCGTCCGATCACGAAAGATCTTCACGTTCTCGTGAATCTGGACTCCGTTGTGCCAGACGGAGATCGTCGCGTCCTTGACGCGCTTCGGCCGGCCCTTGCCCTTCTGCGCCGGCTCGAACTCCGCCTTCGTGAACTCGATATCGTAGGTCTGCCACCGCAGCGGCGGGTAGCTCATGACGAAGGGTGGCGTGGCGATCGAGTAGATGCCGCCGCAGTGCCCCTGAGCCGGCGGATCTCCGAAGGAGTCGAGCACCTGCACCTCGTAACGCTGCTGCACGTAAACACCGCTGTTGCCACGACCCTGGCCGCCGCTGTTCGGCTCCCACGGCACGCGAAACTCGAGATGGAGCTTGCAGCTCTGAAACTTCTTCTTCGACCGAGTGCCACGAAGAAGGTGGCCCTTGTCAGTGAGCGCGCTGAAGGTCTTCTTGAGCCTGCGGTCGCGAATCGGCTCCCAGCCCTCCGCGTCGGTGCCATCGAAGAGAACCAGCGCGCCCTCGGGTGGCTTCATCCCGAGGGTCCGGCTCTCGCGCTCGACGCGGGCAAGAACGGCGAGCCGCTTGCCCTTCTTGTCGGTGCCGATAAGCTTGCCGTTCTCGATGTTGATCGTGTTTCCCTTCGGGTCGACACCGGTGACCTTGCCGTCCTTGCGCGCCAGGCTCGTGGGCCCGACCTTCTTGCTCTTCGGATTCCAGCCGTCGCCCGGCAAGCCGCCCTGAAAGACGTGCATCTGGAACTTGCCACGCCCCAGAGCCTTGACCTGTACGCCGATCGCTGTGCCTTCGCCACCCGGAGAGAGCCATTCACCGGCGTACTCGCCCTGGATCGAGAAGTCCGGGTCGTTCTTCTCGACCACGGCGGGGTCGGCATTCGCCGGGGTGATCCAGTGCGCCTTCTTCGGCCCCGTGGAGTCCTCCGCAACGGCTGGATACGTGGCCGCCATCAACCACGCGGTCACAGCGGCAAGAGTGAGTCGGCTTCGGGATGACATGAGTCCTCTCTCCTTGCTTTCGATCGCTCGCCTGAGCTTCCGGAACCGCCTCACGATACTCCCGGGCATCCGCCCGGTCAATCGGACGCCCCACGGGAGGTGGACGCCGGAATCCCCAAAGAAGGGTCCGCCCGGATGTCGAGGATGACCGTATGCCCTGGTCCGGAATCTGGTTCGAGCACGGAGCCGGCGAAGGTGGTCCCCGCGACCCCGACATGTTCGAGGGCCTCGTGCGGCCGGTCGCCTACCCCTACGTCCACAGCTTCATCGAGGCGGAAACGCAACGCCTCCTCGAGACGAAGGATCCGGGCTACGTCCGGTCCGACGGCGAACGCCACGGCGTCTACTACTCCCTCGCTCACAGCGGAGGGCAGACCGGAATCGACCAGCAGGGCTGCCACATTCTCCAGTGGCTCTTCGAGAACTTCGACCCGGCCGGGCGCAACGACCTCAGCCGGCGCTTCAGCGAGATTCCCGTCGTGATCCACGCCACCGCTCCGCAGTACGCGGCTGCGATGGGCAACGCGCTGACGCTGCTCCGGTTCCTCGGAGCAGCCGAGGACCAGGCCATCGCCAAGATGGTCATCTGCCCCTGGACCGCCCGGCTCGGAGACTCGCTCCTGGCGGCTCGTGACTACGAGAGCCGCGTCCTGGAGTTCCTCCACGGCGACATCTTCTACCCCGAGAACGTGACGCTCTTCGATGTCCTGTCACGCCAGGATCTCAAGGCTCACCGTGCGCTCGCCCCCTGCTGCGAGACTCAGATCGGCTTCATCTCGCCGCTCCTGGACTGGATCGACGAGTGCTGGCCCCAGTCGCCGGAGCAGGCGCAAGAGCTCGAGGCGAAGCTGCGGAACTCGCTGGGAGACGAGGCGTTCTATCTGAGGAAGGCCCACCGGAGCTCGCGCGCCGATTCGTCGCCGCGCACGGCGGAGCTGAGAGATCTCGCCACCCGGTACTCGCTGACGCAATCCGAGCCCTCGTGAGAGAGCTCTACGCCGACCCACTCAGACGAGCCTGAGGCGTCTGATAGGCACGCGCCCGGAAGAGGAACTCGACGATGCTCCCCTCGTGCGGCTGCAGCCAGTCGAGCTTGATCGTCGGGATCGGACCGATGTTGAGCCGGTCGATGTGGACAGCGTCGGCGAGCTGCGCGGCAAAGGCCTCGTTCTCCGTGATCGCCGAGCAGACGAGCGTGCCGCCCATCTTGTCGATCATCTCGTTCTCGGGACACTCCACCACCGTGACGAAGGGGAACATGTACTCCTTCGACGCCGCGGCGCGTGAAGGCGAGTCGCAGTAGATGACCGTGGGACGCAAATAGTCGCAGCGGTCGAGCTCCACGAGGCGCGACCCGAACTTCGCGGTCATGTCGTCGACACCATCCTCCGCAAGGTCGGCGTCGATCATGCCGGAGACGGCCTGCGCCATACCGGGGACGGTGAATGCCGCGAGCTTGGCCTCGGGATCCTCCGGTGGCCGGACCTCGATCGGACCGATACGGTCCGCGATGGCGGTGGCGATCTCTCGACCGTGACGAGACACCCAGACGCCGGAGCAGTTGATGCAGCCACGACCGCTGTTGAGGTAGACGCTATCGGCGATGAGATCGATGTGCTTCTCCCAGTCGTCGACACAGTCGTCGCCGAAGATGACCTTGCTGAAGCCGGGACCGTGAACCTGCACACGCGGGTCCCCCTTGTAGCGCTCGACGGTAGGCGTGCCGCCGAAGATCATCGTCCGCCGGCAACGGTTGACGACCTCGGCGCCCATCGCCGCTCCCCCGGGATAGATCGCGATGGCCTCCTTCGGCACGCCCGCCTGCTCGAAGGCCGCGGCCATACGGTACGGCGTCCACGGCTCCTGCGGGCCCGGCTTGAGGACGAGGCCGATCTGCAGCGGGATGACCGGCAGCCACAGCGTGTGCACACCCGGCGAGTTGGAGGGCAGCACGAGGCCGAGCGCATCGCACTGCGCCTGGTAGCTGAGGATGACACCACGATCCTCGATGCCGTAGCCTCGCGTGAAGATGTCGAGGTCGAGCCCCCGAGTCAACGCGTCGAGCATCTGGTCCATGTGAGTGAGCACGAAGTGATTCTTCGACATGTTGCCGAGGCACATGTGCTCGGGAAGACCGGTCGTCGAGGATTGCTGACGAGCGAAGTCCGCCGGCGACTGATCGCCGTCGCCCATCGGCAGTGTCGCCTCGAGGTAGAGGTCCGCCGCGTTCTTCAGCTTCTCGACGAGCTCCCTGGCCGGGATCTCCCGCAGGACGTCACGAGCGCGACGCGCCTTGCGAGCGTCCCGCGCCAGGACGCCGGTGTTCGCCTGCGAGACTCGAGCGATCGACTCTCCGGTGATGAAGTGACGGATCTCGTCCTGCTCGAGACTGCGGTACGGCTCGCCCCAGCGGAGCACGGGGATATCAAGCACGGCACTGCCTCCTGCTGCGTCTTTCGATATCTCGGTAGATCTCAGTAAACGCCGACCGTGGTCGACGTCCCGAGCGCGCTGAACGGCCGCACGCCGCTGATGCCATCCCACGGATAGAGGTCGATCGGCTGCTCACGCTCGCCCTCATCTCGCTCGAGAAAGCCCGGGACGAAGAACTCGCGGGTCAACGTCGTCAGCCGGACACGACCGGTCTCACCGTAGCCGACGACCTTCTCGGGGTCATCGAAGGAGACCACCTCGATCACCGCGCGCGGCTGCGGAGCGTAGTACGCGATCTTGTAGCCGTCATCCGGCGTCACCGGCTTCGAGCACGCGAGGCCCATCAGCGTGTTGCCGTAAGTCGGCGTCATGTAGACGCCCGGGATGAGCTCCTCGGTCGCAAATCGTGTCCACTGCGGCGTGAACTCCGTGCCGCCCGAAAAGATCCCGGTAACGCCGCACTCCCTCAGGCTCATGCCGCGGCTCTCGAGTTCCATCGCCAGCCCCTCGAGGAGCTTCGGCGTGGTGAAGATGCAGCGGATCTCGTGGCCGGCGCCGAGGAGCGAGACGGCCTGGTCGATGACGTGCTGCTTGTAAGCCTCGATCTGCTCGGTCCAGCCCTTCTTGATCAGCTTGATGACCCATCGCGGGTCGAGGTCGACGCAGAAGCAGATCCCTCCACGGTGCTGACAGAGGTGCTCGACAGCGAGGCGCAGCCGGCGCGGCCCGGAAGGACCCAGCATCAGCCAGCTCGATCCCGGCGGGAAATGCTCGTCCGGAAGTGTCTCGCTGAACATCTCGTAGTCGATGCGAAAGTCGTTCACCGCGACGCGGCTCTTCGGCACGCCGGTCGTGCCACCGGTCTCGAAGACGAACGCGGGCTGGTCGGCATACGCTGCCGGCAACCAGCGACGAACGGGACCGCCACGCAGCCACTCGTCCTCGAAGAGGGGAAACCTGCGCAGGTCGTCGAAGGACTCGATCTCCGAGCGCGGATCCCAGCCGAGATCCTTCGCGTAGTCGAGCCAGAAGGGGCAGCCCGTCTCGGGGCTGAAGTGCCAGGCGACGATCTCGCGAACTTGGGCATCCAGCAACTCTCGCGCCGTCTGCTGCCTGGCCGCGAGGCCCGAGGAATCGATCGCTTCGCTCACTGTTGGGCTTTCTCCAGCGGGTCGTGTCTCGCGTCGGGAGCCGGCAGCCTCCGGTGAGAATCACATCGGAGACCGCGGACGGAAGACGATGAACATACCGTAGCGCCTTCGGGCTGACAACTTGTTTGTGATCGGCCAGACGATCCCGTATAAACCCTGACGGTCGTCCACGAATGCCTCCTTCCGGGCCGTCGGGAAGACCGATTCGCCCGTCGACATCGGCACACGACGTCGTCACCGGAGAAAGCCCCCTTCAAGAACTGAGGGAGAGCGCGATGAAGAGAATGCAGAGAACGAAGAGACCGGCCCTCCTGCGTGCCGGAGCCCTCGGTCTCGCCTTGCCGGTCCTGCTCGGGGTCGTATCCTGCGTCTATCAGCCCGTGCCGGTCACGAGCGACACCACCCGGGGCGGGTTCTTCACCCGCCACACGATGCGCGGAAAGCAGGATGGCCTCCACAAGACCATCTACCGCTCGAGCTACCTCGTCCACCCGGACGTGCTCCCGGCCGGCAGTCCGGCCGAGATCCTGATGTACAGCAGTCGGTGGATCGATCTCGAGATCGACGGAATCTCCTGTCGGATGCACTTTCAGGACACGCCCTTCGCGGTCAGCGACAGCGGTATCCGCCGCTTCATCGACAAGCACTTCGTCCGGGATCGGGCCGCGATCAGGCTCGAGGAAGTCAGCGACGCGAACCGGAAGCTCGTCGACCGCGGCCAGGCCGCGATCGGCATGACAAAGAAGGAAGTGCTGCTGGCGATCGGATACCCGAGCCACATCGACATCACGACCCCGACCGCCGACCTGCCGCGCGAGAAGATCCTCGAAAGCAACCGCTGGACCTATCGGTACCAGAGGATCGCCTTCGTGCCGATCTTCTGGAAGTACCAGTTTGGCACCGACGGCAAGCTCCTGGTGCGCGACCCGCCCTGATTCGCTTGGCCGAGATCACTCACGTCACGCTCGACGAGATCGCAGACGGTGACGTCGTCGTCGACCTGCTCGTCATTCCCGGGATCTTCGAGAGCATCCAGCTCGCCAGCGCCATCGCCGCGCGCCTTCGCGCCGACGCCCGAAAGGACGACGTCGTACGTTCGCTACTCGACCGGGCGCGCTTCACCATTCGTGCGGTCGTGCCACCGGGTTACGAGGGACACGCGATCGTGCGGAAGCGGCTGCCGCCGGGAGCACGTCTGACGCCGTCGAGTCCGGACAACGACGAGTACCGCCGTCGCATCCTCTCCGCCATCGACGCGCGGCCCCGGAACACGGTCTCGATCCAGTTCCATCACTCCTGGGGAGGTGGAGTCTGCGCTCCATTGTGGGAGGAGCGTGACTGGAACGCTCCGGACATCGCCGTCCTCAGCGCACCGGCGTGGTCGGACTGCGTGACCCTCGGAGCAATCCTCGGTGGGAACATTCTCGCCGTGCCGCTCCTGCGCAACCTGTCGAGCGTCGCCACTCCCGCGACGATGCGACGTCTGTATCACACCGGCATCGACGAGATCCGCGAGCTCTCTCTCCGCCTGCCGGTCGGCTACTCCTCGCACACGGTCGCGCGACAGAGCTATGTTCAGGTCACCAGAGGACGCGAGCTCTGCGGCGATGGCGCCCCGCCGGCGATACCCCGTGCCGGCAAGAAGGTCATTCTCGCGCAGGGCACGGCAGACCGGGCAGTGCGCGGCCGGAAGACCATCGCTCGCTACGAAGCCCTCATCGCGGCCCACCACGACTGGAAGGACGTCACCCTGATCGCCGAGCCGGACGGCACCCGTCCCTACGATCACTGGCCCTTCCTCGAGAAGCCCGGGCTCCTCGGAAAGTCGCTCGCCACTCTCCTATAGCTCGCAAGCCTGATCGTAAGCGCGATCGATGACCTCGATCGTGTGCAGCACCTCGATCCCGGAGGCGAGACGCTCCAGGTGGTGGCGGACCTGCGTCAGACAGCCGATGTTGCCGCTCGCGACGATCGTCGCGGCGGTATCGATGATGTTGCGCGCCATGCGCTCACCCACACCTCCGGCGA